>CACIGI010000005.1 GCA_902586125.1 uncultured Pelagibacteraceae bacterium | reverse complement strand
AATCACCATACTTGGAAACACCACTATGTCTCTTAGCGGTAATAAAGGTAATGAAATTTTGACGTCCATGAATATGAATATGGATATTATAAATTATATTGCAATACCTTTTTCTTATTTATTAAGGATATTACGCCGCTGAGGTCTTGCTAGGCTTTGATTTATCGTCCGATTCTGAATGAACTATTATTGGTTGTGATTGCCCTTTTACAGACGCAGCATCGACTATGACCTCTTTAATATTTTCTTGACTTGGTAAATCGTACATCGTCTTAAGTAAAATATTTTCCAAAATTGATCTTAAACCCCTTGCTCCTGTTTTTTTTCTGATTGCTTTAAGTGCAATTTCTTTTAATGCACTTTCTTTAAAACTTAATTTTGCACCATCTAATTTAAATAATTCTTGATATTGTTTTGTTAAAGAATTTTTTGGCTCTTGTAATATTTTAATTAAAGATTTTTCGTCTAAATCGTCTAAAGTAGCAATCATCGGTAATCGTCCAATAAATTCTGGGATAAGTCCATATCTTAATAAATCTTCAGGTTCTAAACCTTTCATCCATTCACCAGTCTTTTTATCTTGTGTATTTTTAACATCAGCACCAAAACCAATTGAGGTTCCCTTGTCTCTTTGTGAAATAATTTTATCTAATCCCGCAAACGCACCGCCGCAAATAAATAAAATATTTGTTGTATCAACTTGTAAAAATTCTTGCTGAGGGTGTTTTCTTCCACCTTGTGGTGGAACACTAGCAATTGTTCCTTCCATAATTTTTAATAGAGCTTGTTGAACTCCCTCTCCCGAAACATCTCTGGTTATGGATGGATTTTCTGATTTTCTACTTATTTTATCTACCTCATCTATATAAACAATTCCACGTTGTGCTTTTTCAACATTATAGTCTGCAGCTTGTAATAACTTTAGAATAATATTTTCAACATCTTCACCAACATAACCTGCCTCGGTTAATGTGGTTGCATCAGCCATTGTAAATGGAACATCCAAGATTCTAGCGAGTGTTTGTGCCAATAAAGTTTTTCCACATCCAGTTGGTCCAACTAATAGAATATTTGATTTAGCAAGTTCTACATTTTTACTTGTTTTATTTTCATAATTTAGTCTTTTGTAGTGATTATGAACTGCTACAGATAAAACTTTTTTTGCATGTGATTGTCCAATTACATAATCATCTAAAACTGAACAAATTTCTTTTGGTGAAGGTAGGCCGTCTTGATGTTTTACAAAAGTATCTTTGCTCTCCTCTTTAATGATATCCATACAAAGTTCAACACACTCATCGCAGATAAAAACAGTTGGGCCTGCAATAAGTTTTCTTACTTCATGTTGACTCTTTCCACAGAAAGAACAGTACAAAATATTTTTATTGTTTGTATTCATAGTTTTTATAACGAATCAATTTAATTACTCTATTATAAGAGACTTATGTTAATCAAGTTTCTAATGATTTGATGTCAATATCTTGTGTATTAAGATCTTTTTTCTACCACTTCATCTATCAACCCAAATGACTTGGCAGCATCAGCAGTCATGAAGTTATCTCTTTCTAGAGCAGATTTGATTTCGTCTACTGATTTACCCGTATGTTTTGAATAAATTTCATTCAATCTTTTTTTTAAAGATAAAACTTCATTAGCATGAATCTCAACATCAGTTGCTTGTCCTTGAAAACCAGCAGATGGTTGATGAACCATTATTCTAGAATTTGGTAATGAAAATCTTTTACCTTTTTTTCCAGCTGAAAGTAAAAATGATCCCATTGATGCTGCTTGACCAATACATAATGTGGAAATATCTGGCTTTACATATTGCATTGTATCATAAATACCAAGACCCGCAGTTACTAACCCCCCAGGACTATTTATATATAAATAAATTTCCTTTTTAGGATCTTCCGCCTCCAAAAATAAAAGTTGAGCAGTCACTAGTGAAGCAACATTATCGTTAATTTGACCTGTTAGAAAAATTATTCTTTCTTTTAATAGTCTAGAGTAAATGTCATATGCTCTTTCTCCCTTACTTGATTGTTCAACAACCATAGGTACTAAGGTGCTCATATGTTCTGATATTTTATTTGTCATAAGTTGATTCGCTTTACTTATACAACTTGAGATTACTTTTTGCTAACTTTTTTTGTTTTTTTGACAGGCGACTTTGTTTTTGAGGTTTTTGTTTTAGTTTTGTTCGTTGAAGTTTTTTTAGCTTCAACCTTCTTTTCTGTTTTTTCTTTGCCTTCATTAGAATGACTATATTCTTGCATTTGAGATTGTTTTAAAATTTTTTCTGCTTCTTCTTTTGAAACTTCTTTCTTGTTTGATTTTGCTTTTTCTTTAATTAATTTTAAAATTTTTTCTTCGTAGACTGTACCTCTCAAGCTAGATAATGCTGAAGGATTTTTTTGATAAAAATCCATGACCATTTTCTCTTGACCTGGCATCATTCTAATTTGTTTTTGAACTTCAGCTTGTAGTTCCTGCTCTGTCACCTTGATTTGATTTTGCTCACCAAATTCATTTAAAACTAATCCAACTTTAATTCTTTTTTTCGCTATTTCTTCAAAATTTTTCCTACTTTTTTTTGCATCTTCTTCGGACATTCCTTGAGAAAGAATCTTTACTTCTTCATCAATTAAATTTTCTGGAATATCTTTTATATTAAATTTTTCTATTTCTTTTAAGATTTGATTTTTAGAGAAACGTTCAAGGGAATTTTTATATTCATCATTTATTTGTTTTGAAATTAAAGATTTTAGGTCTTTCAAATCTTTTGCACCAAAATTTTTTGCAAATTCATCATCGATTTTTACTGGTTCAGGATTTTTTAATATAGTTATTTTGCATTTAAATTTCGCTTTTTTATTTATTAATTCTTTTTCAGGAAAGTTTTCAGGCAAAGTAGCTTCAACGGTCTTTTCATCACCTACTTTGACACCCATTAGTTGTTTATCAAAACCTTTTAAAAATAAATCTTTACCCAAAGTTAATTGTGTATTTTTACCTTCACCACCTTTAAATGGCTTGTCATCAATAGTGGCATTATAATCAAAGGCAACCAAATCACCTTCTTTTGCAATTGTATCTTTTGGAGCTTCTTTAAAGTTTGGTTGATTTTTTGCTATCTCTTTTATTCTTTTATCTGCCTCAGTTTCATCTATTTTTACTGAAAACTCATCAAACTTAATATTTTCTATTGGTTTTACTTCAACCTTTGGAAGCTCTGTTACTGAAATAATATATTCAAGATCTTTATCTTCTCCGTATGTTTTTAGATCCAGCTTAGGTTGACCTGCAGGCTTAATATTATTTTCTTGCAATGCTTTGGTTGAAGTGTCTTTAATAACCTTATCTAAGACTTCACCAAAAACTGCTTTTCCAAATTGTCTTTTTAAAATTTCCTTTGGTACTTTTCCGGGTCTAAAACCTTTAAGGTTTACTGTTCCTTTAATTTCCTCATACCTTTGATCCATATGAGTACTCATAGTTTTTTTATCTATGAATACTTTTAAATCTTTATTTAAACCTTTTTTATTTTCTATTGTTACTTTCATAATCTATTGATGGTAGGGCGAAAAGGACTCGAACCTTCACAGATTGCTCTATCGGTTCCTAAGACCGACGCGTCTACCAATTCCGCCATCGCCCCACAAATCTTGAAGTTTTATATATTATTGAAACTATTTGTCCAACGACATTTGTTGTAAAATTTATAATTTTTCCTCTATAATGATTATTATGATTGTTTCACCTTGTATAAGTATTTGTAAAACTGATCCTAAAACTGGATATTGTTATGGTTGTGGCAGAAATAATGAGGAAAAAAAAATTTGGAAACAAGAAGATACTTCAGATCAATGGAAAATAGATAACCTTAAATTAATTAAAGCTAGATTGTCTGGATGGCAATTAGAAAGTTTTGAAGAGTCCTATACATATAAAATTGAAAATGGTATTTCTCTTTTTAAAAAAAGTTTAAAAAATGAATAGAACTACGATTGTATTAATTATTTATATAATTGGTCTTGTATTTGGAGCTTTGTTTCTTAAAATATGGAGTGCAGACACAAATGTTTACAAAGGTCTTTTGGGACTAGGCTGGACAGCTATATTTTTAATAAGTTTATTTTTAGCTGACAAACATGAAAAAAGTTAAATATTTTATCATTTTTTTATTACTCATTTTACCAATCCAAAATTTAAAATCTGAGATCATAGTAATGAGTTCTTGTGACGACAAACAAGATGAGTTTTTAAAGAATGAATACATACTTAATTTAAATGAATTTATTATGGTTAGAAATTATGTTTATAAAGAAAAAACTTATCAAAAATACAGATTAACAGATCTAAGTGTAAAAAAATCTAATTCATACGTAAGAAATATTTACGAGGAAAATGGAAAAATTTTAACTCACAAACATGGATACCCACAATTTTATACTCAAATACTTTTTGAAAAAGGTAAACAAGAAGTTTATATGAAAACTGTTTTAAATGATGAGGAAGGAATTTCTAAAATTTCTACATGTAAAAAAATAGAAAAATTCGATAGTGAAAGTTAATTTTTTTTACTTTTTTTTGTAAAGTTTTTTTTTTTTTGATTAAATCGACTTTGAGTAATATTGCTCCTATGTCTAGCATAAGCTTGTTTTTGTGCTTGTTTCATTGCTCTCTTTGAAGACATAATCTTTAATAATCAATTTCTACACTATTCAACTTTTTAAAATTTTTATCAGCAATCACAATTTCTCCTGAACTTGGTGCATAATTAAGAGCTTCTGATATTACAACATAATGAGTGACTAACACTAAATTTTTATCACCATTCCAACTTTTTACATAATCTTTAAGCTTTTTCATTTGCATTTTTCTATTTTTTGCAAATGTTGCGCTGTAAAAAGAATTAAGAAAATTTTCTGTTTCATAATTTTTAAAAGCAATCAAAGCCGTTTCTTTACATCTGCACCATTCACTTGAAATTACTAATTTAATAGGAATATCGTTTTCTTTAAAAAAATTTCCAATTTTTTTTGATTGAAATCTTCCTGACTGACTCAAATTTCTTTGCGTCTCACAATTATTGATATCAAAATTTTCTGGATCACCATTACCGGGGGCATAAGCATGTCTGATAAAAATTAAATTACCTCCTTTTTGAAGATTGTTTATAATTTCTTTTTCGGTATCTGCATTTATTTCAATTGTTAAAGCGAAAAATATTATTATTATAATCTTAAGTAATTTCATCAATGAGCATTAAATTCAAAAAATTAAATAACACAATAATTAAATGTAAAAAATGTCCACGTTTATTTAATTTCATAAAAAAAATTTCATTAGAAAAACGGAAACAAAACATAAATGAAAAGTATTGGGGAAAGCCTGTTACTGGTTTTGGTGACGTCAATGCAAAATTAATGATTATAGGTTTAGCTCCTGCAGCACATGGAGGAACTAGAACAGGCAGAGCTTTTACTGGAGATAAATCAGGGGATTTTTTATTTAAAAGTCTCCATAAAGTGAATATATCAAATCAAGATTTCTCAAAAAATAGAAATGATGGATTAAAATTAAAATCGACTTATATAACTAATATACTCAAGTGTGTTCCTCCAGGAGATAAACCAAAAAATAGTGAATTAATAAAATGTTCTAATTATTTTATTAATGAATTAGATCAATTAAAAAAACTTAAAGTAATTGTAGCGTTAGGTAAAGTTGCTTTTGATAATTGTCTAAAAATTTACAAAAAGAAATTTAATATGAATAAAAAATTTGAGTTTAAACACGGAAAAAAATATTTATTACCTGATAGAAGAATATTAATTGCCTGTTATCATCCTAGCCCTAGAAATGTTAATACTAAAGTTGTAACACCTTTAATGATTAACAGTTTGTTTAAAAAAGCGAAAAAATTTTCTACACTTTAATTGTGTCACAAAAATAAGGTTTAAATTTTGAGTATATATCTTCAGGAATTTTAACTGGCTTACCATCTTTATTTATGAAAACTAAATGAACTTGTGCTTCAACTATAATATCTTCACCTCTAGTAATAATTTGGTTCATAAAGAAAGAGGTTTTGGTTATAGATTTAACAAAAGATCTAATAGTTAATTCATCTTCTAAAAAAGCTGTTTTTTTATATTCAATGTTACAAGACTTGACGATTATTAATGAACCAAATTGTTCTTGAACTTTCTTATTACTAAAACCTATTGAAAAAAGAGCCTCTGTTCTTGCTCTTTCTAAGTACTTTAAATAATTAGCGTAATAAACTACTCCACCAGAGTCTGTATCTTCGTAATAAACTTTTAATTTGTGAAAAAAATTTTCATGCATAATTAATTTATACCAAAAAAATAATTATTTTATATAAACTAAGATGTAGTTTTTATTATGAATATTTTTACAATATGGTTAGTAATGGTTATAGCTTGGAACTTTGGCTATCCTCAGGCAACTCCTTTAGAAGATGTAATTGTTGCAGTTGCACTCTCCTTATTTAGTACAATTTTAAAAAAATATCTTAAAATGTAATCAATTTGCTGAAAAATAAATATTTTGAAAATAAGCTATAGCTTTCATTCCAGAATTATCGGTATCAGACATTATAGCTAATCCATCTAATTCGTTAACATCTAAATCGTGAAATTTTTTAAAATCTTCTTTGACATTTGCTTTAACAGTAACCCACTGATTGAGATTATTTTTAGTAGATGATAAAACATTATCTATAGATTTTTTGGTATAAGGGCTTGGTGAACTAAATCCAATTTCGTTGTTACTTGAAAAGACATAATTTATTGCCCTATTAGAAAGCGGTGTTGCACCAGTCTTTTTTATTGCAAATACTCTTGCTGCAAAATCATGTCCTTTTTTTGTATTTTCTTTTATACCAGATAAATCTTTTTCAACTTTCCATGTAATATTAATGAAAGGTGTTTTGTTAAGGTCAATTTTCACTTCTTTTCCTAAACCAGAGGCAGCATTATCAGCAACTGATTTTAAAAAATTGCCATTTTCATTAGATCCAACTGAATAATTTGTCTTATTGTCCGCACCTCTAACCTTTCTGACCTCAAGCTGTGAAAGTTCAACTTCGGTAAATTCAAATACTTTTATTTCATTAGCTACACCTATCTCAGTAAATAAAAAGAGACTTATTAAAAGTTTTAAAATTATTTTCATAAATTTTTTAAAAAAATTGTTAATACATTATTTTGACAAAATTTAAACAATCAAAAATCAATTTCTATTCGTATATGTGAATTATGAAGACAATTTCTATTTTTATTTTATTAATTTACTGGTCAATAATGATTTTTGCTCCAGTAATGTCAAAAGATGTAAAATTTAGCAGGGCCAAACTCAATCAAACTAAGATAGTAGAGATAAAACCAAGAAGTTAATAGGTCGAACGACCTCCACTGATATCAAAAACTGCAGCAGTTGAGAATGTATTTTCCTCAGAAGATAACCAGCAGACTAAAGAGGTAAACTCCTCAACCTCAAGAAATCGTCCTCTTGGCACTTTTGATAACATTCTTTGGACGTGTTCTTTGGTCATTTGGTCCAAAATTCTGGTTTTAGCACCTGCAGGAGTAACGGCATTTACTGCTATATTCTTATCCGCAAGCTCTTTCCCTAGTGATTTTGTTAATCCAATAGCCCCTGCTTTTCCAACGCTATAAGCACTTGCGTTAGCATTACCATCTTTACCCGCAACTGAAGCCACATTAACTATTCTTCCATAATTATTTTTGATCATATTCGGTACAATTGTTCGACAACAATTAAAAGTACCCATTAAATTTATATCAACAACCTTTCTCCACATCTCAATATCATATTCCCATAAAGTTGCTGTTGGACCAGTAATACCAGCATTATTAATCAATATATCAATATTTTTTTGTTTAGTGATTTCTTGCACACATTCTTCAACTTTGGAATAATTTGAAATATCAACAATATTAAAACTTAGATTGGGACTTTTAATATCTTCAATCGCTTTTTCGACCATTTTCTGATCATTGTCCCAAATAATTACACTCGCACCTGACCTTATTAATCTTTTTGTGATATCTAAACCAAAGCCTTGTGCACCGCCAGTAACAATTGCAGTTCTGCCTTTAAAATCAAAAGAAATTTTATCCATAAAACTACTCTCTAGCTAGGAGGTAATAAACAAAAGCAGCAACAAAAGCACCAATAATCCAGGAGTAAGATTGTAAAAACATTAGATTTGTGTTCCAAATTGTTGAAGCAGAAAAAATAAATCCTAATATTAAAGAATAAACTCCTTTAAGATGCCATCCACCCGAATAATAATAAGCACCACTATTTTCAAGTGAATATATATCTTTATTTTCCAATTTTCCTTTTTTAATCATATAAAAATCAGCGATCATTAAACCAAATAAAGGACCAAAAAATGCACCGATTGTATCTATATAGGATAATACCCCAACTTGGCTTAAAAAAGTTAACCAAAAAACTCCTATAATAAAACCAAAAATAGCTATTACATAACTGGCACTTTTGAAAGAAAAGGATGAAGGATCAAAATTAATTAAAGTATATTGTGAAGGAATAAAGTTTGCTATTAAATTTGATGATGCAGAAGCTATGATTATAAAAATTAAGGCTAAAGAAACCAAAAGAATATTATTTAATTTCCCAATTATATCTGTAGGGTTAGTTAAAATCATCTCTATGTTTTGTTGATTTAAATTTTGAAATGCATCAGCACCGGTAACAATAAATAATGAAAAAAATGAAAAAATTATTAGATTTAAAATTAAGCTTAAATTGCCTTTTCTTAGCTCTTGTTCATTTTTAACGTATCTAGAAAAATCACCAAACGACAAGATTACGATAGAAAAAAAAGTAAAAGTTGTGCCAGCAACTGTTAATATAGGGCCTACATTATTAACATTAAATATATTTTGAAAATCAAGTACATTAATAAATGATTTAGCAGTTAATTTTACATCAGATAAAAAAACGATAAAGAAAAACATTACCATTGCCGCATAAATTAATAATGCTGAAAACTTAATTAATCTTTTATTAAAGTTCATGCCCACACTAAATAAGTATGTTTGCAAAGTAATAGATATTATAATGGCAGCCCAATCAATAATATTAAGTCCTATAAAAAAAACTAATAAAATTTCTTTTTGTAAAATTGAATTATCAACTGAATACATTAAAACTCTAATAAGAAAACCAATCGCTTTTGATAAAAAATATGTTTGGATACCAAACATAAATATTCCAACAATACTCCTCAATAATCCAAAAAATTGAGCACCTCTAAATCCTAATGAAGATCTTAACAAAACAACAAATGGTAATCCAAATTTCTGAGAGGGTTTGCCTATTAGATAAGAAAATATGTAAACAAAAAAAGTTCCTAAAATTGTTCCAAAAAGAACTACAGCAGTATTTAAATTATAAATTAAGTACAAAGATGCAATCAGTGAAAATCCAATAACACTTTGTATATTAACCCCCCAAAAACAAAATAAGTCCTTCCAGTCCCAAGTTTTATTGTTAGGGTTTACAGTTACTAAATCCCAGTTAATGAGAGTTTTTTTTGTTTTTTGTTGACTCACTTAGACAATATAAAACTTTAATATTCTACTGTCCATATAAGAGAGTTGGTAACCAAAGTGCAATTTTAGGAAATATAATGATCAAAACTAATCCTATCACTTGAAGAACCATAAACTGCATCATTCCATAATAAATATCTTTTAAATCCCATTCAGGAACAACTCCTTTTAAAAAATAAGCTGAGAGTGCTACTGGAGGTGAGAGCCAGGCGGTCTGTAAATTAACGGCAACTAAAATTGCAAACCAAGTTAAATTAAATCCTAATGCCTCTACCAATGGTAAAATTATTGGAATAATAATCATCACAATGGGTACCCATTCTAACGGCCAACCCAATAAAAAAATCATAACCATTATCATCGCTAGAATTAAATACTTGTTCATTTCTAAGCCTAATAAAAATTCAGTCAAAAGAGTTGGGGTTCCTAGTCTTGCAAAAACTGCACCAAAAAAATTTGATGCCGCAACTAAAACCATTATTAAAGCAGTAATCTCTAATGTTTTCACTAATGCTTCTTGAAGTTTTGAAAGAGTTAATTTTTTATAAGCTAAAGAGAGTAATAAAGCACCCATAGCTCCACAGCCTGCTGCTTCTGTTGGAGTTGCAAATCCAAATAAAATACTTCCTAATGCAGCAAATACTAAAGCTGCTGGGGGAACTAAACCTAAGAAAAATTCTATCCATACTTCTCTCATACTTGCAGCTCTCATATCATCAGGTAAAACAGGTCCAAGTTTTGGATTAATCATGCATCTGATTGTTGTGTAAGCTGCGTACAAACTAGCGAGAAGAATTCCTGGTAAGATTGCAGCTGCAAATAAATCTATTACTGGAATTTCCATAATAGGTCCCATTACAACAAGCATAATACTTGGTGGAATTAAAATTCCTAAAGTACCGCCAGCAGTAATAGTACCAGCAGCAAGTTTTACATCATAACCAGATCTATTCATGGATTTTGCAGCCATAATTCCAAGAATTGTGACTGATGCACCAACAATTCCTGTTGCTGCAGCAAATATAACTGAAACAAATAAAACTGCGTAATATAAAGACCCCTTAACTTTTGCTAGCATCATTTGAAATGCTGAAAACAACCTCTCCATCAATCCAGCTTGTTCCATCATAATACCCATAAAAACAAAGAGCGGGACGGCGGCGAGCGTTTGTTCGGTCATGACCATTGAGAATTGAAGGGTCATTAAATAAAAAACTAATTTTCCAAAACCAAGATAACCAAATACAAATCCTAAAAAAATTAAAGTGAATGAAATTGGAAATCCTATAAATATTGCAAATAGCATCACACCAACTAAAATGAAACCTAAAATAGCTGGATCAATGAATTCTGATATCATTTTTTCTCTCCTGGCCACTCACCTTTTTTAGCTGCCCAATAACTTTTTAGTAATTCTGAAAAACCTTGAATTAATAAAAAAATAATTCCAAGTAACAAACACGTTTTAATAGGCCACATATAAGGCATCCAAGTAGTATCCATCCCTCGTTCGCCTCTTCTAATTGACTCTTCAACAAAACCTATAGTCATATAAAGAAAAACAATTAGTCCTGGAAAATAAAATAAAAGATATAACCAGAAATCAATAAGACCTTGAGTTTTAGTTTTAAAATTTCTGTATAAAAAATCTGCTCTTATATGCACTCCTCTAGAAAGAGCATATCCTGCACCAAGCATAAATAATGCACCATAAAGAAAACGGCTTATGTCGTAAGCCCAAATTGTTGGTGCTAAAAATAATTTTCTTGCAAGAACTTCATAGGTCATTGCAAAAATGAGTGGCATCAATATCCAACAAACAATACTACCAATCCACTTACTGAATTTATCAATATTAACAATAGATTTAGCCATCCATGATGGCATATCTGTTGGCATTTTACCTGATCCACCTCGCCTTTCGGCAATCATTTCATCAGAGATATCTAGTTTACCAGGTTCGTCTGCCATAAAATTTTAGTAAAAAAAATTAGAGCGGACTTTAAAAGTCCGCTCTAAAAAATCAAGATTGATTACTGATTACTTTAATGTTGCTGCGTGAGCCATTCCTAGCTTCGCATTAGACATTTGAGCACCACTCCAGAAAGGAACAGCAACATCAGCAAAATTTTTCATTGAAGTGTAAACTTCGTTAAAAAATTTATTATTTTTAGCATTCTTATTTAAAGATGCTTTAGCTGCAGCCATATATTCTGTGAAATAATCTGAAGGTGTATCTTCTAGAATTACTCCATGTTTAGTAGTTAGCTCTCTTAAAGCTTTACCATTCTCATAGATTCTGTAACTTAAAGATTTTGCTAATGAAGCATTAGCAGCTACTTCAAGTGACTTTTTCTCATGAGCACTCATAGCATTGTATGTTTTTCCAGTAATATAAAAGTCAGCATTTACGACTACTTGGTGTAAACCTTGTAAGTAATAATGCTTTAACACTTTTTGAAAACCAAATGTTAAGTCTGGTTTTGGACAACACCACTCAGCAGCATCGATAGTTCCTGCTTCAAGAGCTGGAAGAATATCTCCACCACCCATTGCAACAGACGCTATACCAATGTCTTTATAAGTTTGTCCTGGAATTCCTGGAGGAGTTCTGAACTTATATTTTCTAAAGTCAGCCATATCTTTAATTGGTTTTGGAAACCAACCTAAAGCTTCTGGGCCAACTGGTTGAATCATAAATCCTTTAATATCTCTTCCCATTTCTTTCCAAAGTTGGTCGTATAACTCTTTACCACCACCATATTGGAACCATGATAGGAATGCGATATTGTCGATACCTACTCCACCACCAGCTACTGGCGAACCAAATAACATAGCAGCAGGGTGATCACCTGACCAATAGTGAGTCCATGCGAAACCACAATCAATCAAACCTTTATCAACAGCATCTAGAGTTTCTTTCACTCCCACAACTGCACCAGCTGGTAATATTTCAAATTTTAAAGAGCCACTCGTTAATTCAGTTACTGTGTCAGTAAAGTCCTTTAACATTTTCACTTCATCAGCTTTGGTGTTTAGAACAGTTTGACACTTTAATGTTTTTGCAGCATTAGCACTGGAAGTAAATCCAAGAACTAAAATTGATGCAAATAACATTGAAATGATTTTTTTCATTATTTTTCCTCTTGTTAGTTAAATTTAACATATCAATTCAATCAGAAAAACAAACTCTACACAAGTGACAATTGATTAATATGAGTGTAAAGATGATTTAATTACAAAGATAAAAAAAACTATTCAACTTGGGATGGAAAATTTTGATTTTATAATTATTGGTGCTGGATCAGCAGGGTGTGTTCTAGCAAATAGACTTTCTGAAAATCCAAATAATAAAGTCGTATTAATTGAAGCTGGAGGGAAAGATAATTATCCATGGATACATATTCCTGTTGGATATTTTAAAACAATGCACAATTCCTCTGTCGATTGGTGTTATAAAACTGAGCCGGATGCTTCAATGAACAATAGATCAATTCGTTATCCAAGAGGTAAAACATTAGGTGGCAGCTCTTCAATCAACGGACTACTGTATATTAGAGGACAAAGTAGAGATTATGATGTTTGGCGACAATTAGGAAATACTGGTTGGGGTTGGGATGATGTTCTGCCATATTTTAAAAAAGCAGAAAACCAAGAAAGAGGAAAAAATGAATTTCATGGTATTGGAGGGCCTCTCTCAGTTTCTGATCAAAGAATTCAGTTACCATTATTAAACGAATTTCAAAATGCCGCCGAAGAGTTTGGTATCCCCAAAACAAAAGATTTTAACACAGGAAATAACCATGGATGTGGTTATTTTCAAGTTACTGAAAAAGATGGCTTTAGATGTAGCACTGCGGTTGGATATTTAAACCCAGTAAAAAATAGAAAAAATTTAGAAACCATAACTAATGCCCATGTAAAAAAAATTAATTTTGAAGGTAAAACTGCAAAAGGAATTGAATACTGGCAGGGTGATAAGCTTAAAAAATTAACTTGTAATAAAGAAATAATTTTATCATCTGGTTCGATAGGTTCACCTCAAATATTGCAAACTTCTGGAATAGGAAATTCTCAAAAATTAAAGGATTTAGGTATAGATGTAGTACAAGAATTAAAAGGTGTAGGTGAAAATTTACAGGATCACTTAATGTTTAGACCTATATATAAAATTCAAGGACTTAAATCTTTAAATAAAAAAATTAATAGTTTATTCGGAAAATTAATGATTGGTCTGGAATATATTTTTAATCGAAGTGGACCAATGACCATGGGAGCGAGCCAAATGTGTATGTTTGCTAAAAGTGATCCATCATTAGAATTACCAGATCTACAATGGCACGTACAACCAATGAGCATGGATACTTTGGGAGCAACTAAAAATCATGATTTTCATGCTTTCACACCTACTGTTTCAAATATTAGACCTACTAGTAGAGGTCATGTGAGTATCGTAAATAAAGACTCCAGAACATATGCAAAAATAAAAATGAATTATCTTTCAACTGATCACGATCGAATTGTTGCAGCTAAAGGATTAAAACTTACAAGAAAAATTGTCATGGAGTCTGAAACATTTAAAAAATATAAACCTGAGGAATACAGGCCAGGTATTGACATTAATGATGACGAGGAACTTGTAAAAGCTGGTTCAGATTTTGCACAAACAATTTTTCATCCAGTTGGCACATGTAAAATGGGCCAAGATGATATGGCTGTAGTTGATGAAAAACTAAAAGTAAAAGGAATTAAAAATTTAAGAGTAATTGACGCTTCTATAATGCCAAACATTACATCAGGTAATACCAATGCACCCACAATAATGATTGCAGAAAAAGGTGCAGATATGATACTTACCCATTGATGTTTGCTGAATTATTTACGCCAGAACAATTAACTATATTAACTCAAATTATTTTAATCGATTTAGTACTTGCAGGAGACAATGCAATAATAATTGGTATGGTTGCATCAAAATTTCCTTTAGAACAAAGAAGAAAAATTATTATTTTTGGAATTGGTGGTGCGGTTGTTTTAAGAATTATTTTAACTTTACTGACTGCATATTTACTTCAAATAACTGGGCTAAGGCTTTTTGGAGGTTTGCTTCTTCTTTATATTGTCTACAAATTGTATGTTGATGTTATTAAAGGTTCTGAAAATCACAATGATATAAAAGTTGATAATTCTAATTTTTTTAAAGCTATTTGGACAATTCTACTAGCAGATTTTACAATGAGCTTAGATAATGTTTTAGGAGTTGCAGGGGCAGCTGGGGATAATTATGGATTATTAGTATTTGGTTTAGTTCTATCAATTGTATTAATGGCATTTGCAGCAACTTTAATATCAAATTGGATTAAGAAATATAAATGGATTGCATGGGCAGGTTTGATTGCAATATTAGTTGTTGCTATTGAATTGATTTACACAGATATTAAAATATTGTTTTTATAATGTATTTAAAAAATTATAACTTAAAGAATAAAACGGCAGTTGTCACTGGTGCTGGCAAAGGAATTGGAAGAGCTTGTGCTATAGCACTTGCAGAAGCTGGAGCAAATTTGATTATAATTAGTAGAACTAAAAAAGATCTAGATGAAGTTTCCAAAAAGATTAAAAAATTAAAGTCAAAATGTAAATCTTATGTTTGTGACATCACAAATTATAATGAAATTAAAGATATTATTATTAAACAACCAAGAATAGATATTTTGATTAATAATGCTGGCAATAATATTCCTGAACATTTTACAAAAGTGAAAACTAAAAATATGGAATATCTTGTAAAAATAAATACGATTGCAACTTTTAACCTTGCTCAGCTGTGTGCTCTTAAGATGATCAAGTCAAAAAATCGAAAAAAAATTGGTGGTTCAATTGTCAACATGTCATCACAAATGGGTCATGTTGGGGGTCCTATTCGAAGCGTATACAACATGACAAAATTTGGTTTGGAGGGATTAACAAAAGGAATGTCTATTGATCTTGCTAAATATAATATAAGAGTTAACACTGTATGCCCTACATTTGTGGTTACTCCAATGACAAAAAAATTTCTTAAAAGTAAAAAATTTAAAAAAGAAGTCTTAGGAAATATTCCGTTAGGAAAATTTGCTGAACTTTCTGATGTTTCAAGTGCAGCCGTTTTTCTTGCCTCTGATGCTGCATCGATGATTACAGGAACTTCATTATTGGTTGATGGTGGATGGACTGCAAGATAATAAGTAAATTATTTTTTTTAATTTTCTGTTTTTTACCAACTCACTCAATAGCAATAGAATTTACAGGAAAATTTCTACAAGGACACTTTATTATTGGTAAGACTGATCCAACAGCAAAAATTATAATAGATAAGAAACAAGTTAAAGTATCAGAGGATGGTTTTTTTGTTTTTGGGCTAGATAGAGATAGAAAATTTGATTTAATAATTACAAAAATTATAGGTGGAAAAAAAGATAAAATTATTAAGAAAGTTCTTAAAAGAAAATATAATATTCAAAGAATAGATGGTTTAGAAGAAAGTAAAGTCACACCTCCAGAGTCTGTTTATAAAAGAATAAAAGAAGAAAATAATAAAATTGGTGAAGCAAGAGCAATTAATTCTGATTTATCCTTTTTCAAAAATCAATTTATTATGCCAGTTGAAGGTATTATCAGTGGTGTTTATGGAAGCCAGAGAATTTTAAATGGTAAACCGAAATGGCCTCATTATGGAATTGATATTGCTGCTAAACAAGGAACTATGATCAAGTCATCTGGATCGGGTATTGTTACCATGGCTGAAGATGATCTTTATTATACGGGTGGAACAATAATTATGGATCATGGTCATGGCATCTCAACTATTTATTCACATCTTGAAAATGTAATGGTTTCTGTTGGAGATAAAATTAATCAAGGAGATATCATTGGAACTGTTGGTTCAACTGGAAGATCGACTGGCCCACATCTGGATTTTAGAGTAAACTGGTTTCAGACTAGACTAGATCCTATGTCTGTAATAAATTAAATCATGCAAACATTAATACTACTAGCTTTAGTAATTGTTATTGGGTGGATATTGTTTAGACCAATCACAAAAAAAGAACTTGATAGATATAATGACAAAGACTGGCCTGATATGAGTTTATAGAATGAAAAAACTTTTTCTAATATTAGTTTGCGTGATGATTTCTTCAAATTCTTTTGGTGATGAAATAGTAGGGAAGTATATGAAATGTGAAACTAATATAGAGACAATAAGAGGTTATCCATTTTACTTTTTTTTTAAAGATTTAGATAACGTCCAAAGTTATTTCATAGATAAAACAGACGAAATTAAGTTTCTTAATTTGAACTATGAAGAGTTAAAATCAGATATTATTGAAATAAGATATGTTGGTGAAATAGATAAAAATAATTTAATTTTGATACACACTAAAGGTAGAAAAGAATATAATTGCAGTTTTTTATCATCTAAAAAACAATTAAATAAAGAATTAGAGGAATTTGCCAAAAAAGGTAGCCACAAATAAATGTTAGGGGATTCTTTATAATTAAAATTTATGAATTTAAAGAGGGCTGTTTCTTCATGTCCTCTTTTTTAATACCAGCTACTCTTACTGGTTTTTTCATAGCATCTCTTCTAAAAGGTTCACCTAATTCTTGATTTAATATCACTTCAATAAATGTTGTAATATCTTTCTTTTGATCTGCACAAGATTGTTTAATGGCAGCTGTAGTCTCTTCCATAGTCTTAACAGTAACTCCTTTTAAACCACAGGCTTCTGCAACTTTTGCAAAACTTAATTCTGGATCAAGTTCTGTTCCAACAAAATTATTATCAAACCAAAGAGTTGTATTTCTTTTTTCAGCACCCCACTGGTAGTTTCTAAAAATTACCATTGTAATTGCAGGCCACTCCTCTCGTGCACAAGAACTCATTTCGTTCATACTTATTCCAAAAGCTCCATCTCCCGCAAAACCAATTACAGGTGTATCTGGACAACCAATTTTCGCACCTAAAATTGATGGGAAACCATAACCACAAGGACCAAATAAACCTGGCGCTAAATATTTTCTTGGTTTTTCAAATGTTGGATAGGCATTGCCGATTGCACAATTATTTCCAATATCACTTGATATAATTACATCCTCAGGCATACCAGCTTGAATAGCTCGCCAAGCTTGTCTTGGTGACATTCTATCTTTATCTCTTTCTCTAGCCTCTTTATTCCAAACTGTTCCTTTATCATCATCTTCATGATCTAAACTTGATAATTTTTGTAACCATGCTGACTTTGTTTGGTGAATTAAATCTTTTCTTTTTTGTCTATCTGTATCGCCTGCATTTGATGATAATTTTTCTAAAATCTGCTTTGCAACTAATTTTGCGTCTCCACTAATTCCAACTGTAACTTTCTTAGTTAGTCCAATTCTATCTGGATTCATATCAACTTGAATTATACTTGCATTTTTTGGCCAATAATCAATTCCATAACCTGGTAGAGTTGAAAAAGGATTTAATCTTGTTCCCAAAGCTAAAACGACATCAGCCTTAGAAATTAATTCCATCGCAGCTTTTGATCCATTGTATCCTAATGGCCCAACTGCTAAAGGGTGACTTCCTGGAAAACTATCATTGTGTTGGTAACCCGAACAAACAGGTGCATCAAGTTTTTCAGCAAGTTTTTTTGTTTCTTCAATTGCACCACCAATAACAACACCTGCTCCAGATAAAATCACTGGAAATTTCGCTTTAGATAATAAATCTGCTGCCTTAGCAATTGCATCAGCACCTCCACCTTGTCTTTCTAATCTGACGATTGGAGGAAGGTCTATATCAATCACTTGACACCAATAATCTCTTGGAACGTTTATTTGTGCTGGTGCTGAACCTCTTATTGCTTTTTCTATTACTCTATTTAAAACTTCAGCCATTCTTGAGGGATCTCTTACCTCTTCTTGATAACAAACCATGTCTTTAAACAAATTCATTTGTTCTACTTCTTGAAAACCACCTTGCCCCATAGTTTTATTCGCAGCTTGTGGGGTTACTAATAATAGAGGTGTGTGGTTCCAATAAGCAGTTTTAATTGGTGTTACTAATCCTGTTATACCCGGACCATTTTGTGCAATAACCATTGACATTTTTCCTGTAGCTCTTGTGTAACCATCTGCAATCAAACCACCATTTGTTTCGTGTGCTACATCCCAAAATGTAATTCCTGCATCTGGGAAAATATCAGATATAGGCATGAACGCTGAACCAATAATTCCAAAAGAGTGTTCGATACCATGCATTTGTAAAACTTTTACAAAAGCTTCTTCTGTTGTCATTTTCGTCATTTGTAGAACCTTTCTAAATTACATTAGAACAATTTTTTTAAAAATTAATTGTTAATTTTTGCGATTAATATATAAGATTTTAGAAAATTCAAACAAACAAATCGACACTATATAAATGTCAACAGATATTATAATTCATGAAAAAAAAGACAATGTTGGTGTGGTTGTAATAGAAAAAATAACTCCAAAACAAGATTGTAAATGCTGGATAATGGAGAACGACAGCTCAGTTAATATTCAATCAGCAGATGAAATCCCTCTAGGCCATAAAATTGCAATGATTGATTTAAAAGAGGGAGACACAATTTTAAAATATGGTCACGATATAGGTAAAGTGGTCAAAGCAATTAAAAAAGGTCAACACGTGCACGTTCATAACGTCAAAACTAAAAAGTGGTAATTAGATGGATATTCCAAAAAGTTTTTTAGGTTATAAAAGAGAAAATGGCAGAGCAGGAACAAGAAATCATGTAATCATTTTACCTGTTGATGATATTTCAAACGCATGTGCTGAAGCAGTTGCAAATAATATTAAAGGAACAATAGCTCTTCCCCATTCTTATGGAAGATTACAATTCGGGGCAGATTTAGAATTACATTTTAGAACAATGATTGGAACTGGTAGCAACCCAAATGTTGCAGCGGTAATTGTGATTGGTATTGAGCCTAAATGGACTAAGAGAATTGTCGATGGAATTGCAAAAACTAGAAAACCAGTTGAGGGTTTCCATATTGAACGTACCGGCGATATTGGAACTGTAATGAAAGCTTCAAAGAAAGCTCAAGAATTTGTTATGTGGGCTTCTGAAAAACAAAGAGAGGAATGCCCGATAAGTGATTTATGGATTTCAGTAAAATGTGGCGAGTCTGATACCACTTCTGGTTTAGCTTCCAATCCAACTGTTGGAAATTTAATGGATAAACTTGAACCACTTGGAGTTCATTTATGTTTTGGAGAAACATCAGAGCTTACAGGAGCAGAAAAGGTTTGTGCTACAAGAGGTGCCACAAAAGAAGCTTCAGATAAGTTTATGAAGACTTGGAGTGCCTATAACGATTTTATTTTAAAAGAAGCAACTGATGACCTTTCTGAAAGTCAGCCAACTGCTGGTAATATAGCGGGTGGTTTAACAACTATTGAGGAAAAAGCTTTTGGAAATTTTCAAAAAATAGGAAATTGTAAATTTGTTGATGTTTTAGAACCGGCTGAAGAGCCAAAAAAGGGAAAGGGTTTATATTTTATGGATACGTCATCTGCTGCAGCGGAGTGTGTAACACTACAAGCAGCTGCAGGATTTAATATTCATTTATTCCCTACAGGTCAGGGTAATATTGTTGGTAACCCAATTGAACCAGTAATAAAATTAACTGCAAATCCATTAACAGTTAAATCTATGGGAGAACATATTGATTGTGATGTTTCAAAAATTCTCTCAAGAGAAATGAATTTGTCTGAGGCTGGAGATGAACTGATTAAAACAACTTTAAAAGTCGCAAACGGTAGACTTACTTGTGCTGAAGCTTTAGGACATAGAGAATTTGTAATGACCAAATTATACCGAAGCGCTTAAAATTTTTATTTAGCTGGTTTGCTAAAGTGCTTTTTTTTTAAATCAGATAAAAATCTTCGAATAAATGCTGCAGCAACACCTAACGCTATAGCAAAAAATATTGAAAACAAACTATAAACAATTGGCATATCTTTTGAAAATTTTTGAACTAAAACTGATAATGGTGTTAAGTCTTTTTCTGCAACTTTATTAATGCCGTTCATAGTATGATCAACAAAAAAAGTATCATACGCAATTGCTATACCAACAATTAGTAACAAAACTGCTAATAACGCTTTTAGTCCAGAACTTTCAATTGACTGACCAATTTTTTGACCTGTTTGTACTCCAATTATCGAACCGATAACCAACATTAAAACTAAAATTAAATCTATAGATCCATAATTGAATGCATGTAAAAAAGTTACGATGACACTTACAAAAATAGTTACAAACAAAGAAGTTCCTGGAACTAATTTTGTAGGCATCCCTATTATATAAATCATTGCAGGAACTAATATAAAAGCTCCTCCAATACCCATAATTGCTGCTATAAAACCTACAAATAAACCAATGATAACTGGTGTGAATGCACTCTCGTATAATTTGGATTTAGGAAATCTCATCCTAAACGGAAGACCATGTATCCAATAATGAACGTGTAATTTTCGTTTTACAATTGTATTTTTTCTAGCTTTATCGATCTCACCAAGACTTTCAACAAGCATTAAAGTTCCAATAATTGCCAAGATATACATGTAAGCAAGAGAGATAACAGTATCTATTTTGCCTATATCTTTAAAGTAAGTGAATGTATAAATTCCAATAATGGTTCCTATTGCGCCACCAATGACAATCATAAAGCCTATTTTATAGTCCAACGTATTTTTAAGATAATGAGTAGTAGATCCAGAGACAGAGGTAGCTAAAATATTATTTGCTTCATTGGCAACTGCATAAGCTGGTGGAACACCTAAAAAAATTAGAAAAGGTGTCATTAAAAAACCACCTCCTACTCCAAATAGTCCTGATAAAATTCCAACTAAAGCACTCAATAAAATGATTTCAATAGCAGTAACATGTACTTGTGCTATTGGTAAAAATACTTCCATTTAAAATAATTAACTTTTTTAAAAGATTTATTTAAAAGTTAAAAAAGTTCCAAATAATATTACACCCCAGCAAGCTAGTATTGCTGAAAAAATTCCTGTTTTAATTAATGCTGTTTTATAATTTAAGATTTTTTGTAAAATTTTTATATTTGAAAGGTGCATCTATATCCTCAATAGCACCAGCAGGAAAATTGTCAAACTTTAATTAATAAATTGTGGCTCCAAAAATTTTTACTTCGCCGTCCTCAACTCCAAGAACTAGCCTTCCTAAAAATTCTCCAGGCACCTCCTTGTTAGTCTGCTTAATTAATACAGTAATATGATCGCCTCTTCTTAATGTTCCAAATGGTTCGTAGGTCTCATTTAAATTGGTAATAATCTTGTTGTTAGCCCATTGCTTTCCAAGCTCTACTTCGTTAGCCCCAAACAGCATTTGGGTAGAGAAATCTCTGGTAAAGCCCCCATAATCTTTCATATTTGACGCTCTTACTAGATTTTCCCAAAAAGGCTTGGCTATCGCGAATATCTCCTCGTCAGATTTTTCCAAAAGGTCCATATAGAAGTTTGAAATATGGTGTTACGAAGCCTTCTTCTTCTCTTTTTCGTCAACGATATGATAAACTGGTACTTTCTCTAGAGTAAATTTTCCTGTTTTAGGGTCTCTTCTAGAAACTGTTAAACAATGCCAATTTTCATCATCAAGTTTCATATGATCGCCTCTGTAATAATAACCTGGCCAACGAGTTTCTTCTCTAAATAATGTGTGCTCTGTTACACATTGTGAGGTTAGAGCTCTATGTTTAAGCTCCCAGGCTCTCATTAATTGATGATAATCCTCAGCTCCTACATTTTCCAAATCTTCCTGTAACCATTCTAGAAGTTCGAGAGCTCTCTTAAGCATATTGCCATTCGTCATGTAATTTGAAGTAATTCCCCCGACATACTCATCCATAATTTTTTGAAGTCTTTGTAATCCTTGTATTGGGGAAATATAACTTGGTGAAACAGTTCCACCAGTGATCTCGTTTTGAGCTACAGTGTAGGTCTCTAAGGGTTTGTAAACTGCTTTTTTAAAATCCTCACATTGTTTATCCGTAACATTAATTCCTTCTGCTTTTTTATCCTCTATATATTTAACTGCTGCTTTTGCAGCTAATCTTCCCTCTGTAAAAGAACCTGATGAAAATTTATGAGCACTACCACCAACGGTATCTCCAGCACCAAAAAGTCCATCGATTGTGAGCATTCTGTTATAACCCCAGAAATATTCTGGTGGAGATAGGTCCTCTGGTCCACTTACCCAAGCTCCAGAGCAAGTTGCGTGTGATCCCATAACGTAAGGCTCAGAAGTTGTTAATTCAGGATTTGTATATTTGGGGTCAATATTTTGTGATGCCCAAACTACTGCTTGCCCAACTGTCATTCCTAAAAAGTTTTCCCAACCTACTGTTTCTAAATGAGGATCTTGGAAAGCTTCTTTGGTAACCATATGTATCGGTCCACCACCTGCAGCAACTTCTTGAATAAATGCGTGGTTTCTCAAACAAGTAGGAGTTGGATGATGATCAATATATTCTCCAACTAATTCTTTAGTTTGCTCGTACCATTTTTTCTCATAATTTTCGCCATTAGCATTTTGTGTATATGTTTTTAAATGTAAAAAGTATGCTCCAACCGGTCCATAACCATCTTTAAACCTGCACAATACAATTCTATTTTCCATTTGGGTCATCTTTGCACCTGCTGCAATAGGTAAAGCATAAGCAGATCCATTACTCCATGGTGCATACCAAGTTCTTCCCATGCCTTCTCCAACCGCTCTTGGTTTAAAAATATGTGATGCTCCACCAGCTGAAACTATAACTGCTTTTGCTCTGAACACATGAAAATCACCTGTTCTCATATTAAAACCAACTGCACCACCAATTCTATTTTCTTGAGACTCATCCATTAACAAATGAGTAATCATTATTCTGTTGTAGATTTTATCTGCAGATTTTTTTGCTGCCTCAGCAACAATTGGCTTATAACTTTCGCCATGAATCATTATTTGCCATTTACCTTCTCTTAAATATCTTCCAGTTTTTTCATTTTTCATCATTGGAAGACCCCACTCATCAAACATATGAACGGTTGAGTCTACATGACGAGCCATATCATAACCTAAATCTTCTCTAACCATTCCCATTAAATCATTTCTGGCATACCTTACATGGTCTTCAGGTTGATTTTCATCCCATTGCATACCCATATAACAATTGATTGCATATAAACCTTGTGCGACTGCACCACTTCGATCAATGTTTGCTTTTTCAACACAAACAATCTTTAAATCTCTTCCCCAATGTCTGGCCTCAAATGTTGCTCCTGTGCCGGCCATTCCACCACCAACAACTAATACATCACACTCCTCATAATGTGTTTTGTGCTTAGCCATTAATAATAAACACCTTTTTTAAAAGACTCTTTTGGAACCGATGGTAATTCTTTATTGGTATTTAATCCTTCTGGCTCACTATATAATCTTTGTGAATTAATTTCTCCTTGGTTAGGAGTATCACCTTCAGCAAGTTTTGGAATAAATTTTCCCCAAGGTTTTGTTGTTATAGGTGAAACGAAGTTTTTCTCGGTTCCGTTTCTAAATTTAATTTTCCAAGATATAGTCCCTTTTTCTTCTTCTCTTCTAACTCTGACGCTGTGACCCATTGGAGCAAAATCAGCATACCCTCTCACATCAATTGCATGATTAGGACATGCTTTAACACACGAATAACACTCCCAACAAAAGTTTGGTTCAATATTTTTTGCTCTTCTTATATTTTCGTCAATGTGCATGATATCTGAAGGACATATGTCCACGCAATGACCACAGCCATCGCATCTTGTCATATATACAAAAGTTGACATAATTTTTATTTTTCTCCCTTTTCTATTAACATATTAATAATGTTTTGGCTCTTCTCTTTTTATACCCAGGCCAAATTGTTCTGGGGCATCAGCTGGGGGAGGTAAATTATCCCTAGATCCATCTGCCTCTGCTAAATTTTTTTGAATAGCTGCTCCAGGTTTATAAAACATGTGAGCGAATTTCGACCAATAAACACCACCGAATAAAATTAAGTTAGATGCAACAAATAAAATTAAAAATAGATAAGACAAACCTATTTGCCCATTAAATTGTGTGAATGACCAAGCTAACCCAAAAGTTGAACATGCAAGTAATGCTAAAACAAATAAATCAGCTTTTATAATTCTATACCAAGGATGGGCTTCTGCTGAAACATCAACTCTTAAAAAAAACCAAAACCAATATCCTCCTAAACATGTTAAAATTGCTCCTGCATGCCAAATCATTGACCAAGTTTGAGAACTTGGTTTATCAGCACCTGTGTAACAAAAAACTAAAATAGCTGAAGACACCCAAAATAAAATCGTGCCATACATTCCTAGAACATGGGCCAGTCTTCTTTTTCCAAAACCTAATTCAGAAGTTGTGCCAATATCAACCACTGTTGTTTTAGCAATGACAGAAACTTTTTCTCCAACCCCTAATTTTTTTGTTGCTGACAGCTTTGCTTTTTTTGCGTTGTTAAAAAAATAAGTCAAATTTTTGTGATGTATCATTTGAATAATAGTTCCAATTGCAATTAACAAAACCATTGCAATGATAAAAGATTGCATTGCAAAGGGTGAAATGGTTTCTGATAAAATTGAAAATGGATTGTTACTTAACATTTCCGCCTTTTGTTAAATTTTGAATTAATTTTAAAGTTTTATATCTAGTTGAATTTATAGTTCAACCTCAAACTGGGGTCAATTTGTCTTTTATAACAGGCTAATTATTTCTTTTATAATGTTGTTTGTTTGGAATGACTGATCGTACTCCACCCTGGGGATTGTCAACATCTCCTTCTCTTCGGGGAATCAGATGAAAATGACAATGTAAAATAGATTGACCAGATACAATTCCTATATTGGTGCCTAGATTAAATCCTTTAACTAAAGGATCTTTATTAGTTATTTCTTTTTTAACAATTTTTATAAGATCATTACATGCAACCAATTCATCATTAGATAGGTCAAAATAATCCTTTATGTGTCTTTTGGGTATAATCAAACAATGATGTTCTGAAACTGGATAAGAGTCATAACTTGCATATGCCAAATCATTTTCATGAGCATATCCACTTTTTTTAACGTCACAAAATAAACAAGGATTGTTTGGATCTTTCATCTATTAAAATCTATAAGAATTGCATTTATTTATGACTGCATCATATTGTTTTGATAAAAACTTAAATTTTTTTAGGTTTTTTCTTTTCCATTTAAGCTCATTTATAGTTCTAACTGAGGCAACCCCTTTCCCAGATCCTATCAATAAAATTTCATCATAATTTTTTATCTCTTTAAGCAAAATATCTTTCTTAAAAATCTTTGTTATCTTTGTTTTGAAAAATTTATAAGTATTTCCCTCATAATAATCCTTTTTGGGAGTAAAAAATTTTTGATCTTTAACAAATAATAAATTTGAGGTTCCAGTTTCTAATAATTTCTTATTAGATACCAATGCAATATCTGACTCGGAGTTATCCATTTTAGATAAATAAGATAAGATCTTTTTGTATTTAAGATTTTTAAACTCTGGTTTTTCTCTTTTTAATTTTACTAACTTCAAATTAAAATTTAATTTTGGTTTAACTCTTTTCCTTAAAGATATTGAAATAACTTTTTTATTTATAGCAATTCTCAATAAGTGATTATATTTCCTCTTTTTGGATAAATTTTTATTTATTATTTCTAAAATATCCGACTTTAATGATTTCTTTTTAATTTGATATTTTTTTAATGATAAAATTAAATTTTTTAAATGATTATCAAAAAATAAAATTTTTGCAGGTTTGCCAAAAATCCACATCGTTGTAAAAATTCCATGATCCCCCCAAAGATCTTGGAATTCTATCTGTTTTAAGTCTTTAAGCTGATAAGATTTTTTTAATAAGTAGGTTACCATTGATAGTTAAAAAAGATTCTGGGTGAAATTGAAATCCATAAATTTTTTCCTTTTGATTTTCAAATGCCATTGCAACTTTTGAATTTAAACATCTCATAGTTATCTCAAAATTATTAGATTTGAAAGGTTCTTTTAATTTTAAAGAATGATACCTGCCAACTTTAAATATTTTTCCTTTTTTAAATAAAGATTTATTAGCGATTACTTTTATATTTGATTGAAAACCATGATAAATTTTTTTTTGTTCAACAATTTTTGCACCTTCACAAAATAGAATATGTTGAAATCCTAAACAAATTCCTATGATTTTCTTTTTACCTTTATATTTTTTATAAATCTTTGAAGTGATTGGATAATTTTTTGGATTACCTGGACCGGGTGAAAAAATTATTGTAGATGCTTGCTTAATTTTATTTTCGTTAATTTTATCATAGTTATCGCACTCAACTTTATCAAACAAAGCAAATTGATGAACTACATTATGAGTAAAGGAGTCGTTGTGATCAATTACATAAATCATTTAAATAAATCTATTAACGCTTTAGCTTTAAGAAAATTCTCATTGAATTCATGATTAGCATTACTATCGACGACAACACCTGAAGCAACTGAAATTTCAGATATGTTTTTAAAATTTAAAATTGAACGTATAATTATGTTAAATCTCATATCACCATTGAATTTTATGTAGCCAAAACTACCTGTATAAATATTCCTGTTTTCTTTTTCCTGATTATTTAAAAGATTAAGCGTATTTATCTTTGGACACCCAATAACTGAACCACCAGGCATCATTGCTTTAATGATTTCAAAATTATTTATATTTTTTTTTAATTTACCCTTGATGAGGCTGACATAATGAAAAAGGTCTTTGTATTCTTCTACGATTTTTTGTTTAGATAATTTTACAGTGCCCACTTTACAAATTCTTGATAAATCATTTCTTTCCATATCAACAATCATATTGTGCTCTTTGGTTTCTTTTAAATTTTTTCTAAAATAATCTAATGCCTTCATTTTATTTAAATGTTTCGTTTTTTTTACGGTTCCAGCTATTGGTTTTGTGGATATATCACTCCCCTTTTTTGCAATTAAAGTTTCTGGGGAACAGCTAATTATTGAATAATTATGATCTTTGATCATAAAAGCCTCAGGAGCTAGGTTAGTATTAGATAACCTCGAAAAAAAATCTAAAGGATTAATTTTTGACTTTGTTTTATATTTAGTGCAAATTTTAATTTGATATGTTTCGCCACTTTTTATTTTTTTTTTAAATTTATTGAATATTTTTGTATAATTTTTTCTATTAATATTTATTTTAAAATTACCTGATTTAAAATTTTTAAAATCATAATTTAACTTGTTATTTAGTTTGATTTTTTTTTCTGGTTTATAGAAAATACCTTTGGGAAAATTTAAATTCTTCTGTTTTGGGATTTTAACATCAATCAGATTATTCAATAACTCATATCCAAAGAAACCAATAAAAAGGTCAGTATCTTTTGATTTCTTTTTATTTTTTTTAGACAAAAAACTTTTAATATTTTTATTATTTAAAATAATCTTTTTTGAAAAATTAGTATAAAGATTAAATCCTTTTTTAGATTTATAAATAATGTAGGGTTTTCCTGACTGATGTATCTCTGTTAATTGATTTAATCTATTCAAATTATTCTGTTTTTAGTCTTAAAACTGGTTCTTCTCTTATTGGCAGATGAATTATTGCTGCAAAAACTGATAATGCAATTGCTAAATACCACGCATAATCATATGACCCATATAGATCATAAAATAAACCCCCTAGATAAGCGCCAAAAAAAGATCCTACTTGGTGACTTAAAAAAACAATCCCATACAAAAGGCCTAAATACTTTGTACCAAAAAGATGAGCTACAATTCCACTCGTCGCAGGTACTGTTGATAGCCATAAAAAACCAAAACTTGCACCAAATAAAAATGCATTAATATTACTTGCGGGCATAAATATAAAAAAAATTATAGAAACACCTCTTAAAAAGTAAATTGCACTTAGGATAATTTTCTTACTAATTTTTGCAGAGAGGTAGCCACTTAATAATGAACCAAAAATATTAAATAAACCGATCAAAGATAAAATTGCTGCTGCAGTCCAATCCTCGAGTCCTCTATCTATTACATATTTAGGTACATGCGTTCCAACCAAAGTTATATGAAAACCACATACAAAAAACCCTGATACAAGTAAAATATAACTTTTAGTTTTAAAAGCTTCTGAGAGAGCTTCCTTAAAAGATTGATCTGAAGTTTTTTCAACACTTTCCGTTTTAGATGGAGATCTAACAAAATATGCTGCAACTAAACCGGATAACAAAAATAAGCAAAAAACAAATAATGTGTAGTTCCAACCAAACTCTGTGAGAGAAAAATTAGTAAAAATTGGTGAAAGAAAGTAACCAAATGATCCAACAGCAGTAACAAAACTCATTGCAATCGTTCTTGTAGATAATGGAAAATGTTTCCCCACAACTGACATAGGAATACTTATTGCTGTTCCACCAAGACCTATTCCGATTAATAAACCCATATGGATTTGAAAAAATATTCCAGTGTTTGGACCCGTGTATAGAAAATAAACACCTAAAGTATAAAAAATAAATGCTCCGATTATAGCTATGTGTCCTCCGTATTTATCTGCTATAGCTCCGAAGATAGGACCTGTTATACCCCACATCAACATCTGCATTCCAATTGCAAAACCAAATGCGGTGTTACTTATCTTTAAACTCTCGTTGAAGTCCATAAAGAACAAACCAAATGTTTGTCTGACACCCAAAGAAATCAAAACAACAAAGCATGCAGCAAATAAAGTTACTATCGCTGTTTTTGAACGAAAAAATTTTTCTGAAATCATCTTAAATGTCTTAAAGCTTGTTTGATATCAGCAATCAAATCATTAGGATCTTCAAGACCTATATGTAATCTTACTAAATGTTCATCTTTTGGTAAGTTCATATATTTTCTTTTGCCAGTTTCTCTAAATTCTTGATGAAGCACTAAACTCTCAAATCCACCCCAACTATAGCCATAGCCAAACAATTTCAGTGAATTTACAAACTTTCTAACAGAATTAATATTCTTAGTTTTTATCTTTAATCCCATTAAACCTGACGCTCCAGAATAATATTTTTCCCACATTCTAAAATTTTGTGAATTTTTTTTGAAAGGATATAGCAATTTAATTCTTTTATTTTTTGATAAAAATGCTGCAACTTTTTTAGCATTTTCTCTATGTCTGTCTAATCTCACGTCTAACGTTCTTAATCCCCTAGTTATTAAATAAGCATCATCAGGCCCTAATCTCAGACCTGTAATTTTTTCTGCTGCTTTAACTTTGGAAAATACTCTTTTGTTTACGGCCAAACTTCCACCCATAACATCTGAATGCCCAGAATAATATTTAGTTGCAGAGACGATTGACATGTCAAAACCAAGTTTAATTGGTTTTAAGTAATAAGGGGTACCCCACGTATTATCAATTGCGGAATATAGCTTATGCTTTTTTGCAATCAAAATAATTTTACCTAAGTCTTGAAAATCAAAAGTATTACTCCCTGGATTTTCTACAAAAATCAATTTTGTTTTCTTAGTAATATTATTTTTTAATGTATTAAGGTCATGTGGATTATAAAAAACTGTCTTTATATTAAAATCTTTTAGGTAATCTTCAGTTAAAATTCGTGTAGGACTGTAAACTGGATCTGCAACTAACATTTCATCTCCAGGTCTAACAACGCTGAATATTGCAAGAAAGACTGAGCCAAAACCTGTTGGTGTCGTAAAAACATGATAACTTTCTTCAAGTTTTGTTAAAATTTTTTGTAATATATAAGTAGTAGAGGTCCCTTGTCTGGCGTAATCAAAATGACCACCTGTTGGACTCCGTAAAGCTTTTTTTTGAGTTTTTCTTATATGCTGCATTGACTTAAAAATAATTGTTGATGCTCTGACTACTGGTGGATTTACTGATTGGTTGTGAAAATCTTTTGCGGTATGTTTTAAAAATGTTTTAAAAGATTTGCCCATAAAAAAATTGATATGATTAAAGGACAATGCTATATCCGTATCAAAAATTCAATAAATTAATAAAAAGGATTTAATGAGTTACCCAAAAAAACATAGAGGCCGAAGAAAAATGGGGTCGAAAAAGAGAAGAGCAAGAAAGAAAAATAAAAAGAAATAAGATATATTCTTTAAATGAGGAATAAATGCATTATTGCAGCCTTCATCTGCTTTTTTTTGCCAATCTTCACAGTTATAATTTCATACTTATTATCAATTCATTTTGGATTAGTATCAAAATGTATTCCAAATCTTGAGGGTTGTACCTCAATTTCAAGAGTAGGAAGATACCCGCCAGTAAACTATTTTTTCAAACCAATGATGCTTATTTATTCATTATCTCTATTTTTTTACTGGTATAATTTTTTAAAATTAACAAAAACAGAAACTTCCTTTATAAAAATAATGATTTTTTTTTCAATAATAAGTCTAATTCTATATGTTCTTTTCTTAGGAGAGAGCAAAGTTTATGCGTCATTTTTTAGAAGAGTTGGTATTTATATCTATATTTTTTTTACTGTTTTGTCTCAATATTTAGTAAGTAAAAAAAATTTTTTAAATAATCAAAACAAAAATTTAAAAAAATCTTTCTTAAAATACAAATATATTTTAAGTTTATCTTTACTTATAGGGGGTATAATTTTACTTCCAATTTTAATAATAAAAATTGATAGTTTGCCTGGAATTAAGAATATTATCTCATGGAATTATTTTCTTTTGATTCAAACATACTTTTTATTATCATATCTATATTTAAGAAACTAAGCAATCCAACCACCACCTAATACTTTATAACCTAAAGCATCCTTATTATAGAAAACACATGCCTGACCTGGTGATATTCCATCCTCAGGATTTTTCAGATTTACATTTGCAGCATTTTTAACACTTAAATTAACGTTTGCTTCGAGTAACTTACCAGTAGATCTAACTTTTACAAAAATACTGGATTTAAATTCTTGTTCATCTCCTAATAAATTTACATTTTTTAACAAGATGCTTTTCTTTCCTAAATATTCTTTTGGGCCAACAATTATTTCATTTTTTTCGGAATTAATTTCTATGACATATAAAGCTTCTTTATCAGAAACTTTTATTCCTTTTCTTTGACCAATAGTAAAATTTATAATTCCATCGTGAACACCAATGACTTTACCTTTGAGATCTTTTATGTTTCCTTTTTTAAATGAGTCTGGTCTAAATTTTTGAATTACTGATGCATAATCTCCACCAGGTACAAAACAGATATCTTGGCTGTCTGGTTTATCAGCTACATTAAGGTTCAGTTTTTTTGCAATTTCACGTGTTTCATTTTTATGAAGACCACCTAATGGAAATCTTAAATAATCAAGTTGTTTTCTAGTAGTATTAAAAAGAAAATAACTTTGATCCCTATTTTCGTCGATAGCTCTGTACATATTTGTATTATTATTTGAAGTAACACTTTTAACATAATGCCCAGTGATTAAAGCATCAGCATTTAAATCTTTAGAAACCTCAAATAAATCCTTAAATTTAACTGTTTGATTACATCGCACACAAGGTATTGGAGTTTCTCCTTTTAAGTAGCTATCAACAAAATTATCTATCACTCCTTGCTTAAACTTATTTTGATAATATAAAATTTTATGTTCTATATCTAATTTTTGAGCAACTCTTTTTGCATCCATGATATCTTGACCAGAACAGCATTGCTTTGACTCTGCGACCTGCTTTGCGTCGTCATAAAGTTTTAAAGTAATACCAATAACGTCATATCCCTCTTTTTTCATCATACCTGCGACAGTAGATGAATCTACACCCCCAGACATTGCAACAACTACTTTTGTGTCAGATGGTTTCTTATTTAATCCTATTGAATTTAATTCTTTATTCATTTGATGGTATTTATACTTATTTCTAATATAAGTTAAATTAAATGATATTAGATTTTGAACCAGGAGACAAAGTAATCAATCCCTCTAATAAAAACTGGGGTTTAGGTCAAGTTCAATCAATTATAAAAGAAAAAGTGACAGTTAATTTTGAAAATGTTGGAAAAAAAGTAATAAATACTAAAAATATAGAATTAATAAAGATCAATGAATAATTTAAATTTAAAAGAGATTGTCGAAAAATTAATTGATACATTTATTCAAGCAGGAAAAATTTCTTTAGATTTAAGAAAACAAGGACTTATAAAAAAAATTAAATCTGATAACACTCCTGTTAGTAATGGAGATTTAGAAGTTAATAAAATAGTTACCCAAAAAATTAAAGAATTAACACCTGAACTTCCCATCATTTCAGAAGAGACCTCTGATAATAAATCAATAAACAATCTTGAAAACTTTTGGCTAATTGACCCTATTGATGGCACCTACGACTACATAAATAATCTAGAGGAATTTACAATAAATGCTGGATTAATAATTAACAAAAATCCTGTAGCTGGATTAATTTATGCCCCTTCAAAAAAAAGAATGTTTTATTCCTATGGTCCAAATAACGCCTATGAGTTTACAAATGGTAAAACTAAGAATTTAAATTGTTCCGAAAATTTTAATAAAAATGACGTAAAATTTGTATCCTATTCAAACAATATTAAACCTGAAATAGAAAAATTACATAAAAAATTTAATGTAAAAAAATATGTAAGAATGAAAAGTTCTCTTAAATTTTGCGTCATTGCTGCTGGTGAATATGATGGATATGTGGCTGAGCCTAGAGCTTGTGAATGGGATATAGCGGCTGGTCATGCAATTTTACTACATGCTGGAGGAATAATTTCAGATTTAGAAGGCAAAGAAATTAAATATGGAAAAAAAAATTTTAAAAATCCAGGTTTAATCTTAAAAAATAAAAATATTTAATATGGATGAGCAATTAAGAGTAATACTTATAATTATTGTATCAGTTTCTATTTTTGGCTTATTGGTGTTTGTATATGTCAAAAATTATATCAGAAGTAAAATCAATCAATTAATTGAAGAAGAAAAGAAAAAAAAATCAAAGTAGTTTTATAATTTTTAAATAATCATCTTTTTTTAATTCCATAACTTTTTTTGATGTCTCAAAGTCGAAGCCATTTCTTGCCAATAAAGAGATATCCTTTTTATAAAAAAGTGGTCTATTATCATCAATTCTAGCTGGTCCAATTCTTTTCTTTTTACAAATTTTAATTGCCGAAAAAAAATCTTGATCTGAATTATCTTCGTTAATTTTATTGACTGTATCTTTTATAAATTCATCATTAACACCTTTGCCAATTAAGTAATTTCTGATTTTATTAATCGAACTTCCTCTTCGGATCATACTTTTGGCTTTACTTTCAGAATAAAATTTATCATTAATGAATTTATTTTTTTCTAAATCAGATAAAACAATATCAATTAAATTTGTCACATCTTGTTTTTTTACATTTGGAACAGATAATTTGAGATATTTTTTTAATAAATATGTTCTTAATTGTTGTTTAGATGGGGCATATTTTTCAACATATACTAAAGCAAAATTTCTCATTTCATCTACAGTCACCTGTAATGTTTTTCTCTTATTTCTTATAGGAATCATTGTAAGATCTAATATAATATAATTTAAAATGATCGAACAAATTTATGCTTACTTTACAATTGAAATTCTCTACTTCTGGGTGAATTTAGGAGTTTTGCCTTTTTGGTTAGTATTAATATTTTTTCCACAATCAAACTTTACCAAATATTTTATTACTTCTATTTTTCCAATCACATTATTAGGAGGTGCTTACATATTTGTACTTTATAAAGCTTATTTAAGTGCTTATGATTTCGATAGTAATTTTGAATTATATCTAAGTATTAGTAATTTATCAGGTTTGTTTTCGAGTAATATTTTTTTAATGTTATTTTGGATCCACTTTGTATCAATTAATTTATTCGTTGGTGGCTGGATTGTAAGAGACTCACAAAAATTTTTTATCAATAAAGTTCTAGTTGGCATCCCATTAATAATCACTTATTTAATTGGTCCTTTAGGCATCTTCATTTATTGGCTCATTAGAATATTTTACGCAAAAAGTATTAATCTTTATGAGTAAAATTATTGATTTTTACTTCGATTTTATTAGTCCATATTCTTACATCGCCTATAAAAAAATTAAATCAATGCAAAATAATAATGGGATCGATTTTAATTACAAACCTATTTTGCTTGGTGGTTTACATAAATTAGGCAACATAACTGCTCCTGCTTTTAATGAACGTAAAATGAAAAATATGAGGAATGATTGTGAAATTATAGCTTACAAAAATAATATATCATTTAAATGGAATGAAAAATTTCCAATTAATACTCTTTATTTAATGAGAGGATTTATTTCAATTGATGCAAATAAAAAAGGTGAATACTTTGATATTTGTTTTGATGCCTATTGGAAAAATAATACAGATATTTCAATAGAAGCTAATGTGAATGAAATTTTAGATAATTGTAAAATTGATAAAAAAAAATTTTTTGAAGATATAAGTAATCAGAAAGTAAAAGATGAATTAAAAAGTTTAACTGACAAAGCTTTTCAAAAAGATGTATTTGGTGCCCCAACTTTTATAGTCAACAATAAACTTTTTTGGGGACAAGATAGACTTGAATATGCTTTAGAGGAGTGTGTTTCTTAAATAATCTTAAATTTACTATTTCTAATAGCTCCAAACCCACCATCAATGTGAGAAACTTTTTCAAACCCCATATCTTTGAGAGTTTTTGCAGCCAATGCTGATCTCATACCACCAGCACAGAAAAGAACCATCTCTTTATTCATATCTAATTTACCATCTTTAAAATATGGACTATCAGGATCTAACCAAAATTCTAACATGCCTCGAGGAATATGATTTGAATTTTCAACTTTCCCATCTCTTTCAAGTTCTCTTATATCCCTAATATCAATTAGATTACACTTATCTTCATTCATCATAGATAATGCTTCGTCTGGTGAAATTGTTTTGATTTCACTTAAAGCTTCTGTAACTAAGGTTTTTGACGATTTTATATTCATAAAACTAAATTTATTATATAGTTTTTTTTGAAATCACATAAATAAAAATGAATAAAATTTGTATCGTTTACACTCATCATAAGTTAGGTGATTTAATCTGGCAATTACCCTACATAAAAGCTATCAGTCAACATCATCAAACAAACATAGATTTAATTGTCAGAGAAAAAACTCAAGCCCAAAATATACTTAAAGACCTAAAACATATAAATCAAATTTTTTACAATGATTTCAGAAAAGGTTTATTTTATTGGGTTGATGTATTCAAATTAATGAAAATATTTAAATCTGAGAAATATGATTTTGTTTATATATTAGATAAGGTCAATAAACCAGCCATAGCTGCTAAAATCGCAAAAATTAAGAACATTATTGGACCAGGATTTAAAAATCAAAAAAAATGGCTTACTGTAAAAAATTTTCTTGATCAAAATGATTTGAAATTAAATTATTCAGAAAGATCTCAAAAATTACTTGAAATTAATTTAATAACTGTAGAGGATAAATATCCAAATTTAGAAATTGATATTGAGAATCTCAAAAAAAATAATTTAGACCTTCTGTTAGAAGGGAAAAAAATTGCTTTCGGTGTTGACTCTTTTGAGGATTACAAAATGTGGTATGAAGAAGATTTTATTAAACTTGCAGATCTTTTGTTCAAAAAAAAATTATTTGACTATATATATCTTGTTTGTAGCCCAGAAAAATCTCATATTGCAAAAAAAATAATTGTTGAGTCAAATAAAAATTATTTTATCGATTGTTCTAACAAAGATTTAAAAGGAATAATATTAGCAATAAAAAATTCAGATTTTTTTGTTGGAAACAATTCTGGTCCATTAAATCTTGCATCAGCTCTTGGAATAAAATCATTTGGCTTAATAGCCAATGATCCTGTAAGTGAACTAAAATATAGCAGGATTATTCCAATTGTTCCAAAAGGTTATGTGGATAATGTCTGGCAAAGAGATAGAAGTGGAATGAAAAAGCTCAAACCTGATGAAGTATTAAACAAGATAATTACAAATTTATAACAATGAAAGCCTTGGATTTTAAGCTACAATCAACAAACGGGAAGAATTATTCTTTAAAAGAGTCTATTGGAAAATATGTTGTTCTATACTTCTATCCTAAGGATGATACTCCAGGATGTACAATTGAAACAAAAGATTTTAATAAACTACTTCAAAAATTCAAAAAACTTAATTGTGAAGTCTTTGGGATCTCAAAAGATAGTTTAAAAAGTCATAATAAATTTAAGAATAAGCATAAAATAAAATTTGATTTACTAACTGACGAAGAACTTAAAGTTCTTAAAAAATACGGAGTATGGGGCAAAAAAAAATTTATGGGTAGAGAATTTATGGGAACTATTAGATCTACTTTTCTAGTTGATAAAAAAGGTAAAATTATAAAAATGTGGAAAGATGTAAAAGTTAAAGATCACGCAAAAGAAGTTTTAGAAACACTACAGAATATTGCTAAGAAATAAAAAAGCCCCTGAGGGAGGGGCTTTTTTTCGTTTAACTAACTTTAAGAGAGATTTAGGGACCCTTCGATGAGTAATCGCAAAGATATACAGAGAGTAAAGAGTCCCATATTGTTTTTAATCAGTCACGTATTGAGTAAGCTATAACTCCAGTCTCTGACACGTCAGTTCCTTTCGTTTCAGCTTCTTTACTCAATCTGATACCCATTGTAGCTTTCATCAATGACCAGACTATAAATGCAGCAACAAACACAAATGCATTTATTGAAATTACACCTAGTAACTGAGTACCAAAATTTGCACCCGAGTTTGTAGCAGGAACTATTAATGTTCCCCAGATACCTGCAAACAAGTGAGCAGGTACTGCTCCAACTACGTCATCGATTTTTAAAGCAAACAACATCTTCGTACCATAAACAACTATTATACCTCCTACTGCACCAATTAAAATTGAAGCAAACGGTGAAGGCATTAATGGCTCTGCAGTTATAGCAACTAAACCACCAATACATCCATTAAGCATTTGCACTACGTCTGTTTTACCAGATAATCTAGTGACAGCTGCAGCGGCCATTACACCACCTGCACCAGCTAATAGAGTGTTTATAAATATTTTTGACACAGCAATTGCATCAGGAGCAGTTCCAATTGCTAATTGTGAACCACCATTAAATCCAAACCAACCTAACCATAGGATGAATACACCTAGTGTAACTAATGGGATTGACGATGCTGCAAAAGGTTTAAGTGGTGCCGGGGCTCCAGACTTAGTAAATCTACCTAATCTAGGCCCAATAAGTATTGCACCAGCTAAAGCAGCTGCTCCACCAGTTGAGTGTACTAATGTTGAACCAGCAAAGTCTGAGAAACCAGCTTTAGCTAACCAGCCGCCTCCCCACTGCCAACCCATTACAATTGGATAAATAACACCAGCTAAAATTGCTGCAAATAAAAAGAATGGCCATAATTTAATTCTTTCAGCCATTGTTCCAGAAACAATTGAAACTGTTGTTACACAAAATACCATTTGGAAATACCAATCTGATCCATCTGCGTAACCAGTATCGATTTTACTAGCGTCGCTCCATGGAATGAATTTTCCAATGTATCCTCCTTCTGGGATACCATATGCTAGGTTGTATCCAACTAACCAGAACATTATTGCTCCAATAGATACTAAACCTATATTTTTTGCACAGATTACAGATACACTTTTCGATGTAACCATACCTGACTCTAACATTGCAAATCCACAAGCCATAAAAAAGACCAGGAATCCACACATTAAAAATAGTAGAGTATTAAAAATAAACCCTACTTCTGCAGAAACAGTTGATTCTGCATATCCTGCACTACTCATGTTTAATAAAAAAATTAAACTAACAAGTGGCACACTTATTTTTTTTAATAATTTAGTCATTAAGACCTCCCTGTTAAAAAGGGTTTTTATTTTATTAAATGTTAATAACTAACGCTGATTAGGAAAATTGGGTATGCAGAATATGCATATAGAAACAGCCTTAACGAGAGTTTCGTTAAGGCTGTAAAAAGACGTTATTTATTGAATACTTCTTTTAAAGCTTTAGCAGGTAAGAATTTAACCTTTTGCGATGCAGCAATTTGAATTTGCTCACCAGTTCTTGGGTTTCTTCCAACTCTCGCTTTTCTTTTAGCCACTTTATATGTACCAAATCCAGCAATTTTGACTGAATCATCAGCTTTTAGTGCATCTAAAATAGTGTTGGTAATCGTGTCAAAAGTTCTCTCAGCATCAGCTTTACTTAGGTTTAAAGCGCCTGATAATTTGACAACTAATTGTTTTTTGTTCATTTTAGCTCCGGTTTTATTAGGTTATTTACTATCTTTATCAAAAGTATTGATAAATCAAGCCTTTTTTTAGTATCTAGCTCAAAGTTATACACAATATCTGGTATAGTAAAAAAACCTCTATTTTAAAGGGTTATTTGAAGATAGAAATTTTATCAATTAAATAAGCCAAGATCTTTGAGATCATTAAATGTTGTAAATATCATCAAAGTTAAGAGCAAAAACATCCCGATTCGAAAAAAACCCTCTTGCGTTTTTTGTGATAAAGGACGTCCTAACACTTTTTCGAAAGCATAGAACATTAAATGACCTCCATCTAACATTGGTATCGGAAATAAATTAATTAATCCTAAACTTATAGAGATGTAAGCCATCATGCTGACAAATGCCAACAAACCAAACTCTGCAACTTGACCTGAAATTTTAGCAATTCTAATTGGTCCACCAAGTTGTGAAGTATCAGCTTTTCCAAAAATCATCGCACCGATATACTTAAGTGAGGATATACTCACGAAATATACCTCATTTGCTGCGTGGTATATAGCTTGTGCGGGTCCTAATTTTACATGATTTATCTTATTGTTGTAAGCGCTTAATTTAATTCCTACAATCCTTTTGTTAATCTTATTTCCAAGATTATCTTCACTTAAAACCATTTTGGGTTTTACTTTTAATAATATTTCGTCATACGAACGTTTAACCTTAAAATCTATAAAATCATCTGTTGATAAAGTTATAAATTTAGAAACATCCATAATACTTTTAACCTCATTTCCATCTATCTCTAAAATAATATCATTTTGTTTAAGACCACCAGCCATTGCGGGACTATCTTTTTGTACCTCATTGATCATTGCAGGAGTAAAATCTTTTCCTGCGAAGGTATAAATAGAAAAGAAAATTAATAATGCGAGTAAGAAGTTTGCTAATGGTCCACCAAAAACAATTAAAGCTCTTTGATAAAGAGGTTTTAAAACAAATAATTTTTTTCTGTCTTCTTCGTTGTATTTTTCTATTAATTTCTCTTGATCAGCTTGTGAAAAAACATTTCGATCTCCAAAAAATTTTACATATCCACCTAGAGGTATCCAACAAATTTTCCATCTCGTGCCGGATTTATCATGCCAACCAAATATTTCTTTTCCAAATCCAATTGAAAAATCAGTTACTGCAACACCATATCTTTTTGCAAAATAATAATGGCCATATTCGTGGATGAATACCACAATCATAATAAGTATTAAAAATGGCAATATATAATCTATCATCTTAGATGGATTGTTTTTTAATTAATTCTTTAATTTGATTAATCATCGTATCTGGTGATTTCATTGTAGGATGTATTTCTTTAACTTTTTCATAACTCTTAATTGCCTTATTATAATTTTTTAATTGAATATTTACAAGACCTTGTCCTGCAAGAGCGCCGAAATGCCTTTTTTCTAATTCTAAAACTTTATCAATATCTTTTTGCGACTTTTCGAAATTACCAGATAAATAGAATACAGTTGCACGTTTATTCCATGCCTCGGCCCATAATGGATCCAAATTTATTGCTCTAGAAAATAAATCTATTGCTTGATTATATTTTGATTCATTTACTAAACTTGATCCTTTATTTAATAACATTGTCAAATTTTCATCATTTGGATGCGTGCTCCATATTTGCCAAATTTCTTGTTCAACTTTATATGCGACTGAGTAATTCTGAGTTTTTAAATCATCAAACAATTGATTAAGTTTTTCAATTCTTTCATCTGCAATTGAATTATTCAAATATGAAAAAACAATTAAAAAAATGATAAAAATTTTTTTCATCAGAACTAAAAGTATAATAAAATCAATACAGCTAATACAAATAATAAGGCTACAATTAAAATAACAAGATTAATTTTAACCTTAAATTTTTGGTAAATTTTCTCATTAATCTTTTCCCAAAAAAGGACAATTAAAAAAAATATGACTGCAGGAATTATAAATTTAAGCATTTTTTTTAATTTTTATCACCTACATAAACCGAAACTCCTCTCAGGTTTATATCGACATCAAATTTTTTGTGTAAAGGAGGAAAGGCTCTTTGAGAACAATCTAATCTATCGCAGGTTCTACATGACACACCTATTGGAATTTCTGATGACTTTTCACTTAAATTAACATTTTCAGTATATACGAAATCTTTTGCATATTTAGCTTCGCAACCTAACCCAATGGACAAAATACTTTTCGTTCTTCCAAATCTTCCAATCCCTTTTTCAACAGTTCGTGCAATACAAACATATTTTTCTCCATTGGTCATTTTACTTACAGCACTTTGAATAACTCCAGGTCTTGTGAATGCAGAATAAACATTCCATCTTGGACACGCACCACCATATCGTGGAATTTCAATTCCAGACAAAGAAAATCTTTTAGAAATATTTCCAGCCATATCAACCCTTAAAAAATGAAATGGAATTCCAGGTAGTTTTGGATCTTGCAAACAGGTTACTCTATGAGCTACTTGTTCAAAAGATGTTGCGAAAGTATTTTGTAATAACTCAAGATCATATTTAAGTTTTTTACATTCTGAATGAAAAAGTTTGTAAGGCATTAATATTGCGGCACCACAATAATTAAGTAAAGCAATTTTAGTTAATTTCTTAGATTCCTCTGACGGAAAAGTAAATTTAGTTAAATAATCCTCTATTTCTTTAATTGCTCCTTCTTGTGCAATTTGTGCAGCTGCATGAAGTTTTTTTGTTTCTAAAGAACTATAATCACTTAATAAAAGTTCTTTTTTATTTTTGTTATAAATTTTGGAAAAAGGTTTATTTTCCTCAGGGATAACATCTTTAACAATAATGTCATACTCAGATTTTAAATGATCACAAAGAGCAACATATCTTGTACGATTATTTTTTTGAACTTTTTCAAAAACCTTATTTGCAAAATCCTCTAGTTTCGGAAAATAATTTTTATTTTCTTGAAGAAAGTCAGAAATAACCTCACCTGGAAAAGAGTTCTTTCTATTATCAACAATTTTTCCAGAAATTTTTTCAATCTTATTTACTAACTCATGATCTTTTTTTTTTAAGATATCTCCTAATCTTACGATTGCTTTGCCAATTTTTGGATTAGTTCCCACGAGATCTTTAACCTCTGGTCCCAAGATATCAAGATCCTCAAATAATTTATCATCTAAAATTTCTGAAAGTGTATTCTCTAAATTTACATCATCTTTTGATGTTAATTGAGAAAGTTCGATATTTAATTTTTCACAAATTTTTAAAAGCAGATCCCCGTCAATTTTTCTTTTTCCTCCCTCGATCAAATTTAAATAACTTGGTGAAATATTTATCTCTTGCGCAAGTTTATTAGCTTGAAGACCTAGTTGACGTCTAAAAGCCTTGATTTTTGGTCCTATTTTTAAATCATTTTGACTCATATTTTCTATTTGTAAATTTTGTAAATTAAAATTTACAATTATTTTCCTTAATTTACAAGCTTTTTATACTTTTTTGTAGATTTTGTAAATTTTGTAAATTATAAGATTTACATGACTGATAAACAAAAAAACACAGAAAATGAGGCTCAAATCATAAAAAATGAGGATCTTGCTAGACATAATAGCAAAGGTATTTACATGAGAGATGATCATTGTGATTGGGGTTCAAGTGGAATGAAAGATTTAGTTGAGACACTTAACGACTCTAACTAAATCAAATTTTACTTTTTCATTTTTATTTTAACTTCTGAGGTAACTACCAATTATGAGTGCAGAAAACATCTCATACGAACTAAAAAGATTTGCAGGAATAACAAGGGATTATACCCATGATGAGGTTGAAAGATTAAGAGGCTCAATAAAAATTGAATATTCCCTATGTAAACAACAATCAGTTAAACTTTGGAAACTTCTTAATACAGAAAATTATATAAGTACTTTAGGATCTTTATCAGGAAATCAAGCAGTTCAACATGCTAAAGCTGGTCTAAAATCAATTTATCTAAGTGGTTGGCAAGTAGCTGCAGATGCTAATAGTGCTGGCGAAATGTACCCAGATCAATCTTTATATCCATATGATAGTGCTCCAAAACTTGTTGAGTCAATGAATAATGCTTTGTTAAGAGCAGACCAAATTCAACATATGGAACTAAAAGACGGTGATATGAAAAAAGAGAAAAGAATTGATTATATGCTTCCAATCATTGCTGATGGTGAAGCAGGTTTTGGAGGTCCATTAAATGTTTTTGAACTTACAAAAAAATTTATTAAAGCTGGTGCAGCAGGTGTTCACTTTGAAGATCAATTAGCTAGTGAAAAAAAGTGTGGTCATATGGGTGGTAAAGTACTCGTACCAACAGGGACAATGATTAAAAATTTAAAAGCTGCAAGATTGGCAGCTGATATTGCTGATGTTCCATTGATAATTTTAGCTAGGACAGATGCAAATGCCGCGAAATTAATTACAAATGATTTTGATGAAAACGATAAACCTTTTTTAACTGGCGAAAGATCTCCAGAAGGGTTTTATTATGTAAAATCGGGAATTGAACAAGCAATTTCAAGAGGATTAGCATATGCGCCTTACTCAGATTTAATTTGGTGTGAAACAGCTACACCAAATCTTGAAGAAGCTAAAAAATTTGCAGATGCAATTCATGAAAAATTTCCTGGAAAACTTTTAGCGTATAATTGTTCTCCATCATTTAATTGGAAGAAACATTTGTCCGATGAAGAAATTGCCTCATTTCAAAAAGAAATAAGTAAAATGGGCTATAAATTTCAATTTATTACGCTTGCTGGTTTTCATACACAAAATATTGCAATTTTTGAATTAGCAGAAAAATATAAAAAAGAAGGTATGGCTGCTTATTCAAAGATTCAACAACAAGAATTTGCTCGTGAAAAAGATGGTTATACTAGTGTAAAACACCAAAGAGAAGTAGGTACATCTTATTTTGATGCGGTTTCTAATACAATAAGTAGTGGAAACAGCTCAACTACAGCAATGGATGGCTCAACCGAGTCAGAACAATTTTAATAAAACAATTCCTCTAAAATATATTAGTCTATTAACTGGCCCAGAAATGGGTCAGTTGAATTTTCTAGTAATAAATCTAAACTTCCATAAAAATAATTTATAAAGTTTTATTAAGATAAAGTTCTCCTTAACCTTTTTAAAATTTTTTGATTCCTCAAAAATATCTTTGATTTTTAAAGAACACACGCCTCTAATATCTGAATAATTTTGATTTTTAAATTCAGGAAATTTATCAAAATAATTATTAGTCATATGTTCTATAAAGCAATTTGGATCAGGTTGATTATTTATATCAGGAATTAATGTAGCTTTAAAATAATTCATGTTAAAGGAATGAAACCCTATTGATGATCTCTCTGTTATACCATAGTTAATTTTGAAATTATGGGCTCTTTTTTTAAAAGACCACCATTTTGATTTCAAAAATTTAAGAAATTGATCTTTGTTATATATCCAAAAACAACAATAATTGTCCCAATCATTTACTACAAATCTATTGCCCTCCAACTCTATGTATTTGTTCAATTTCCTTAATATATGAATACTATAATTTTCTTTGTCTTCGTGGTTCTTCTCATAAATTAAAAAACCAAGATGATAATTTTTTTTATTTAACAGCTCTTGGTGTTTCTGCCAATATTGTAAATTATTCTCTGAAAATTTTATATCATGCTCTAAATATAAAAAATATTCATAATCATTTTTTTGTTCTTCCATTAATGGTCGGCATTTCCATGTTAAATAACCTTTATCTAAATCACTATCGTTTATTTGATGCTTTATTATCTTAGCATCTAATTTTTTATCATCTAAAAACTCATTATGCGTGTGAACAAAAATATCATTTTTAATTGAAAGAGTTTTTAAATTATCAATATTTTCTTTTAGATAATCAAATCTTCGTAAATTTCTATGACCCTCCTTTTTTTCAGGATTTGGATTGTAAAAAGGTATATGAATAGATATAGACATTATTTAATTTGAAATTATAAACAAATTTACAATATTTTATAATGAAAAAAATTCTAATAACGGGTGGCACTGGTTATCTCGGAAGAAATTTAGCTAATTTTTATAAGAAAAAATATAAAGTTTTTCTTGGTGCTCGTAATAACAAACAAAATTTTTTAGTGAAAAATTTAACGAATTGTGAAGTGGTGCCTTTAGATGTTTCTAATATTGAGTCTGTACATGATTGTTTAAATTATACTAGACCTGATATTGTAATTCATGCAGCAGCTACAAAATTTGTAGATTTATCAGAAAGATTTCCATTTGAATGTATTGATATAAATATACTTGGATCTACAAATGTTGTTCGTGCTTGTATAAACAAAAAAGTTCCAACTGTTATCGGTGTCTCAACTGATAAAGCATCACCACCAATAAAAAATATTTATGGTTTAAGTAAATCTTGTATGGAAAGACTTTTTTCATCGGTAAAATCTTATAGCAAAACTAAATTTATTTGTGTCAGATATGGTAATGTAACATGGTCCACTGGTTCTGTTCTACCAATTTGGAAACAAATGTATAAGAAAAATAAGACTATATTTACTACTGGTCCTTACATGAGGCGATTTTTTTTCTCAGTCAATGAAGCTGTAAGTTTAATTGATCAAGCCTTAAAACTTAAAAACAAATTAAATGGAAAAATTTTGTCAGCAGAAATGAAATCTGCAAAAATGATTGATTTTTTAAAAGTTTGGACCAAAAAATTTGGTGGTAAGTATAAAATAATTCAATCCAGAAAAGGTGATCGACAAGATGAATATCTAATTGGCGAGGATGAGTTGAGATATGCTAAAGAAATGAAAATTAAAAACAAAAAATATTTTATAATTGATTTTAATAATTTCTTAAAAAAACCACTTAAACAAATAGTATCTTCTGAAAATGCAAAGAGATTAGCGCAGTCTGAAATTGAAAAAATTATTAGATTTGGACTGAAATCTAATGACTTATAAAAAAATAAATCATGCTTTTATAATGGCAGCTGGTCGAGGAGCCAGGTTAATGCCTATTACAAAAAAAATACCTAAGGGTTTAGTCAAATTTAAACAAACCTCATTAATAGCAAGAGGTATCAAAAGACTTAAAAAATATATAAATTTTGTTCATATTTCTGTTGGTTATAAAGGACCTATTTTAGCTAAACATTTAATTGAAGAGAAAGTTTCTTCAATAATTAATACAGATAAAAAAGGTAATTCTTGGTGGATATTCAACTCTATATTTAAATCATTTAACTCACCAATTTATGTCTTAACTTGTGATAACGTCACTAATATTGATTTTAAAAAACTTGAAAAAGATTATTATAAAAAAGGTCAGCCATTGTGTATGTTAATTCCAACAAAACCAATTAAAGGATTAACAGGAGACTTTATTTTTAGAAAAAAAAATATTGTTCAAAAACTTTCAAGAAAACAAAAATCTGATATTTACTGCACTGGTATTCAAATATTAAATCCAAAAAAGATTAATGATAAAATTAAACCAACTGATGACTTTAACATTCTATGGAAAAAACTAATTAAAATCAGACAATTATACGTTTCTGATGTAATGCCAAAAAAATGGTACACGGTTGATAATTTAGATAACCTCAAAAAACTCAAAAAAATTTTTAAATAAATCTTTTAAGATTTTATGCTGTAACCTTTTTTAAGTAAGATAGAGACAATAATTACACAAACTGACAAGAATAACACCATTAAACCAACACTAATCCAAATATTAAAATCTGATATACCATAGAAGGAGTATCTAAGGCTGCTAATTAGGTAAACAACAGGATTAAAATAAGTAACCACTTGCCAAAATTCAGGCAACATATCTAATGAATAAAGACTTCCACCTAAAAATACCATTGGTGTTATCACAAAAGAAGGGATTATTGACATCTGTTCAAAGTCCTTGCTAATTAAACCAACTAAAAACCCAAATAATGCAAATGTGAAAGAAACAAGAATTAATAAAAAAATCATTAATAATGGATATTGGACTTGCACATCAGCAAAAAATTGTGCTGTCAAAAAAATTACAAAACCAACAATCAGTGTTTTGGTGGCACCTGCACTTACAAATGCTAGTACAATTTCGTAAGCGGAAATAGGTGCAGCTAAAATTTCATAAATAGTCCCATTAAATTTTGGGAAAAATATTCCAAAAGAAGTGTTACTTATTGATTGAGTTAATAGAGTTAGCATTAACAATCCTGGAACTATAAATGATCCATAGCTAATGCCATCAATTTTTTGAACGTAGCCACCAATCACAGAACCAAAAACAATAAAATATAATGAAGTTGAAATTACTGGTGATAAAAGAGATTGACCTAAAGTTCGTTTAAATCTATCCATTTCATGAAAATAAATAGCTTTAAATCCATAATAATTAATTTTCATTATTTTCCCTCACTAAAGTTACAAATATTTTTTCTAAATTGCTTTGTTCTGTTTTCAAATCTCTCAATCTCAATCCTGAGTCTTTTATATCTCGTAAAAGATTTGTAATCCCAGTCTGTTTTTCTTCTAAGTTATAAGTATACGCTAAAGACATCTTATTACTTCCAATAATCAAATTATATTTTTTTAATGAGTCTGGAATATCTTGAATTTCCTCCTGTAATTCAACAGATAAAACTTTTCGACCCATTTTTTTTATAAGTTCTTTCTTTTGTTCTACAATGATAATTTCTCCTTGATTAATAACACCTACTCGATCAGCAATCGCTTCGGCCTCTTCAATATAATGAGTTGTTAAAATAATTGTAACACCTATTTCTCTTAATGATTTTACCACCTTCCACATCTCTTGTCTTAATTCAACATCTACACCAGCAGTAGGTTCATCTAAAAATAAAATTTTAGGCTCATGAGACAATGCTTTGGCGATTAAAACTCTTCTTTTCATTCCACCTGATAATTTTCGCAAGATTAAATCTTTTTTGTCCCAAAGGCTGAGTTGTTTCAAGACTTTTTCAATATGTTTTGGATCTGGTTTTTTCCCATACAAACCTCTTGAATATGAAACGTTATTAAAAACAGTTTCAAACTGCTCTAAAGTTAATTCCTGAGGAACGAGTCCTATACGTGATCTTGTTTCCCTGTAATCCTTAATGATATCAAAGTCTTCAACTGTAACTTTTCCTGATGATGGTTTTACAATACCACAAATAATGCTAATCAAAGTAGTTTTACCTGCGCCGTTGGGTCCAAGCATCGCAAAAATTTCCCCTTTTTTAATATTGAGGTTTATATTTTTTAAAGCATTAAAACCGTTATCATAAACTTTTGAGAGATCGTTTATTACTATTTGATTTTCTGACATTCGGTCAGTTATATAACTATTAATTCACTTAATACAATCAACTAAAATTTCATCTTTTGAGCTTTAAGAACCAAAAAAGGTAAAAAAGTTGCAATCATAAATGACAAAAATAATAATGATTGGATTATAAACGGGCTAAAAATCTCTTTTGATAACAAAATACCAACTAATAAACTTTTTGAGAAATCCGGTGAAGGGAAGAATAAAAATCCAAATATAAGTCCAATAATGATTGATATATATGCATTTCTTTCGTTGATATTTTTATTATAAAAACTGTAAAAAACGGTAAGTACAAATGCACAACAGAATAAATCAGCTAGTAAAAATAAATATAATATATCGAATCCTTTGGATGCAACTATAAAAGAAATAAAAGATAAAAATAAAATTATATATTTAGAAAAATTTAAATATTTTATTTTTTTATCTAGATTAAATGTTGCTTTACCATCTACAATAATTAAGCTTGATATAGCATTTACTAAAGTATCTACAGTTGAGATGGTTAATGCCAAACCTAATATAATTACTACAATAGAAAGTGGTACTGTTTGTTTTTTTAATAATAATGTAAAAAAACCAAGATCTGGTCTGGTGGTTGGATCTATAGAAAAAGCAACCATTCCCGAAAATCCCATGTAAAATACGATAGGTGTAATAATAAAAAAAGATATAATTAAGCTTTTTTTAAGAGTTTCAAAGTTTTTAGCAGCATATACTCTTTGCCAATTACCCTGATGAAATAAATTAGTTGCTGCTACTGCAATAAAAAAAGTTAAACCAGCTGTATAGTTTGGTAAGTAAGACGAGCTTAATAGTTGAGGATTTTTTTCTTTTATAAAATCAAAAGAAAATTCAGATCCTGTAGAAGAGCTTATGTAAGCCAGAGAAACTAACAAAAGAACCCCTATAACAACCATTTGAATATTATCAGTAAATATAGAAGCCCTTAAGCCTCCATATAAAGTATAAACAAGAGTAGATAATAAAACAATTAAAGCAGTTATCCAAAGCTGGGTGCCTGAAATATAATTAATTAATACGGCTATTGCAGTAACTTCAGCACACAAAAAAATAAACATATAAAAAATTGTCATTAACAAAATTAGTTTGAATAAACTTTTATTAAACTTTTTACGCATAAACTCAACTAAAGAGGATCCTTTAGGAAATTCTTTTCTAATTTTTTTTCCTAAATATATTAAAAAAAACATTGGAAAAGCTGTACCTAATGAATAACCTATTATAGCCCCGATGCCTCCCCATGTTGCTGCTGAGGCAGGGCCGAATAAAATCCATGCACCTAAAGCAGAGGCAATTAAACTTGTTGTTAATGAAAACAATCCAATATTTCTATTGGCAGTTAGATAGTTATTTAGACCTTTATATTTTTTTGAATTGTATAAACCAAAAAAAACAAATATTAAATTTATAATAATAAGTAATATAAGTGATGTAGATTGACCTAAAAAAAAAGTTTTATCCACTGTTATCCCTTTCTGAATTACCGGACAGGTTCTTAGGGTATAATCTCAGTCTACAAAGACACCCCTGATCGATGTTTTATACTTTGTTATCCATTATTTCAATCATACATTTGGTTGCATATTCTTTCCATTGTTTTAATTGAACTATTCATTAAGCTTTTATTTTATCAATTTGAGCTTCGGCATCTCTAATAGATTTTTCATAATCTAAAGACATCTGATCTGCACTGATAATTTCTACATGATTGATGCCAAAAAAATTTAAAATAAATTTTAACCAAGGTGTTAAAAAATCCTCAGGACTATTCAATTTCGTGCCTCCAGAGGTTATTACTAAATATGCTTTCTTATTTTTAAGTAATCCTTCTCTTCTGCCATTTGGTTTAAACCTAAAAGTTTCACCTATTCTAGCAGCTAAATCTGACCATGCTTTTAAAGTAGCAGGAGGTCCATAATTATAGATTGGTGCTGATATTATAATTATGTCACTTTCCTTAAGTTCTTTTACTAACTTATCAGATAATTCAAACATCTTTTTATGATGATCTGTTTGATCTTTTTTATCAATTTTCATTCCTGACTCAGTCAGACCAGAAACAAAAACCATTTCATCATCTAAGTCTCTATATATAATTTCATCTCCGGGTTTTTTTATTTTATCTAGTAATTTTTTAGCTAAAGCTCTTGAGGTTGAACCTTCTTTTCTTGCACTAGAATCAATTTGATAAATTTTCATAATCTTTTATCCAAAGTTTTGTAAAAAAGGAAATATGCCTAAAAGGTAAAATCCTAAACCTTGTAGTTGATTAGTTAATATTAAAATACCAGTGATTAAAAGAACTATTCCGCCACCTTTAGATACTAAGTTAATATTTTTTTTAAAATTTTTAGAAAAAATCAAAAATTTTTGTATTAAATAACCCGATAAAATAAATGGAATAGCTAGTCCAAAAGAATAAAAAAAGAGAAGCAAAATACCCCTGGTCAAATTTTCTTCAGTTGCAGCAAGAACCAAAATTGATCCTAAAATTGGACCTATGCAAGGAGTCCATCCAAAAGCGAACGCCATACCAATTAAAATTGGGCTGTAAAAGTTATTATTTGTTTTAGTTTCAATTCTTTTTTCAAAATTCAAAAATTTCAAATTAATTATCCCAATTATATGAAGTGAGAAAAGAATTATTACTAATCCTGCTGCAATTCTTAATTCAATAGAATTTTGTAAAAATATTTTACCTAAAAAAGTTGAAGCTGTTCCAAAAATTATAAAAACAATAGAAAAACCAATGGTAAATAAAATAATTGGAATTAAATTAATATTTTTTTTTTCAATTAACTCATTAATTGAACTTCCTGAAATATAAGAAATGTATCCAGGTATTAAAGGTAGGACACATGGTGACAAGAAACTGATTAATCCTGCTCCAAAAGCGATAAAAAATTCTATCATTATCCTGTATTTTTCATAGCTGCAGATATACCAGCTATTGAGGTTAACAAAGCATCATTTAAATATTTTTTATTTTGAGCATTATTTTTATTCTTTAGTTTGTTGATAGCAATTGGCTGAATAATATTTAAAACCTCAGAATATATACTTCTCACAATAATTGTTGTTCTAAACTGTTTTCTAGAATTTAATATTTCTTTAGGAGTTATTTTCTTATTCAATTCTTTTATAACAGCAAATTGAAATCTTAATTTTTTACCAACTCTTTTTAAACTTTTATCCGCTAAATAATGTTCATATATTTTTGATATTTCAGGATCAGCTTTTGAAATAACCATGTCTAGCATATCCATCATAGAGTTAAAAAAAGGCCAATTTCTTTCCATGTCGTAGAGAGTTTTTCTGAATTGTCGTATGTAAGAATATCTTAAAGCCTCTGCACTACCTAGCCATGCCGGCAGCATAAGCCTTATTTGTGTCCATGCAAAAACCCAAGGAATGGCCCTTAAACTTTTTATATTATCAACATTCTTTCTTTTTGTCGGTCTAGATCCTATAGAAAGCTTGCCTAAAGCTTTATGAGGTGTAACAGTTTTAAAATATTTTATAAAATCTGCACTTTGATTAATATTTTTTCTGTAAGAATTTTTTGATATATCTGACATTTTGCTTATTAAAGATCTCCAATTATTTTTTGGAACAGGTGGAGGATCTAATGTAGCATCAGTTACTGCTCCTATATAACTACACAAATTATATTTAGCTAAAGGCTCGTATCCATATTTTTGTTGTATAACCTCACCCTGATCAGTAATTCTTATTTTTCCATTTACTGAATTTGGGGGAAGTGATCTTAATGTTGCTTGAATAGGGCCTCCACCTCTTCCTGGTGACCCTCCTCTACCATGAAAAAATGAAACCTCAATATCAAATTTTTTACCTAACTTAATTATGGACTCTTGAGCTTTATATTGATGCCAGTTAGAACAAATTTTCCCTGCGTCTTTGCTTGAGTCAGAATACCCAATCATAACTTCTTGATGAGATTTAATTAATTTTCTATACCAAGACTGAGAAAATAAACTTTCCATTACTTCTTTAGAGTTAATCAAATCATCTAAAGTCTCAAATAAAGGCACAACTCTTAGCTTATGTTTTATATTTGCCTCTTTTTGCAATAAATAAACAGTTAAAATATCAGATGCTGAAGTCGTCATAGAAATAACATATGCGCCCAAAGTTTCTGGAGGCTCATTGGCTAAAACTTTAAAAGTTGACCAAACCTCTTTATTTTCTTTATTTCTAAATTCAAATTTATTTAAATATTTTTTTTTCGACATTAATAATTTTTTTAAAAAATAAATTTTTTCCTTTTCACTAAAATTTAAATAAACTTTGTTATATTTTTTTTTTATATATTCGGATATTAATTGACAATGTCTTGATGATTCCTGTCTTATATCTAGCCTTGCTAAATTAATACCAAAACACTTAGCTCTTCTCATCAAATCTAATAATTCCCCGCTTGCAATATTTTCATTTTGATTTTGCTCTAAGGACTCCCTCACCACTCTTAGCGGTTTTAATATTTCCTCTCTTGAATTAAGTAATTTTCTATTATCCAAGGGTTTATTATTAACTAGATATTGCTCAATTGATCTGTGTGTAGTTCTCATTTTATCTCTCAAAGGTCTTAAAAAAACACGATATGGTTCAAATGATTTTCCAACCTTTCTCTTAATTTTTTTTGAGCATTTCTCCATAGAATAAGACCTAATTAATTTTGTTAAATACTTTTCATATAATTTGGCTGCTTCCCATCTTGATAATAAAATTACTTTTTTTGTGACTTCTGCTGTTACATTTGGATTACCATCTCTATCACCCCCCATCCAAGAACCAAACTCAATTGGATTGAAATTTTTTGGTAAACCTTTACCCATATTCTGAACGAAAATTGAATTTAATCTTCTGTAAACTTTTGGAATTGTATCCCATAAACTATCCTCAATAATAGCTAAGCCCCATTTTGCTTCATCAAAAGGAGAAGGTTTAAATCTTTTCAAATCGTCAGTATTCCAAATAATTGTGAGTTCATCAAAAAGTTTTTTGTCTAATATTTTCATCTTTGAAGGATAATTCTTCAGTAGATTTCTTTGCTCTAAAATTTCAATAATATTATGATATTTTTGAATTAAAGTTCTTCTTTTAACTTCAGTTGGATGGGCAGTTAAAACAATTCCTATATTTAGCTTTTTAGCAGTATTGTAGATCTTAATATTTGAAATATTTTTGTTATTAAAAAGATTTTCAAAAACTTCTTCAATAAATAAATTATTATTTTTGAATTTTTTTTTATTATTTTCATATTCATTTAAATTACGAGAGGTATCGATCAATTCAGCCAAATTCATAAGGTTCATAAAGTGACTAAATGCTCTTGTTAATTTAAAAGTATTTTTTGGGTTTAGATCCCAAATAGCTTTAATAACTTTTTTGTTTGTATTTTTTGAATTAGATTTTTTTTTATTAGCCTTTGATAGCTTTCTAACTTTTTCAATTAGTTCAAAAAAGTTTTTACCCTCTTGATCTTTAATAACTTTTCCAAGTACGTTTCCTAAGTATTTGACATCCTCTCTTAAAAGTTTAGTTGGAATTCTCTCATAATAAAGATCTCTTTTTTGCATCTTTTAAAATAAAATTTTTAATCTTTGTATGAAACTACTTTGTGTTTTTGAGTGCCAAGTTTATCTATACCCAAAACAACTTCCTCTCCTCCTTTTAAAAAGTAAGGTGGTTTCATATTTTCTCCAACACCTGGGGGTGTCCCAGTGCAACAAATGTCACCAGGATGTAAACTCATACACGAGCTCATGTAAGAAACTAAAGTTTTGATATCAAAAATCATTTTACTTGTATTTCCAGTTTGCATCCTCTTACCGTTTACATCTAAAAACATATCTAAATTTTGATAGTCTGGTAATTCATCTATAGTAACTATGAATGGGCCAATTGGACCGAAAGTATCAAAACCCTTTCCTTTGTCCCAAGTTAAACCTCTGTTCTTTTGAAAATCTCTTTCACTTACATCATTAACTAGAAAAAAACCAAGAACATAATCTAGGGCGTTATCAATACTAACATTTATAGCCTTTTTTCCAATTACAAAACCAATCTCAACTTCCCAATCAGTATGATTAGATCCTTTTGGTACAACTATTGGATCATTTGGTCCTGTAATACAACTTGTAAACTTTGAAAAAATAATTGGTTCTTTTGGAATTGGTAAATTTTGTTCCTCAGCATGATCTTTAAAGTTTAAGCCTATTCCAATAAACTTAGAGGGTTCTGAAACACACGCACCTATTCTTTGATTTGAGTCAATAGTTGGTAACTTGGATAAATCTGTACTTTTTATTTTTTTTAAAGTTTCAAAATTTAAAGTTTTTGGATTAAAATCTTCAATTATAGATGATAAGTCTTTGTAATTATTTTGATCGTCAATTACTGCGGGTTTTTCTTTTCCTTTTTCGCCTATTCGTAATAGTTTCATAAGTTTAACCTTTTAACCCCAAATGAGTGTATTTTACATTTAAATAATCTTTAATGGCCATTGATCCACCTTCCCTACCATAGCCCGCTTGTTTTATACCACCAAAAGGAGCTTCTGCAATTGCAACCAGAGGAGTATTAACTGCAACTGTACCTGTTTCCATTAATTCAGATGCTTTATGTGCTTTTTCCATAGAATTTGTACAAATATAACTTGAAAGACCTAGATCATGATTATTTGCTCTTTCTATAACTTCATCGAAGGATTTAAAAGATAACATAGGCACCAGTGGTCCAAATGGTTCTTGTTTCATTATTGTAAAATTGTCTTTAACATTATCAAATACTGTTGGTTCATAAAAGAAACCTTTATTAAATCCAGCTGGTCTTTTTCCTCCCAATAAAACTTTAGCACCCTCTTGCTTAGTTTTTTCAACCAATTCCTCAATTTCATTTAATCTTTTCTTGGTTGTTAATGGACCCAGTTGTGTAGATGGATCCATTCCATCACCAATTTTAAGTTTTTTTGTTTTTTCAACAAATAAATTTACAAACTCATCTTTTTTACTCTCTTGAATATAAAATCTATTTGGCGATATACAAACTTGGCCATTATTTCTAAATTTTGCTGCGATTGCCATATCTGTTGCTTTTTTTATATCGGCATCATCGAAAACTATAAATGGAGAATGACCACTTAACTCCATTGTTACTCTTTGAACTTTATCTGCCGCCTGTTTTAATATTAGTTTTCCAACTCTAGAAGATCCCGTTATTGAAATTTTTTTAATTATATCTGATGAAATTAATTGTTGAGCTATACTTGGTGGATCGCCTGATAAAAGATTTACAACACCAGCTGGTACTCCACATTCCCTACATATATCTACCATTTCCATTACAACTCCTGGAGTAATGACATCTGGCTTAATAATAACCGAGCACCCAGCAGCTAGTGCTGTAGAAATTTTTCTCGCCGATAATACTGCGGGAAAATTCCACGGTGATAAAGCAGCTACGACACCCACAGGCTGATAGTAAACATGCACCCTTGTATCTTCAAATCTACTTTCAACAGTTTGACCATAAATTCTTTTAGTTTCTTCAGCGTTCCATTCAAAAATATCTGCAGCTCCATTCACCTCACCCTTAGCTTCTGCAAAAGGTTTACCAACTTCTAATGTCATCCATTTTGCTAGTACATCTTGTTTCTCTCTTATTTTGTCTGCAATTCTTCTGATGATGTAAGATCTTTGCCAAGGAGGAGTTTTTTTCCAAACTTCCAATCCTTTTGCAGCAGACTTTAATGCTCTATCAACATCCTTTGGCGTAGCTTTAGAGGCTTTTCCCAAAACTTCTTCATTTGCTGGATTAATTACTTCGTAAGTTCTTCCATCTGATGATTTTTGCCATTTACCATCGATAAATTGTCCAAATTTTTCGTACATAAATTTAATTTAGCATTACTATAAGTTGTGTCTACTATGTAATTTTTACACATTAATTATCTTTGATTAGATGCTACACTTATCAAAAAAAGGAGTTCAAGATGAAAGCATATATAATTGGTAATTACACTGAAAAAGCTTTTCAGGGTTTTTTAAAAGATCCAACAAGTGATAGAAAAGCTGTTGTAGAACAATTAACAAAAGCTATGGGTGGAACAATGCATAGCATGGATATCGTTAGAGGTTCTTATGATTTTGTAGTTGTTGCTGATATTCCAAGTTTTGATGATTTTGCAGCAATTAAATTGGTTGTTGAAGCATCTAGTGCTGTAAGAAATTTGACAATGCTTGAGGCGATTGATTTTACAAAAGCTACAACAAAAGCTAGCAAAATTGGTTACAAAGCTCCGGGTCAATAATCTTTTGGTATAACTTCCAGCTACGGACTGGAAGTTATATTAATTTTTTTTTAATTTTGAAGAAAATTTTAAATTTTCATTATTAAATTTTGAAAAATGTTTTTGAATGAAATCATCCATAATTTTAATTTTTTCATCTTCAAATTCAGAAACTTTTCTACTATTTAAGTCAACATATAAAGCAAGTATTTCTATAGTTGATGCAAGAAACTTTTTTTCTTTATGAACCATTTCTATTTTATATTGCAATCTTTTTCTATCGTGATCAAAATAAACTAAATTAACATCAACTTCATCATCAACTTTGAGCTCTTGATTATAGGTAATATTTGACTCTACAATCATGGTGCTTTTGCCAGTTGTTTTTGCTGAATGCTCTCCCATTTGGAACATATTATTTAAAGTATCTGCACCATATTTATCAAAAATTAAAAGATAATATGATACGTTCATATGATCATTATAATCTATCCAATCTTTAATAATTTTTTGAGAACTTAAGTAAACAGACATAAAAAATTAATGAATAATTAATTTTTTTTTGGGTCGTTATCCACAACCAAACATATCTCAGATTTTGTCAAAAATCTTTTTCCAGTACCATTATCTAATGAGAACATTCCACCAATGCCATTAACAGCATCTATTGTTAAATCAGTATGTTTCCATTTTTCATATTGGTCATCGTTCATGTAAAAAGGTACTCCACCAATTTCTCCAAGTTTCACATCGCTAGAACCAACCATATACTCATTTCTAGGATAACACATTGGTGCACTTCCATCACAACATCCTCCAGACTGGTGAAATAATAACTCTTCACCATGTTGAGCTTTAAGCTCTTCAATTAATTTTAGTGCTGAACTAGTTGCTTTTACTTTCATAAAAATATGGCCTGCGATTCCTCGCAGACCATTATATATTAGATTATTTTTAAAAGAAGCCTAATTTCTTTTCACTGTAAGACACGTGAAGATTTTTCACTTGTCTGTAGTGGTTAAGCATCATTTTATGTGTTTCTCTTCCGATACCAGATTGTTTGTATCCACCGAATGCAGCATGTGCAGGATAAGCATGGTAACAATTAGTCCATACTCTACCAGCTTGTATTTCTCTACCCATTCTGTAAGCAATATTTCCATTTCTAGTCCAAACACCAGCACCTAAACCATAAAGAGTGTCATTAGCAATTTGTAATGCCTCTGCCTCATCTTTAAACTTAGTTACTGATACAACTGGTCCAAAAATTTCTTCTTGGAAGATACGCATTGAGTTATTACCTTCAAAAATAGTTGGTTCAATATAGTTTCCTTTTTCCAAACCACTGTTGATTTTTGCAACATTTCCACCACATAGAACTTTGGCTCCTTCTTTCTTACCTAAATCTAGATAAGATTTGATTTTTTCCATTTGTTCTAATGATGCTTGTGCTCCAATCATTGTTTCCATTTTTAGAGGATTGTCTTGCTTAACAGCTTTTGTTCTAGCAATAGCTTTCTCCATGAATTTGTCATAGATAGACTCTTGAACTAGTACTCTGCTCGGACAAGTACAAACTTCACCTTGGTTTAATGTGAACATTGCAAAACCTTCTAAACATTTATCTAAGAAGTCATCATCCTTTGCCATGACATCCTCAAAGAAAATGTTAGGAGATTTTCCACCTAGCTCCAACGTAATTGGTATCAAGTTTTGAGATGCATATTGCATAATCAACCTACCAGTTGTTGTTTCACCAGTGAAAGCAATCTTTTTGATTCTTTTTGATGATGCTAGTGGTTTTCCAGCTTCTAAACCAAAGCCACTTACAACATTAACTACTCCTGGAGGTAATAAATCTCCAATTAATTCCATAAGTAACATGATCGATGCTGGTGTTTGCTCAGCTGGTTTTAGCACTACACAGTTTCCTGCTGCTAAAGCTGGAGCAAGTTTCCAAGTTGCCATTAATAATGGAAAGTTCCATGGTATAATTTGTCCAACCACACCTAGTGGTTCTGGAATGTGATAGGAATATTCACTGTTACTGATTTCAGCAACTGAACCTTCCTCTGCTCTGATTACTCCAGCAAAATATCTCCAATGATCTATTACTAGTGGTAAATCAGCAGCCATACATTCTCTAATTGGCTTACCATTATCTAAACATTCAGCTGTTGCTAATACATTAAGATTTTTCTCAATGACATCTGCAATTTTAAGAAGAATGTTTGATCTTTCCGTAATTGAAGTTTTACCCCAAGTCGGGAAAGCTGCGTGAGCTGCATCTAATGCTGCATCTACGTCTTTTTCATTTGATCGTGCAACTGAACAGATTATCTCATTTGAAATCGGAGATGTATTATCAAAATACTTTCCAGATTTTGGTTCTACAAATTTTCCATTAATGTAGTTTCCATATTTTGCTTTGAACGGAAATTTAACCTTTAAATGAGAAGTATCTAATACAGATGACACTTTCATTGCTTCTGCACTCATTTGTTTCTCCTCTTGTTATTTATATAAATTAATTAAAAACCTTTTTGGGAATGATGTAAATGGGTCAATAATGTTTTCAACTAAGAATTGTATTAATCGAGCTTTATTTTATTAATTTTATTGTCTGCTTTTCTTACAAAATAAATTCCTACTGACACAGCTATAAGTGATATCAAAACTTTAAAAGTGATCAATTCTTTCAGAAAAATATAACTCAAGATAGTTCCAAAAATTGGAATAAAATATGAAACTTGTGACTGAAATATAAGTCCATTATTAACTAAAATTCTAAATCTCAATAACCATGCAATTCCAGTAGAAACTAAGCCAAGATATATCACGGATATTGTAGAGTCTAGCCTTGGCGAGACATTCCATGGTTGCTCGATAATACTTACTATAGGTATCAAAATCAAAACTGCCCAAATTAATATTGAGCCTGTTACATTTTCATTTTTTTTTTTACTAATTTTTAAGGTTAAAACACCACCTATTACATAACAAGTTGAGCCTAATAGAATTAGTATTGCTGAAAAAAAATTATTTTCATTAATCAAAATATTATCAGAAAATAAGTAAAGGACTCCAGAAAACCCTATTAAGATTCCTATTGTTTTAATAAAATTGAATTTCTCATTTTTTGTATAAAAATGACCAAGCACAGTTGAACTTAATGGTGTAGTTGACATCAATATTGCAGCCAAATTACTTTGAACTGACTGTACGCCGTACGCAATTAAAAAAAAAGGAGCTACCAAATTTATAAATCCTATCATCGCAAACCAATACCAATCTTTTGAAAAAGCCTCGATCTTTATCTTTTTATAATAACAAAGTAACAAAACTGGTATTGCTCCAAAAAACACTCTTAAAAATGCAATGGTAATTGGTCCAAATGAATAGGTTGCAATTTTGATATTAAAAAAAGCTGATGCCCATATTAAAGCTAATAAAATTAATAAAAAATAATCTAATAGTTTTGGTTGTCTCATTCAATAATATCTTCAACTTTTCCATTTGTTATTTTCTTTAAATCTGAGAAATTGATTTTAAAAATACAATTTGGATGACCTGCAGCAGCAAATAAAAAATCAAACCTCTGTAAAGAATTATCTATATAAATGTCTACATATTTTAAATGGCCTACTGGTGAAACTCCACCTATTGTATAGCCGGTAATGTTTTTTACATCTTCAGCAGTTGCCATGAATACATCTTTAAATTTAATATTCTTTTTAATTTTTTTTAGAGAAGCTTTCTTGTCTCCAGCAATCAAAAATAAAGTAAACTTATCATCAGTTTTAAAAAGTAAGCTTTTTACAATAGCTCCGACCTTGCATCCTAAAGAAGATGCAGCTTCTAAAGCTGTTCTAGCTGAAGTTTCTAAAACACTAACACTTAAATTTTGATCGAATTCTCTAATTTTTTTACTCACTCTTTGAACTGGTTCTTTATTTAGAATTGTCATTATTCAACTCTGAATTGTTAGTATTTTAAGCCATTTAATTATACACTTATGTAAAAAATGCATGGGTGTTATTAAGTAAATGAGGATTATTTATCAGTCTTTATTTGGTATCACAACCCACTGAATTACTTAGGAGATATAGATGAGTGCTAAAGATGTATTAAAAGTCATAAAAGATAAAGAAATTGATTACGTTGACTTAAGGTTCACTGACCCAAGAGGCAAACTTCAACATGTTACTATGGATACAAAGGTTGTTGACGAAGATATGTTAAATGATGGAATTTTCTTTGATGGCTCCTCAATTGCAGGTTGGAAAGCTATCAATGAGTCTGACATGATTTTAAAGCCCGATTTGAATAGAACTGTCGTTGATCCATTCACATCTCATAATACATTGAACATTTTTTGTGATATTTTGGATGCAATTAAAAAAGATCCTTACGAAAGAGATCCTAGAGGAACAGCTAAAAAAGCTGAAGCATATTTAAAAAAATCTGGAATTGGTGATAAAGCATTTTTTGGTCCAGAAGCGGAGTTTTTTGTATTCGATGATGTAAGATTTAAAAATGACATGAACGAAACTGGCTTTAAAATTGATAGCACTGAAGGCCCATACAACACTGGAAAAAAATATGAAAATGGAAACATGGGGCATAGACCAGGTGTCAAAGGTGGTTACTTCCCAGTTCCTCCAGTTGATAGTGCGCAAGATATGAGAAGTGAGTATTTAAAAGCAATGAAAGACATGGGCATTAAGGTTGAAAAACATCACCATGAAGTTGCTCCAAGTCAGCATGAACTAGGAATGTATTTTGGAACTCTAGTTGATCAAGCAGATAACTTACAACTATATAAATATGCAGTACATATGGTTTCACACTCATTTGGTAAAACTGCAACTTTTATGCCTAAACCAGTAAAAGGTGATAATGGATCTGGTATGCACGTACACCAATCAATATGGAAAGGAAATACAGCATTATTTTCCGGAAATAAATACGCTGGCTTATCCGATCTAGCTCTAAACTATATTGGTGGAATTTTAAAACATGCAAAAGCTATAAATGCTTTTTCAAACGCGACAACCAATAGTTACAAAAGATTGATCCCAGGATTTGAAGCACCAGTGTTATTAGCGTACTCAGCAAGAAATAGGTCAGCTTCATGCAGAATTCCTATTACTCTAAGTAAAAAGGCTGCGAGATGTGAAATCAGATTTGGTGATGCAGCTGGAAACCCATACTTAACTTTTGCAGCAATGCTTATGGCTGGACTGGATGGTATTAAGAATAAAATTGATCCAGGTAAATCTTTCGATAAAGATCTTTATGCTTTATCTGAAAATGAAGTTAAAAAAATACCTACCGTTTGTGGTTCTTTAAGAGAAGCAATGGAAAGTTTAGATAAAGACAGAGATTTTTTAAAACAAGGTAACGTTTTCACTGATGATCAGATTGATGCTTACATTGCTTTAAAATTTGAGGAAATACATAATTTCGAACACACACCACACCCAATAGAGTTCGACATGTATTATAGTTGTTAAAAATTATTGTCTAGTAGTGGCAATCTTATTTTTGCCAGGACCCTTTTTAACAACGTAGTCTTGAGTTCCATTAGCTCCTGATTCAACAGATTTGATTAAAGATCTTTGAAGGTTTTTTCTTTTTTCTTTTCTGTCTTCAGACGCTAATAAATTTCTAAATTCAAAAACGTTCATTTAATGATTATATACTAGATATGCATTTTAAGCAATACAGCTATGCAACTTATGGGATACTAAATTTTATTCTACTTTAAAGGACTCCCCGCAACCACATCTCTCTGTCTCATTGGGATTATTGAACACAAAAGTTGAGGAAAAATCCTCTTTTTTGTAATCCATTTCAGTACCTAATAAATACATCACTGCAGCAGAATCTATAAATACCTTAACTCCTTTGTGTTCAATTACCTCATCATTCGGATTAATTTGTTTAGAATATTCCATTACATATGACATGCCTGCGCATCCTCCAGATTTAACTGAAACTCTCACTCCTAAAGCATCTTTTTCGGCACTAGACATGATTTCTTTAATTCTATTTGCTGCATTTTCACTTAGTTTAATTATAGGACTCATTATAAATTTAACTCCAACTTAGCAGCATCTGACATCATATCTTTATTCCAAGGTGGGTTCCAAACTAGTTGAAGATCAACATCATCAATTTCCTCAACTTGCATAGCTCCTTCTTTTACCTCTTTTGGTAAACTCTCTGCAACAGGACAATTTGGTGTAGTTAAAGTCATTTTAATTTCAGCTTTTTTTCCTTTAATCTGAATATCATAAATTAAACCAAGTTCATAGATATTAACTGGTAACTCAGGATCATAAATTTTTCTAATTTCATTTATAATTTTTTCTTTTATTTCCATAATATTAATCTTCTGTACTCACTTGCTTTCCATCATCTTCCATTGCAGAAATCAAAGTATGCCATGACAAAGTAGCACATTTTACTCTCATAGGATATTGTTTTACTCCTGATAGACACATTAGTTTTGTTTTATCATCCTCCTCTAAAATCGAAGATTTTAATTCAGGATTTTCTTTTATCATTCCAAGAAAATCATCTATGATCTCCTTTGCTTCATTGTCACTTTTGCCTTTAATCAAATCTGTCATTATTGAAGCTGAAGCCATTGATATTGCACAACCACTTCCTTCAAAAGAAATATCTTCAACTTTTCTTTGATTGTTCAGTTTTAAATAAACATGCACATTATCCCCACATAAAGGATTATTCCCTTTCGCATCCTTATTAAAATTATCAGTCTTCCTCAAATTCCTTGGATTTTTTCCATGTTCTAAAATTATTTCTTGATATAATTCTTTTAAATTCATTTTAAATCAAAAATTTTTTTACATTTATTTATAGACTCATTTAATTGATCAAAATCACTTTTAGTATTATAGACACCTACTGATGCTCTTGCACTAGCAGGAATCTCGAGTTTGTCGTGTAAAATTTGACAGCAATGGTGTCCAGCTCTAATAGCTACACCATCTTCGTCAAGTATTGTCGCGATGTCATGTGGATGTACCCCTTCAATCGTAAACGATATTACACCACCTTTATTTTTTGGATTGCCAATTATTTTTACTGAATTATTCTTCTTTAAAATTTCTTGACCATATTCTATTAATTCTTTTTCATGTTTAATTATATTTTCAATCCCAATACTTTCTAAAAATTTGATAGACTTATCAAAAGCTATCACCTGTGCAGTGGCCATAGTGCCTGCTTCATACTTATTTGGAAGATCACCATAAGTAATACAATCTTTTTTAACTTCTTTAATCATTCCACCACCACCTTGATAAGGTGGTAATTCTTCAAGCCATTTTTTTTTTCCATACAAAATTCCAAGTCCAGTCGGTCCATACATTTTATGACAAGAAATTGCATAAAAATCACAGTCCAGATCTTGCACATCAAGTTTTAAATGTGGTGCACCTTGACATCCATCTACAACAACAATTATATCTTTTGCGTGTGCTAGCTCAGTAATCTCTTTGATTGGTAGGATTGCACCAGTGACATTCGATAGATGATTAATGGCAATCACCTTTGTTTTTGGCGTAATTTTTTTTTCAATATTTTCAATTGGAATTTCTCCCTCTCCATTTATTTCAGCAAAATTAATCTTTATATTTTTTGATTTTCTCAAATAGTGCCATGGTACATAATTTGAATGATGCTCTAACTCAGTGAGTAAAATTTCGTCACCTTCATTCAAATACTTTTGGCCAAGTGTATTAGCAACTAAATTGAGGGCTTCTGTTGCACCCTTAGTAAATACAATCTCATTTTTATCTTTTGCATTAATGTATTTTTGGACAGAAGATCGTGTATTTTCGTATAAATTTGTAGCTGCCACTGCCAAATAATGAATACTTCTGCCCACATTTGAAAATTCTTTAGTGTAGAATTCATTTATTCTATCAATAACAACTTTAGGTTTTTGAGAAGAATTAGCACTGTCCAAATAAACTAGATCATTGTTTTGTATCTTTTCATCAAAGATAGGAAACTCTTTTTTAATATTATCTATGTTCATTTTTTTAAACCAATCATTTTTTTTAATAAATCTTTAATTTCAGCGTCAGTAATCTTTTCGATTACATCAAGCAAAAAACCATTTATTAATAGTCCTTTAGCTTGTTTATAATTTAGTCCTCTAGACATTAAATAAAAAATTGAATTATCATCAAGACTACCAGATGCTGATCCATGAGAACATTTAACATCATCAGCATAAATTTCTAATTCAGGTTTTGCGTTAAACTCTGAGGTTTCATCTAACAAAATTGCTTTACTTAATTGATATCCATCTGTTTTCTGAGCCTTTGAGTCTACATATATTCTTCCTTGATAAGCAGACTTTGTATTTTTTCCAAGCACACTTTTTATTAACTGATAACTTTTTGTATTTTCAACCAAATGATTTATAGTAGTTCTTATTTCGTGCTGTTTATTATCATCTAATGAAAAAATGCCATTTATAAATGCTGAAGAATATTCGCCTTTTAGATTACAATTTATCTCATTTTTGAAATAGTCTGAGCCTGCAGAAAAAATAAAAGTTTCAGAAATACTATTTTGTTTTTGATTTATATTATTAAATGAATATTTTAAATTTTTATTCAACGACTTATCAATTTTATAATTTTTAAGAATCGCATCTTTATCCAAATTAAAATTGTAAAAAATATTCATAAAATTTTTTTCACTATCATCACTGAAGAAATCAATTAACTTTAGTGTACTGTTTTGTTCAAGCTCAAAATCTAATCTTAAATTAATATTCTTTGATTTCATTTTCTCATTGGTTAAATGATAAATGATCAAGGGTTTTTTAAATGAGTAGCCTTTTTTAATTAAAATTTTAGAATGTTTATTACTTAATGCAATATTTAAATCAATTAATGAATTATTGTTTTCAGACTTATCATTTGTGTAAGAATCCTCAATTATTTCAATCTGTTTTTTATCCTCATAACTAAAGTCAATTTTTTCAATTCTTCCATTAATAAAAATAATTTTATTATGTTCTAAATCATCTATAAAAATTGATGAATCAATCTTATTTTCAATTGAATAATCATTATAAAAGCTCAAATCTGAAATATTATTACTAATTATTTGATTTATATCTAAAAACTTCCAGTTTTCTTGTTTTCTATTTGGGAAACCATTTTCAATGAATTTATTTAGGTAAGATTTTTTTATCTCAATATCTCTATTAGAAAAATTAGAAACTTCTTTAATTTTGTTAAAATCTATTTTTAATTGTTCCTTCATCTAATTAAAACTCTCATATCCTTTTTTTTCTAATTCTTCTGCAAGTTCAGGTCCACCTGATTTGATAATCCTTCCATTCATTAAAACGTGAACGAAATCTGGCTTAATATAATCTAATAGTCTTTGATAATGAGTAATGATTAAAAAAGAATTTTCATTATTCCTTGATGTGTTTACACCATCTGCAACTATTTTTAGAGCATCTATATCTAAACCTGAGTCTGTTTCATCTAAAATTGAAAGTTTTGGCGCTAGCATTGACATTTGTAGAATTTCATTTTTCTTCTTTTCTCCACCAGAGAAGCCTACATTTAATTGCCTATTAAGTTTTTCTTCATCAAATTTCAGTTCTTTAGCTTTTTCTTTTACGAGTTTTAAAAACTCGATAGCATCAAGTTCTTTTAGTCCACGAGCTTTTCTAATTGCATTTAGAGAAGTCTTTAAAAAAATATTAGTATTTACCCCAGGAATTTCTAAAGGGTATTGGAAGGCTAAAAATATACCTTTGTGCGCTCTTTCCTCAGTTTCAAGTTCAAATAAATTTTTATTTTCAAATAATATTTCTCCAGATACCTCGTAACCTTTTTTTCCCGATAAAATATTAGATAACGTACTTTTTCCAGAGCCATTAGGACCCATTATTGCATGAACCTCACCTGGGTTTATATTTAGTGAAAATCCCTTTAAAATTGACTTATTTTTAACATTTGCGTTTAAGTTATTTATTTTCAGCATTAACCCACGCTCCCTTCAAGACTAATTCCAACAAGTTTTTGTGCCTCTACAGCAAACTCCATTGGTAATTGCTGAAGAACTTCTTTGCAAAATCCATTAACGATTAACCCAACAGCTTCCTCAGGATTTAATCCTCTTTGTTGACAATAGTGCAATTGCTCTTCACTTATTTTTGACGTTGTTGCTTCATGAGCAACATTTGAGTCAAAATTTTTGTTCTTTATGTAAGGGACAGTGTGTGCTCCGCATTTATTTCCCATTAAAAGAGAGTCACATTGAGTATAGTTACTAGAATTTTTTGCTTTTGAATTTATATCTACTAATCCTCTATAGGTCATATCAGAAAATCCAGCACTAATACCTTTAGAAATTATTTTGCTTTTAGTATTTTTACCAAGATGGATCATCTTTGTTCCAGTATCTGCTTTTTGATGATTATTTGTAATTGCTATTGAATAAAATTCTCCAATTGAGTTATCACCCTTTAAAATACAACTAGGATATTTCCAAGTTATAGCAGAACCTGTCTCTACCTGTGTCCAAGAAATCTTAGAATTTTTTCCCTTACATAGTCCTCTTTTAGTTACAAAATTATAAATTCCCCCTTTTCCATTTTCATCTCCCGGGTACCAGTTTTGAACAGTTGAATATTTAATCTCTGCATCATCAAGAGCTATTAGTTCAACGTTAGCAGCGTGTAATTGATTTTCATCTCTCATCGGTGCAGTACAGCCCTCTAAATAACTCACATAACTTCCTTTATCAGCAATAATTAAAGTTCTTTCAAATTGACCAGTTTCTGATGCATTAATTCTAAAATACGTCGAGAGCTCCATTGGACACTTTACACCCTCAGGAATATAAACAAATGATCCATCGGTAAAAACTGCAGAGTTTAATGTCGCAAAAAAATGATCTGTTGTTGGAATTACTGTTCCTAAATATTTTTTTACTAAATCAGGATGTTTTTGTATTGCTTCTGACATTGAACAAAAAATAATTCCATGTTTTGTTAATTCACCTTTAAATGTTGTGGCTACTGAAACAGAATCAAATACTGCATCTACAGCTATTCCATTTAATCTTGCTTGCTCTTGAAGGGGAATTCCTAATTTATTATAAGTTTCTAAAAGTTTAGGATCTAATTCATCTAAGCTCTTAGGTTTATCCTTCATGCTTTTCGGAGCCGAATAGTAATATAAATCTTGATAATTAATTTTAGGATACTTAGGTTTTTGCCAGTCAGGTTCTTTGAGAAGCTTAAATCGTTCAAATGCTTTTAATCTAAAATCCAACATCCATTTAGGTTCTTTTTTAATATTTGAAATAAACTTAATTATATTTTCATTTAGACCTTTTGGTGCTTTAATATTTTCAATATCAGTTGTAAAACCGTATTTATAATCTTTTAAATTTTCTATATCTTTTTCTCTAGTATCCATTTTATAATCTTCTTTCAAAATTTTCTTTTACTAAGTCGTCTAAACTTTTTTTATCAAAAAAATTATTGATGTGAGTTTCAAGTTCATCCCAAAGATTGTGAGTTAAACATTTTGTAGATTTACCATTGCATCCTTTTTTTGACTCTTTTTTACATTGGACAGTTTTTACTTTTTCATCTACTGCATCAAAAATATTTGTTAATTTTATTTCTTTTGCTTTCCTATTTAATATATATCCACCTTGAGTTCCTCTAACGCTTTGAACAATTTCTTTTTTTCTCAATTTTGAAAAAATTTGTTCTAAATAATCTAACGAAATGCTTTGTCTTAAAGATATATCCCTTAGAGAAACTGGATTAATTCCATCAAACCTAGCCAGATCCACTAAAGCCATTACCGCATATCTGCCTTTAGAAGTTAGTCTCATAATTCTTTATTTTACTGGGGTATATATAAACCTGACCAAAATAGTCAAGTATCATGAGTAAAAAAAAACTAACATTTTGTCACGCAGTTGTGATAAACCTAATTTTTTTTTGAGAATAATAATCAATAACAATTATGGAAAATAAAATATTAGAAATATTTATTCCAGGACCTGCAGGTAGACTTGAAGCCAAATATTATAAGAGTAAAAAAAACACTTCACCAATAGCTTTAGTTTTACAACCACACCCTCAGTATGGAGGAACAATGAATAATAAAGTTGTTGTGGAAACTTTTCATACTTTTATGGAAAATGATTTTTCGGTTTGCAGAGTAAATTTTAGAGGTGTAGGAAAGAGTGATGGAGAATTTGACAATGGCCAAGGTGAATTAGCGGATGCTGCAGCGGCTCTTGATTGGTTAGAGAGAGAAAATTTTGACAATTCTCAGTGTTGGGTTTCAGGTTTTTCTTTTGGGTCACTGATTGCTATGCAACTTTTAATGAGGAGACCAGAGATAAATAGATTTGTTGCAATCTCTCCCCAACCAAATGTTTATGATTTTTCATTTTTGTCTCCGTGTCCAACTTCTGGGATAATGATTTATGGAAAAAAAGATGAATTGGTACCTGTTGAACATATCAATGAACTAAATAAAAGATTAAGTGCGCAAAAAGGTATTAAAGTTGAATTTCAGTCAATCTCAGAAGCAAATCATTTTTTTTCAAAAAATGAGAACGCACTTTCAAAATCTCTTGATAAATACATAAAAAAAGAAACAGCTTTGTATTAAAAATTTTTTACTAAAACTCCACCAGTCACCGGTTTTTTACATCTAGTTGTATTTGGAAATGAAATGGGCATACCTTTTAGTGATCTTATTGCTAAAAAAGCAAAAGCTTGAGACTCGATAAAGTCTCCGTCTAATTCATATTGATCAATTGAATTAAGATTTATATCATCAAAATTATTTTTTATACTTTCTAAGAGATACTTATTTTTTCTTCCTCCCCCACATACTAACCATTTACTTTTTTGAGAATTATTCTTATTGTCAATAAAATTCATTCCATTGGAAATTAATTTAGCGGTGAAATCAGTAATGGTTGCAGCACCATCCTCTAATGAAAGTCCTTTTGCAAAAAAAATATCAAAATGTTTAATATCTAAAGATTTTTCAAAATTAGATTGTTCAACAAAATTGTCCAAAGCCTGATTTAAAATTAATTTGTCTGTTTTTCCAGATCTTGCTACTAAACCTTCTTTGTCATACCCTTTTTTCGAATTTTTTCTCATCCATTCGTCTATCAAACAATTACCAGGTCCAATATCATAGGCATAAATTTTTTCTTCTAAACCCAAATTATTATATTCTATTGTAGAAGTGACATTAGAAATACCTCCAATATTAAGAATATTCATTGGAAAACCTAAATTAAATTTTTTATTTAATTCATTAGCTAGAGCATTATGAAAGATTGGCGCTAGAGGAGCACCCTGCCCCCCGTTTTCTAAATCATTTTGTCTAAAATTATAAATAACTTTCTTTTTCGTTAATTGAGATAGTAGCAATCCGTCACCCAATTGTTTTGTAATTTTTTTTTCTGGGGCATGAAATATTGTTTGACCATGGAAACCAATTAAATCAACATCAGATTTTGATAGTTCAAGGCATTTATTAACGGCCTTAAAATGAAATAAAGTTATTTCTCTTTCTAAATCTTTGATTTCAACTTGATATTTGGTTAAATCATCTGGATTTAAGATTTTATCCCTAATTTTAAGTATTTTTTGAGTTAATTCTTCATCATATTGAAAGTATTTATCGATTAATACTGAAAATTCTTGATCACCATCTGACTTAATTATGGATACATCTACTCCATCCGATGAGGTACCACTCATCAAACCCATTGCTGTATAAATCTCATCCATTCTTATTTTTTTTTATTAAATAATGTATATTGTGGAACTATAGACTTATGGATAAATTTTTAAAAGAATTTAAAGATAGAGGCTACTTCTATCAATGCACAAATGAAAACGAATTATCCAAATTAATAAATAAAGAAAAAATTAAAGGTTACATAGGTTTCGATTGTACTGCTGAAAGTCTTCATGTTGGAAGTTTGCTTCAAATCATGTGTCTTAGACTTCTTCAAAAATATGGGCACAGACCGATTGTCTTATTAGGTGGAGGGACTACCAGAATTGGAGATCCTTCAGGCAAAGACAAAACAAGAAAAATTTTAACTGAAAAAGAAATAGATAAAAATACAAAAAATATTGAAAAAATATTAAAAAAATTTTTAAATAATAACGATACAAAAACAAAACCTATTTTTGTAAATAATTATTCCTGGCTTAAAAATTTAAATTATATTTCATTTTTAAGAGAAATAGGAAAACATTTTACAATTAATAAAATGCTTACTTTCGAAAGTGTTAAAACGAGATTGGATAGAGAACAATCTTTAAGTTATATGGAATTTAATTATATGATTTTGCAAGCTTATGATTTTTTAGAGCTTAATAAAAAAGAGAATTGTTCCTTACAAATAGGGGGTTCTGATCAATGGGGAAACATTGTAAATGGAACAGAACTTATAAAAAGATATTCTAGTAAACAAGCTTATGGTTTAACTACCCCTCTCATTACACTATCCTCAGGAGCAAAAATGGGAAAAACTGAGTCAGGTGCTATTTGGTTAGATGATAAATTATTATCATCATATGACTATTGGCAATTTTGGAGAAATATTGATGACAGAGATGTAATAAAATTTTTAAAAATGTTCACTGATCTAGATATTGAAGTAATTGATAAAATGAAGGATGAGAACATTAATGAACTTAAAATTAGGCTAGCTAATGAGACGACTGCTATGCTTCATGGTCTAAAAGCTGCTAAAAGTTCAGAGCAAGCGGCAAAAGAAGCTTTCTCAGGAACTTCGCTTGGTTCAAATTTACCTTCAATTAAAATTAAGAAAACTGATATTGAAAATAAAATGAGTATTATAGATCTCGTGATCTTATCTAAATTAGAAAATTCAAAGAGCGAAATCAGACGACTTATTAAAGGAAATGCAATAAAACTGAATGATGAAATTATATCTCAAGAAAATCTGATTATTTCTTATGAATTATTCAGACAAAATTATTTAAAGCTTTCTGTGGGAAAAAAAAGACATTTAAAAATTGAGTTAAGTTAATTCTTTTTAATTTTTTCCAATGTTCTTGTAATAAATCTGGGTGTTAAAGTTTTGACGGGATTTACTGAAGTCTTTAAATTTTTTGGTGGGCCTTTGATCTTAAAACTTACTCCAAATACTCCCTCACCAGTTTTTTTTCCAACTAATACTTCACCTAGCACAGGTAATGAACCAATAAAATTATTAATTGTTGTGGCTGGCACCAATGTGCCCTTTAAACTAACTAATTTATTTTTTTCAACATAGCCCTCCATTAAAATAGATATTGATGGACCAATTGCATAAATCTCATCAATGGTCATCAAATTGCCCTCATTCCTAAAGTTCATCTCAAATTCTGTGAAACGTATTCCTTCTCCAGATAAAATATCTGCAATACCTTGTAAGGATGCAAGTGTAAGAATTTTTGTCAATATAGGTAGCTCTTTTAATTTGAAATCATAAATTTTTACTTGCGAAACAGATTTTTTTGATTTTTTTGAGCTATAAAAATCGAGTGATCCCTCATCGAAACCCTTTATAAATTTATATCTTTTTACAAAAGGTTTTGCCTCATCAACAAACAAGGTGGTGATTTTATTACTATCAACACTATTGATTGTTAATTTGAGTTTTTTATTTTTTAAAAAACTTCCTATTAAAGAAGCTTTTTGTATTTCACTATTTTTGATTAAAATATCTCCCTTAAAATCTGTTAGATAATACTCACTATCTAAAAAAATTTTTTCAATATCGATCTTCAAATTACTACTTATATCTACGATTTTTGAACCTTCATCATAATTTGATAATAAGTCCTCAATAAAATTATCGGCGTTGAAA
>CACIGI010000004.1 GCA_902586125.1 uncultured Pelagibacteraceae bacterium | reverse complement strand
TAGCAATCGGTGCTCAAAATATTTTTGTCATGGAACAAGGTTTAAAAAAACAACATGTGTTTTTGGTTTGCGTAATTTGTTCTATATCTGATTTTATTTTAATATTTTTAGGAATATTTCTTTTTCATTATTTTACGCAATATTTTACCTCGATAATTGAATTGATACTTAATATTCTATTAATAATATTTCTTTTTCATTTTATTTATTCAAAAATTAAGTCATTTAACACTCAGGTATATCTTGATCAAAATTCAAATTTTAATAAAAAAAAAAATGTAGTACTAAAAACACTAGGATTTACTTTTTTAAATCCACATGTTTATTCAGATACTGTATTTTTTTTAGGTAATTTTTCTAAAAATTTTTTAATTATGGAGAAATATCTTTTTGGAATAGGAGCAACCATAGCTTCTTTTTTATTTTTTTTCTTTATTGGGTATTTATCTCAATATTTTGCTAGATATTCGAATGATAAAAAAATATGGAAATATATAAATATTTTCATTATTTTGTTTATGTTTTTAATAACACTTTATATTTTTGGAGATATATTAAAATTTTTTACAAAATCATGAAAATATTAAAATTTTTATTGATGTTCTTTTTTTTTACTTTTCATGTACAAGCAAAAGAATTACCTAAAATCAATACAAAGTTTTATTTAGGAATATACAAATCTTTTGACAAATTAACTTCTGTAGCAACATCAAAATATCATTCTCAATATCCTTATCATACTTCGACTGATGCTGAAAAAGAAAATCTAGGTTTTTTTTTAGGTTATAATTTTTATTTAGATAATTTATTATTAGGCATAGAAACAAGTTTTCAAGAAAATATTGGAAAAGATAATAATCCAGGTCCTAATGTAACTGGGACTCTTACATACGAGAAATTAAGAGAGATAAAATTTAATGTTGGATACAATTTTAATGATTTTGTTTTTTTTACTTATTTAGGAATTGGAGATGTTCACCCATCATGGACAGATTATCATGGTGATCCCTCTTATATTCGTGATTATTGGACAAGGGGGTTTGGAGTTGATTATAAATTAAACGAAAATTATTTTATTGGTTTAAATTTTGATGAAACAACTTTTGATATTAATTACGTGAACAGTTTTTATGCAGAGGAGGTTCATAAACAATCTGTCAGACTGAGATTTGGATACATATTTTAAACATAAACACTGATTTTCAAAAAATAAAACTCATATTAGACAAATTTGGCACATAGTAATCTTATATGTAGTGTTTAAGTAATAATATATGAGTAAATTAAATAAGCATTTTAAGCCTAGAAATTTTAGTGACAAAGTCGCTTTGTCTTTTACAAAGTTTTTGAGATTTTTGGCTGATACTTTTTTCAAAAAAAGATATGGTCATAGAGCAGTTGTTCTTGAAACAGTAGCAGCTGTACCAGGTATGGTTGCTGGGATGCTGATTCATTTAAAATCATTAAGAAAAATTGAAGATGATAAAGGGTGGATCAAAACTCTTTTAGAGGAAGCTGAGAATGAAAGAATGCATTTAATGACTTTTGTTCATATTGCTAAACCAACTGCAATAGAAAGATTCATTATTATGATTGCTCAGTTTGTATTTATAATCACATATGCAATAATTTATATAGTTTCTCAAAGAACTGCGCATAGGATTGTGGGTTATTTTGAGGAAGAGGCAGTGATAAGTTATACAGAATATTTAAATGAGCTTGAAGCTGGAACCATTCCAGATCAACCAGCTCCAGAAATTGCAATTAATTATTGGAATTTACCACTACATGCTACTTTAAAAGATGTAGTAAGAGTTATCAGAGATGATGAAGCTGGCCATAGAGATGTTAACCATACTTTTGCTGATTTAATAAACATTAAGAAAAATAAAGAGACTATCAATAAAAGTAATAAAGAAAAAAAAGAAAGTGGCGAAGAGATTCTAGATTAAATATTAATTCGAAAAACCATATTTTCTAAGTCTTACATCACCAGTCCTAGCATGAGCCTCCATACCTTCGTATCTTGATATCCTAGCACATGCAGCACCAACGGATTTTGTAGATTCTTTAGTCATTCTTTGAAAACTCAAAGTCTTAATAAATTTACCAACAAATAATCCACCAGTGTAACGTCCAGCTCCTTTTGTCGGTAAAATATGGTTTGTTCCAGAACATTTGTCTCCATAGGCAACAGTAGTTTCTTCACCAATAAACAATGATCCATAATTTTTTAGTCTTTTATGGAACCAATCAAGATTTTTTGTTTGAACTTCTAAATGTTCAGGAGCGTATTCATCACTAATGGTTGCCATCTCCTCGTCTGTGTCACATAATATTACTTCACCATAATCTCTCCAGGCAGCTTCAGCACTTTTTCTAGGTAACTCTGGTAATTCAGCAATTAATTCTGGAACTCTTTTCATGACTTCATCAGCAACTCTTTGACTTGTCGTGTATAACCAAGCGGGAGAATTATATCCATGTTCTGCTTGTCCTACTAGATCTACTGCTACCATCTCCGCATCAGCCTCATCATCAGCTATGACAGCAATTTCAGTTGGTCCTGCGAATAAATCAATACCGACTTTACCAAATAAAATTCTTTTAGCTTCTGCTACAAATTGATTTCCTGGACCTACTAAAATATCTGCTGGCGGATTTTTAAATAAACCATTTGTCATTGCAGCAATTCCTGAAACACCCCCTAAATTTAAAATTACGTCTGCACCACATAAATTAGCTGTATAAATAATTGCTGGATGTGCACCTATACCTTCTTTAGGCGGACTACAAGCAATAATATTTTTAACTCCTGCAACTTTTGCAGTTGTAACACTCATCACAGCTGAGGCTATATGGGCATATCTTCCACCTGGTATATAACAACCAGCTGTATTTACAGGAATTAATTTTTGACCCGCATAAAGACCTGGCGATAGTTCAACCTCAAAATCTTGGCCGTAATTTTTTAATTGTGCCTCAGCAAATTTTTTTACTCTTTCATGTGAAAATTGAATATCGTCCTTCGTTTTTTGATCTAATTCTTTATTTATCTGCTCCATTCTTTCTTTTGAAACAACTATTTCACCATCATACTTATCAAATTTTTTTGTTAGATTAATACAAGCTTCTTCTTTTGAAATTTCTATTTCTTTTAATAACCCTTTAACAATTTCATTTGTTTTACTATCATCAGTAGATGGGGTTTTTGGTGATTTTTTTAGGTATTTAATAGCCATAATATTTTAAATAGTACGTTTAAAGCATTATAGATTTTTTTCAACGAAACAATTAATCTAAAGCAACAACAGCTGCTGCAATGGATGCTAATCTTGCAGGAGCTTCATCCGAACGACTGGTTATTACTACTGGAACTTTACCTCCAACAACTACACCTGCTGCACATGCTCCACAAAAATATATAAGCATTTTTACTAGGCCATTTCCGGTTTCAACACTTGGAACCAGTAATACATCAGCCATACCAGCCACACTGTTTTGTATTCCTTTAATAGCGGCAGATTTTTTTGAGATACTATTATCAAATGCCAATGGACCAAAAACATCTGCATTCAAATTTTCCTTTTTAGCTAAATTAGTTAATTCTTCAGCTTCTTTAGAACTTGGCACACTATCTAAAACTTCCTCAGTAGCAGATAATATTGCGACCTTAGGTCTTTCAATACCAATTCTATTGGAAAAATTTATAACATTTTTAAGAATATGTAATTTTGTTTTCACATTTGGTAAAACGTTTAATGCTCCATCCGTAATTATTAAAGGTTTATCCTCTTTTCCTAAAGTCATATGCCAAATATGGCTTAATCTAGTTTTTCCAAGTAAATTGTATTCTCTTTTCAAAACTTCTTTCATTAAAACGTCAGTATGAATATGCCCTTTAACAATAATTTTGATCTTTTGCTCGCTTGCTAGTTTTGCAGCAATCGTTGCTGTATTATTTTCAACAGGCTCATGGATCATCTCATAATTTGAGATATCCCATTTTAGATCCTGGGCGCATTTATTAATTTCTTTTTCATCACCAATAAAAATTGGTTCAATTAGATTTTCTTTAACAGCATCTTGCACTGATTGCATAGATAATGGTTTTCCTGCATTAACAATTCCTGCCTTAACACCTTTCTTTTTATGAGCAACATTAAGTAAGTTATCAGGACAAATAATTTCTTTATTTGAAAGCATGTTAATTTTTTAAATCTACTAAATCTTTTTGAATAATTTTTGACAATTTAATTTCTTTTTTTAAGTTCATTCTAAACCTTTTATCTTTATTTTGACCAGGATACATTATTTCTTTTACTCCTTTTATTTTAGGCAATCTTTTAATTGTTTTAATATTATTCTTAATTCTTGAAGTATAATTTCTGACAAATAAGTTTGTTTTAAATGTGATAAATAAATGTCCAATATTTTGTGGACCTGAAAAATCATCAAAAGGATCCTTTACTTTACCAGCATGATTTCCACCAGTTAAAACACCACTTAGAATATCCACCATCCATGCTAAACCTGAACCTCTAAAACCTGCGATAGGCAATTGAACTCCGTAAAGAGCTTTTTTTGCATTAGTCGTTGGTTTGCCAAATTTATCTAACGCAACACCTTTTGGTATTTTTTGATTATTTCTAGCTGCAAATCTAATTTTTCCTCTATTAATTTTTGCAATTGCTGTATCCAATATAAAAGGTACTCTTACTCCGGTTGGAGAGCCAAAACATATAGGATTTGTTCCAAACAAACTTTTTTTTGCACCATAAGGAGCGATTGCAGGAGGAGCATTAGTATAAATCATAGTGATTAAATTTTTTTTAACTGCCTGTTCAGCGTAGTAACCAGATAATCCATAGTGACCACTATTTTTAACAGCCACTAAACCGATACCTGTTTTTTTGGCACATTCGATTGCTTTTTTAATCGCGAGATCTGCTGCAACGAAGCCAATACTATTATCAGCATCAATATGAGCAATAGATTGAGATATCTTTTTAACTTTTATTTTAGGTTTTGGATTAATGACTTTTTTAGATATTCTTTCACAATACATTCTTAATCTAGAAAGACCATGACCATAAGCCCCAACTAACTCGGCATTAATCAAAGCATTTGCTGAAACAACAGCATGAGGATTGCTTAATCCATGATTTTTAAAAATTTTAATGACTTCTTTTTTAAGATTTTCTGTTTTCAAATTAGCCTTTTCCACGCCATGGAATTGTTTTGTCTATTATTTTTCTCAAAGTGACATCAAATAATAAACCCAACATTCCCATTATAAATATAGTGATCCAAATAACTTCGTATTGAAAATATTTTTTTGCAACGTTTTCAACAAATCCTATACCTGTTGTTCCAGCTAAAAACTCAGCTGCAACTAAAGTTCCCCAACACATTCCCACGGCAACTCTTATTCCAGTAAGTATTTCAGGTAAAGAATTTGGAAAAATTACATATCTCAATATTTGTTTTTTAGATGCACCAAGTGAGTGAGCTGCATGGATTTTTGACAACTGGGTACCAGAGGCACCAGCTCTTGCAGAAATAATCATGATTGATAATGAGACCATAAATAATAAGAAAACTTTCCCAGTATTATCAATTCCTAAAACTGAAATAATTAAAGGAGCCCAAGCCAGAGGGGGAACAGGTCTATAAAGCTCAATTAACGGATCAAAGAAACCTTTCGCAAATCTATTTAATCCCATAAATAATCCAAGTGGCACACCAATTAATATTCCAAACACTAATCCTAAAAATACCCTCAAAAAAGAATCCCAAATATGACCATAAGGCACAGGTACTTTAAATAACTTAAAGTCTCCTGTTACTAATTTTAAAACTTGGCCTTTAAAATTTTGTTTAACAATTCCATCTTGAGTGTGAACTGGGTATTCACCAGGTAGAATATCAGCAATCCAATCTGGTAAAATAAAACCAATCATTTTACTAACATCAACCAGTTCTATCCAGAGAAGAGGAATTTCTTTGTAACCTACACTCGGTTTAAGCATAAGCATAAATTTATCAAATGTATCTGACGGCTTAGGCAGCCATCTACCAGATCCTTGTTCCGAACAGCTCGGCCCACTTGCAACAATGGTTCCTGCTGGGAATAAAAATATATCGACAAATCGCAATCCTCCTTGGGCTTCTTTTTGGGCAACATCAAAATTGATAATTGCATTTTGCATTTCATTTAATGCATTGGGTGGATATATACTTGCAAATTCTATTCGTCGTGCGATTTTAACAATGTCTTTGGCGTAAGTTGAAGCTACTTCTTGAGTATCATCTAAATTTTTTCGATAAGCTTTGATCTCATCTTTGAGCTCTTTTATTTTATCTTTAAATTGTGGATTGTGGTTTCTTAACTTAAAGAATTCATCACTAATAATTTGTAATTCTTTTGCAGCAGCATCAAATTTCAAACCTCTTTTAGTCTCTGGAACTAAAGGAACCTCGATAGTATTTTCTATGGATCCCGTTCCAGATTGAACTTTTATAATTCCCCAATCTCCTTGCTCACTTACTGCTTTTAGTCTTTCATTGGCTTCTTGTTCTGTTTCAAAAGGATATTCAGGTTTTCTAAAATTTTCAGTTAATAAGTTAATTTTACCAGTAATGTCATCTATTTTAAATTTCGTTTCATTTTCAATTAAATCTTCATTAGTCAATAAAGGAATTAGTTGAATAGTTTTATTGATAAACTCAGTGAGCTCTGTTTTTTGTTGCAAATTTAGATCTTCAGAAAATTTGATTTCATTTAAAGTTGCTTTTAGATTTTTATTTTCTTTCTTTATTTGAGCGGTGCTTTTGAATTCTCTTTCCTCTATTGGAAATTGATATTTTAAACCTAATAAAGAGTCATTAACTTTTGCTACTTGGCAAAGTTCATTAGCTGATTTTGGGTAAAAACCTTTTGCAATATCCCAAGAATAGTAAAGCCATACCAATAATAGAAAGCTACTTCCAACTATTATCCAGTGAGTACCACCTCTTGCTCTTTCAGGATTTCCAAAAACGGCATCAACCTTTTCAGTTTTGATTAATCTTCTTCCATAGAGAATACAGCCTATAACTGCAAAAAAAATTAAAAAGGTGACGATTTGAGTTAACATTTAATTATCTTTACCCATAATTTCTTCTTCCATATTCCAAATCATTTCTAATATTTCTTCACGTTTTGCAGAAAAATCTTTGTTCTTTTTAATCTCTCTTAGATCTTCTTTCAGTCCCATTGAAGCAAATGGAAGATTGTATTCTTTATGAATTCGCCCAGGTCGAGGTGCCATCACATATAATCTCTCACCAAGTAACAGAGCTTCTTCAACTGAGTGGGTAATTAAAATAATTGTTTTCCCTGTCTCTTTCCAAATTTTCAAAACAAGAGACTGCATTTTTTCTCTTGTTAATGCATCAAGGGCTCCTAAAGGTTCATCCATTAAAATTAGATCAGGATCATTAATTAAACATCTTGCAAGAGCAACTCTTTGCTGCATACCTCCTGAAAGTTGATAGGTTGGGGTATTACCAAAACCTTTTAAGCCAACTATTTCTAACCATTCATCAACTTTTTTTTGAGTTTCAATTGGATCTTTTTTTTTCATTCTTAATCCAAAGTTGACATTTTCAGCAACTGTTAACCATTCAAACAAAGCACCTTGCTGGAAAACCATACCTCTCTCTACACCGGGTCCATCAATCTCTTTACTATTTAAAGTGATACTTCCAGAAGTTGGTCGAATAAATCCTGCGGTAATATTTAATAAAGTTGTTTTTCCACAACCTGATGGTCCAAGAACTGTTAACAGTTCTCCTTTTTTAAGAGTAAAATTTAAATCTTTTAAAGCGTGAACAGTTTCTCCTTTAGGAGTTTTAAAAATCATATTAAGATTTTGAGAAACTAGATCACTCATTTGTTCACTTTATATTAGAATTTATAGTAAAAAAATAGGCACCAATTTTATAAAAAATTGGCGCCTATTTAAATTTTAATTACCTTTAGATTATAAAGGTAAGAAACTTGTATCTACGTTTCCTCTTGGTGTTCCCATTCCTTTTAGGAATGCATCAAGATTTCCACTTTCCATAGAACTTTTTGTTTCCTCTGGAGTTAGAAATTTGAAACCACTTAAAGTTTCTTTCATGTCAGGAATTTTCATTTCTGAAGCTTTTGACATTGCATTCATATCGCTTTTGCCAGCTCTATATCTTGCATTAGCCTCATGAGTTACTTCGATGAAAGTTCTCAACATACCTGGGTTTTCCTTCATAAACTTTGTAGTTACAGAAGTAATATCAATCCCTAGGATACCCGCGTCTCTAGCTTCTTGAACTGTTAGTAATCTAGATCCAACTGCAACAGCAGCTTTAATAGAATTACCTCCAAATAAACATGCCATTACAACATCACCGCTTACTAAAGCAGCAGCACCTTCCTCAGGGTCCATTTGAATGATATCCATTTTTTTTCTATCTGCTCCAACAACTTTCATACTCTCATCAAAAACATATTCTGCCATTGTTCCAAGTGGAACAGCAACTTTTTTACCTTCTAATTCAGTTGCGTTGGCTTTTGTAATTCCAGATGCATTAGATGTAACGCAAGTTGTTCCGCCCATTCCGTATTCCATAGCAATATCAACTAATTTGATAGGTGCTTTAGATTTTACAGCGTTAATAAATGGAACTAAACCTTGAGAATAAGAAATATCAATATCTCCTGCCAACATTGCATCAGTCATAGCACCACCATTAGTAAAGTTAGTCCACTTTACTGGAACCCCTAGAGCTTTTGCGAAGTTTTTCTTCATCATGTCCTCTAGATTTGGACTTGGCCACTCTAAGAAGTAAGCAACTCTAACTTCATTTGCCGCTGAATTAGCAACAGATATTGAAAGATTAAGAGCTACAAAACATCCAAGAATAAAACTTATTATTTTTTTCATTTATGCCTCTTCCTTGTTTATTTATATGTTTCAATTTTAAGATTAATTTTACCTATATGTAAAACAAAAAAATGATCATTATAGTTACACAACTTTAAGTTGTGACATTATTTTGGTGGTTAATTTAAGTTAATTAGTCTAAGGATTCATTTATTAAGTATTTTAAAATTTAATTATGAGCTCAGAAAAAAGAACATCAGTACCTAATTCACTAAATGAACATTGGATGCCATTTACGTCTAATAAGGATTTTAAAGAAAATCCAAAATTAATTGTTGAGGCAAAAGGTGTTTATTTAAAAAATCATCATGGCAAAACACAAATTGATGCAAGCTCTGGATTATTTTGTAACCCTTTAGGACATGGGAGAAAAGAAATCATTGAGGCAATAACTAATCAACTAAATACTCTTGATTATTGTCAGCCTTTTCAACAAGGTTTTGGTGGTTCATTTGAATTAGCAACAAGAATTTCAAAACACACACCTGGAAATTTAAACAAAATTTTTTACACGATATGTGGATCAACTGCAGTAGAAACTGCAATCAAGATTAGTATCGCTTACCATAAAGCAAGAGGTGAGGGACAAAGATTTAGATTTGTTGGAAGAGAACGTGCTTATCATGGAATGAATATCGGAGCCACATCAGTAGGTGGTATGATCAATAACGTTAAAGCGTATGCAAGTGTATTGATGCCAGGTGTTGTTCATATGAGACATACACATTTAGATGAACATAAATTTATTTCAGGTCAACCTGAAACAGGAGCTGAGATTGCAAATGATCTAGAGAGAATTTGTACTAATTTTGGTTCTGAAAATATTGCAGCCTGTATTGTAGAACCTATTGCAGGTTCAACAGGAACATTAGTGCCACCAGTTGGATACTTGCAAAGATTAAGAGAACTTTGTGATAAACATAAAATACTACTAATTTTTGATGAAGTTATTACGGGTTGGGGAAGAACTGGTTCAGCTTTTGGAGCTCAAGAGTTTGGTGTAACCCCTGACATAATGACAATGGCAAAAGCAACAACCAATGGAATAGTTCCTTTTGGTGTAGTTGCTTGTAAAGAAGAAATTTATGATGCAGTGATGGATAATTCTCCAAAAGGTGCAATAGAATTATTTCATGGCTATACTTATTCCGGTATCCCAGTTTCAGTAGCTGCAGCATTAGCTGTTCAAGATATTTTTGAAAAAGAAGATATTTTTAATAGAGCAAAAGAACTTGCTCCTTACTTCCAAGAAGGTCTATTTTCTCTTAAAGATATTGATGTAGTAGATAACATAAGAGGTTATGGAATGATGGGTGGAATCGATATTAAAACTGATGGCAGACCTGGTAAAGCAGGTTTAGCTACTTTCAAACATTGTTACGATGCAGGAGTAAATTTCAAAGCGACTGGTGATTGCTTAATTATAGCACCAATGTTTATTTGTGAAAAAAAACACATTGATGAAATCATAGAAAAACTAAGAACTGGAATTACTAATTACGCAAAGAGTAAAAAGAATTAAATTTCGTTAATGAGAATTGGCGTACCTAAAGAAATAAAACCTCAAGAAAATAGAATTGGCCTGACACCGGATAGTGTAAAAACTCTCGTTTCAGAGGGTCATGAAGTTTTAGTTGAAAATAATGGAGGTTTTGAAGCAGGTTTCGATAATGATCAGTACAAAGATGCCGGGGCCAAAATTATAGAAAAAGCTACCGATATTTTTAATGACGCTGAGATAATTGTTAAAGTTAAAGAGCCTCAAAAAGTTGAGGTTGAAATGATTAGGGAAAATCAAATTGTTTATACCTATTTACATTTGGCTGCTGCAAAAGAATTAACTGAGGGTTTGGTAAAATCAAAAAGTATTAATATTGCTTACGAAACCATTACTGATGATAATGGTCGACTTCCTTTACTAGCACCAATGAGTGCTGTAGCTGGTCGTATGTCAGTTCAAGCAGGAGCACATTGTCTAGAAAAAAACCAAAAAGGTAGAGGAGTTTTGTTAGGAGGTGCTCCTGGTGGTGAGCCTGCAAATGTTTTGATTTTAGGTGGAGGGGTTGTTGGAGAAAATGCTGCAACAATAGCAACTGGTATGAAGGCAAAAGTTCATGTTGTTGATAAATCAGAAGCAAGATTAAAACAATTAGTTGAAATGTTTGGAGATAAAATTATTCCAGAACAAAGTGAAAAAATAGATTTAAAAAAGTTAGTAGCCGAGGCGGACTTAATAGTGGGTGGAGTTTTAATCCCTGGAGCAGAGGCACCAAAGTTAGTTACTAAAGATATGCTTAAATTAATGAAAAGAGGTTCTGTCATTGTTGATGTTGCAATCGATCAAGGTGGGTGTGTGGAAACAAGTAAACCAACAACTTTTAATGATCCAACTTTTATAGTGGATAATGTCGTTCATTATTGTGTAGCGAACATGCCAGGTGGAGTTCCAAGAACCTCTACTATTGCATTAAATAAAGCAACACTTCCATATTTAGTAAAATTAGCTAACAAAGGTTATCAAAAAGCTCTTGGAGAAGACAAAAACTTTCTAGCAGGACTTAACGTTCACAAAGGTCATGTGACTTATAAAGCGGTTGCAGATGTTTTTGGACATGAATATGTTAATCCAGGAGATGCAATCAATAACTAAGTTCAATGAAAATCACATTTGAACAAATTTTTCCTCTTCTATTGAGATATTTGGCTAAAGGATTTATGGTATTTTTAGGTTTTGGTATAATAATTATGATTACGGATAGTCTAAATATTACTTTTTATATGGATCATATTTATCCTAAAATTCAACAAATTGGAATGATCGGTAAACTTATAGTGTTAATATTATTTGGTATGATAGCTCAACATACTTTTTGGAAATGAGGGAAATACCAAGTTCAACAAAAGTAATTGTGATTGGAGGTGGGGTTGTAGGTTGCTCTGTTGCTTATCATTTAGCTAAATTTGGTTGGAAAGATACAATTCTTTTAGAAAGAGATCAATTAACTTCAGGAACAACTTGGCATGCAGCAGGCTTGGTAAGTCAATTGGGTCCAACAGCAGCAGTTACAAAAATTAGAAAATATACTTTAGATTTATATAAAGAACTTGAGAAAAAAGTTGATCATTCTGCAGGGTTAAGATTAAACGGAGCACTTTCAATCGCTCAACATAAAGGCAGATGGCAAGAACTTCAAAGACAAGCAACGACCGCACAACTTTATGATGTTGATGTAAGAATTTTAAATAAAGATCAAATTAAAAAAGACTACCCCATAATCAACACAGATGAAGTCATAGGAGGAATTTTAATGCCAGGCGATGGTGCTGCAGATCCTTCAGGTGTTACTCATATGTTGGCTAAAGCAGCAAGAATGGAAGGTGCCCAAATTTTTGAAAAGTCACCGGTCGAGGAAATTTTAACGAAAGATGGAAAAATTTCTGGAGTTAAAGTTAAAGGTCAAAAAATTGAGTGTGAATATATTGTTTTAGCTTCAGGTATGTGGTCTAGGCAAATAGGAGAAAAGGCCGGTGTCAGTATTCCGTTATATCCTGCAGAACATTTTTACATCATTACTGAACCAATTGAAAATTTATCTAAAACTTTACCAGTAGTAAGAGATTTTGATAATCGAACTTATATAAAAGAAGATGCAGGAAAAATACTCGTTGGAATTTTTGAGGGAAATTCAATTCCTGCTTGGAATAAAACTAATAAGGTTCCAGAAGATTTTTCTTTTGGTGAGTTTCAAGAAAATTTTGAGCATTTTGAACCTTATTTAGCTTCAGCAATCAAAAGATTTCCAATTTTAGAAACTGCTGGAATTAGAAAATTTTTTTCAGGACCCGAATCTTTTACTCCTGATACCAACACTTTATTAGGAGAAGTACCTGAGGTTAAGAATTTTTTTGTATGTTGTGGGTTAAATAGTATTGGAATTGGCAGTGGCGGTGGTGTTGGTAAAGTTACAGCGGAGTGGTTGATGACTGGTCATATTAATGAAGATATTTTTAGTTATGATATAAAAAGATTTCAAAAGTTTCATTCAGAATTAGGTTTTATCAAAAAAAGAATTACAGAATCATTAGGAGATTTGTATGGAATGCATTGGCCCTTTAAACAACACAAAACTTCTCGAGATATAAAAAAACTTCCACATCATGATAATTTGAAAAGTTTTGGAGCATGCTTTGGTGTCTCTGGTGGATATGAAAGACCTATGTGGTTTGCACTAGATGGTGAAAAAGCAGAGTATAAATATAGTTATAACTATCAAAGTTGGTATCCCTCAGCTGAGTATGAAACAAGTAATACAATAAAAAATGTTGGTTTATTTGATCTAACTCCTTTTTCAAAGTTTGAAATTAAATCTGATAAAGCTCATCAAGAATTACAAAGAATTTGTACTGCAAATATTAAGAAAGATGTTGGTAAATGTACCTATACTCATATGTTAAATTCCGATGGCGGTATTGAGACTGATTTAACTATAGTGGCGATAGATGAAAACCATTTTAGAATAATTAGTTCTGCCGCAACAAGAGAAAGAGACAAACACCACATCAAAAAACATTTAAATAAAGATATTGAATTGAAAGATGTAACTGATGATTACTGTGTTTTTGGTTTATTTGGACCCAAAAGCAGAGATCTTTTAAGTTCGTTAAGTAAAGATAATTTTGATAATGAAAATTTCAAATTCGGAACAGCAAAATTTATTTCAATCACAGATACTAAAATTTGGGTTCAAAGATTGTCTTATGTCGGAGAATTAGGTTATGAGCTTTACGTTGAAGCTAAAGATGCCAAAAAAATTTATGAATTAATTATAGAAAAAGGTAAAAATTTTAATCTTTCAAATTGTGGTATGCACGCAATGGATATTATGCGAATGGAAAGTGGCTTTCTACATTGGGGACACGATATTTCACCTGAGGAAAATCAATATCAAGCAGGTTTATCTTTTACAATCAGTAATAAAAAAAATGTAGACTTTATCGGTAAGTCAGCTCTTGAAAAGATTGATAAAGAAAAGATTAAAACTAGATTTGCTATGTTTACATTAAAAGATAGTAAACCTGGAGAACCACTATTACTTCATGATGAGCCTATTTATTTAGAAGATAAGATAATAGGTAGATCAACTTCAGGGAATTACTCTTTTAACTTTAAGAAAAATCTGACTTTTGGTTACATCAAAAATGATTTTTCCAATGAAAAATTGAGAGATAGTAAATTATTTATCGAGGTTGAGAAAAGAAAATACGAAATTAAATTGATTAATAAACCAATAAAACAGACCAATTTTAAGACAAATTAAACTTTATTTTTTAAAAGAAAAACAAATATAAAACCAGTGATGTACATAATCAAAGCATATGCAGCTGTTGGAGTTATGTAGACTATATCTGTACCGAATATTTGTGTAGAAACAAATATTGCTAAAGTACCATTTTGTAATCCACATTCTAAAGCAATACATTTTTGTTGTTTTATTCCTGAGGCAAAAGTTTTACCAAGGTAATAAGCCACAATCATCATTGTTATATTTAGAATAAAAGTAATGAAACCTGCTTGCATTAGAAAATCTATAAAACTCTCTCTTTCTTCATAAAATGCAGCTATAAAAAAAATAACAAATAATATTATGTTGAGTTTTTCAAATATTTGAATTTTCGAATTTACAAAATTTTCAGCAAATTTTCTTATAATCATCCCTAAGATTACCGGAACAGTTACAACCAAAAACATTTTTAGCGCTATACCAGTCATTGAAATATTTTGAGAAATATCAGTAATTCCAAATAAATCAGCAGATGTAAAAATTATAAGAGGAACGGTAATAATAGAAATTAAACTGATTACAGCTGTTAAAGAAATAGATAAAGCAACATCTCCATTAGCAAATTTTGTTAATATATTAGATGTAACTCCACCTGGTGCAGCAGCGATAATCATAACTCCAATTGCTATTTCAGGTGGTACTTTTAAAATAATAATTAATAAGTAAGCAACTAATGGAAGAATAATTAATTGAGAAAAAAAACCTACAAAAAAATCCTTTGGAGTTTTTAATATTCTCGTAAAATCATCAATCTTTAATCCCAAACCTAAACCCAACATTATTAATGCGAGTATGATAGGTGCTATTTTTGTTACTATTTCCATGACCCCTTTGTGTAATAGTATAACGTATATAATTTATTTAAGATTTATGAAATTACAAGAAGATTAAGAACTTTACGTATAAATTTAGCTTTAAACTTAAAAGCTTCAGTTTGGTAAGGTAAAATTTTCTTAAAATTAAATGAGGATAAAACGTATTGTTTTTTCTCATTAAGTTTTATTAAATCATTTTTTATTAAGTATTTGCATTTTCTTATTACTGTTGCTCTTGGTATTAATGTCATGTCTGAAATAGACATTGCGCTTATTCCTGAAGTTGAGCCAACATTATCAATAAGTATTTTACTCGCAGCTCCATGATCTAATGGTAATTTTTTTGTATCTGAATTTTTCAAATTTTTTGTGACATTCAATGATTGGTTCATACAAATAGTTCCCCAGACATGAAACGTGCTTAGATCTTGCATGAATTTGTGATACCCAATTACCAACGGTATTTGCATTCGATAAAACCATCGCCAACATAATGTAAATTTTTTTTTGATTAAATTTTCAATTAACTTAACATCTATTTTTTTTGAAAAGTGCTTTTCTCTATATAAAGCTTCAGCCACTAAATAGATATATTTTGATGAAAGTTTAATTTGGTTTTGAGGTTTTACAAAAGCAAAAGCTTTACCATCAATTATAATCTTTTTTTTATTTCTTTTAATGACGCCTTCTTTTTCAAGTTCTAAAACCTTTCTCCTTATAGTTTCTTTTGGTAGATCTAATTTCTCACATAATTCAGTAATACTAAATTTTTCTATTTGAACAAATGATTTAGAATAATATTCTTCATACGATTGCTGAACATTCATTTGATCATAAAATTGAAGTGTTTTTTCTATTAATGAAATTATAATCATGTATTTGTAATGATCATTAAACGCCCAGTACACGTTGTTAATCCAATTCCATTGATGTGATATCCACTCATTAGCTAAATCAGAGTAGTTATTCATTATACTTTCATAAACCTGATCGTCGGTTAAGGTTTTACTGAAATCGATTTGTTCTAAACTCATAAAATTTGAATTTGAGAATATTGACCCAAATTGAACACATGTCAATCTAATAGTGACCCAAATTGAACTTCAGTAAAATTGTTCGATAGATATTTTAATGTACTAATCCTGCTATGAGTAATAAAGGCTTTGCAGAGACACATACTAGCATCGAGACCCCAAATGATGTTGCTGTTGCTGAAAAGCCTTTAAAAACATTAAAGAAGAGAGTTGATATAAATATCCTGAAGTCAAAGCTAGAGGAAACAGAAGCGAAGGAACTCAAAAAAAATATTTTCATTTTATCGTTGCTGATAATTGGTGCGGGAGCCTTTGGAGTTTATCTTTCTTTCTAACAAATTTGCAAAAATCAATTTTACGTGATTAAATAATAATATGAAAAATTCAGGTATTAACGTCAAAGAAAAGCTTATAGCCAGATACCTTGAAAAAGATCCGCCATCAACTCAATCAAAAAGTAGCAACATAAACGTTCTTTTAAATAGAATTGCAGTTAATAAAAAAAATGAAAATAGAAAAAAATTATATTTCTCAGCAGCTGCTTCAACAGGGTTGATTTTATTTGGTCTAATCATTTTTTAAGAAAAAATTAGTAAATTTTCTTAAATTTATAACTTTTGCCTAATTAATAAACATTGAATCAAATTATTAAACTATTATAAATCTGATCAAAAGGCGGGGTAGCTCAGTTGGTTAGAGCGCGGGACTCATAAGCCCGAGGTCAGTGGTTCGATCCCACTTCCCGCTACCATTTTAATTTTATATGAAAACTTTTGATTTAACTATCATAATTACTTCATTTCATAGCAGTGATAAAATTTTTAATTGTATAGAGTCAATTGAAAAAAGTATTAAAATCATCGTTATTGAAAATTCAAATGATGGAAAATTAAAGGAGGAAATTCATTCTAAATATCAAAATGTGGAATGTATTTTGTCAAAAGAAAATTTAGGATATGGAGCAGGAAATAATCTAGGTTTATCAAAGGTTGAAACTCGTTATGCTTTAATACTAAACCCTGATGTGACTTTAAATAACGACGCAATAAATAAATTTTTTTTAAGCATCAATAATTTAGAAGATTTCGGAATTATTGCTCCAATATCTCAAAATGAAAAATATAATAATTTTAATATTAATGACGATAAAGAAATTAAAGAGGTAGATAATGTCAAAGGTTTTGCAATGTTTTTGAATATGAAAAATCTTAAGCAAGTTAATTTTTTTGATGAAAATTTTTTTCTTTATTTTGAGGAAATAGATTTGTGTAGAAGATTAAAAAAAAATAATTCAAAAATATTTATAGATCCCACAATCAAAGTAAGCCATTTAGGTGGCACGTCACATAATTCAGAAATTGAAAATCCTATGGAGCTTTCTAGAAATTGGCACTGGATGTGGTCAACATTTTATTTTCATAAAAAGCATTATGGGTACTTATCCGCATTACTCAAAATTCTACCAAAATTATCTTCATCTTTAATAAAATTCATAATTTTTTTAACAACATTTCAAAAGTATAAAAGTGAAATTTATAAACACAGATTATCAGGCATTATTAATTCTGTTTTATTGAGAAAATCATGGTATAGACCTAAGCTTTAAATGTATAATAATTTAGATTTTTGATGACGATTAAGTACAATATTCTAATAACTGGTGTAGCAGGTTTTTTAGGTTCTCATTTGTCAGAAAAATTATTAGATCTTGGACATAAAGTTGTTGGTGTAGATAATATGATTGGTGGATATGAAGACAATATACATAAAAATATAGAGTTTCATAATTTTGATTGCAGTGATTTTTCGAAAGTTAAAAAAATAATGAAAAATATTGACGTAGTTTATCATTGTGCAGCAACAGCTCATGAAGGTTTATCAGTATTTTCACCTTATGAAATTACAAAAAATAATTACCTTGCTTCAGTTTCAATTTTTTCTGCAGCAATTAATGAAAAAGTAAAAAGAATAATTTTTTGTTCCTCTATGGCAAGATATGGGGATCAACAAACACCCTTTACAGAAGATATGACGCCCAAACCTGTTGACCCTTATGGCATTTCTAAGGTGGCAGCTGAAGATGTATTAAAGAATCTTTGTGATTTAAATAATATTGAGTGGGTAATTGCTGTTCCCCATAATATTATAGGGCCTAAACAAATTTATACTGATCCGTATAGAAATGTGGTCTCTATATTTTTAAATAGAATGTTACAAGGAAAACCTCCAATAGTTTATGGTGATGGCGAGCAAAAACGATGTTTTTCATATATTGATGATTGTTTAAGCTGCTTAGTTCCAATGTTAGATCAGAAAAACCTAAACAAACAGGTTATCAACATAGGACCTGATGAAGAATTTGTGACTGTGAATAAAGTGGTTGAAATTTGTTCAAACATAACTGGTTCAAATCTTGAGCCGGTTTATAAAGAAGACAGGCCAAGAGAGGTGAAGTATGCCACTTGTTCTGCTGACAAAGCAAGAAAATTATTAAATTATGAGACAAAAGTAAGTTTAAGTGAGGGTGTAAAAAAAACTTATGATTATATAAAAAAAAGAGGACCTAAAGATTTCAATTATCGTTTAACTATTGAGATTGATAATGATTTAACTCCAGATACTTGGAAAAACAAAGAAATTTAATATTTCTCTTTTAATTCTTCTACACTTATAACTCTTAGAAACTTTTTGTAATTAGCATAGTAATCTTGAAACTTTAGATTTCTCGCAGGTTTTTTAATTTCTAAGATAGAGGTATTTTTTTCTTTTTTTATTATTCCTATACCTTGATCCATTTCACATGTAAAAATTTCTAAATCTTTTCTTTGTCTCAAGTCAACTATTGCTTTCCAAACATCCCCATTCCATATCATCCTGTATCTCGGAACAGCTTGTTTACCTAGACTATCGGGCATACAATCATGAACCAAGACAATACCATTTTCTTTTAAACAATTTATTGAATTTAGAATATCTTTTTTTACTTGATCATAGGTATGAAGGCCATCGATAAAAACTATGTCAAATTTATTCTTATTTTCCTTAAAAAATTCATCACTTGTTTTTCTCACATTCCCACCACTACTTGGGTCTACACCAACTTTATTTTGTATTTTAATTTTTGAAAACAATTGATCTTGATCACAACCTATCTCTAAGTAATCAGAATAACCATATTTGTTAATCAAATATTCAATAAGATCCCAACGAAAATAATTTGATGGAAAATTATAATTAAGTTTACCCCTAAAATTTTCAACGAAAAGATTGTAATAAATCTTATTAAATATTTTAGAAATTTTATTTAATTTTTCCATTTTTAATGACCTGGAAAATCAATAAGGTTTTCAACTTTATAACCTTTTTTTAATAATTTGTCCGCACCACTGAGATCAAATAAATTAATAACAAAAATAAAAGCAGCAACCCTCCCTTTAGAAATTTCAACTAGCCTAGCAGCAGCTTCTGCAGTACCCCCGGTAGCAATTAAATCGTCAATAATTAACACATTGTCATTTTCATCAATAGAATCTTTATGAATCTCTATGGTAGCTGTTCCATATTCGAGTTCAAAATCTATTGAATGAACATCAGCTGGTAATTTATTTTTTTTTCTAAGCATTACAAAGGGTTTTTTTAAAATGTAAGAGACAGCAGATGCAAAGACAAAGCCTCTTGACTCAATAGCAGCAATTTTATCAAATTTTATATTTTTGCTTCTCTCAACTATCTGATTAATTGTTTCAGAAAATGCTTTTTCATTTTTTATTAGTGTAGTTATATCCCTAAATAATATACCTTTTTTTGGATAATCTGGAATTGATCTAATAAAATCTTTTAAATTCATAAGAGTAAATTATATATTAATAATTAATTAAAAAATTTTTATATGAAAATAAATAAATTAGCAATCATTGGTGGAAGCGGTTTATATGATGTTGAGGAATTTGAAAATCGAGAGTTAGTTGATTTACAAACCCCCTGGGGAAAACCTTCAGATCAAATTTTAAAGACAAAATATAAAAATAAAGAGGTTTATTTTTTACCAAGACATGGAAGAGGACATTTTATTTCACCTTCAAAAATAAATTTTCGAGCTAATATTGATGCGTTAAAGCAATTAGGTGTTTCCGATATTGTTTCTGTATCGGCTGTCGGGTCTTTGAAAGAAGACTTACCACCAGGTAAATTTGTAATTGTTGATCAATTTATAGATAGAACTTTTGCAAGAAATAAAACTTTTTTTGATGACGAAATCGTTGCTCATGTTTCTATGGCTCATCCAACATCAAATGGTCTAATGAATGCGTGTGAAGAAGCTATTAAGAAAGAAAAAATTGAATATCAAAGAGGTGGAACTTATGTAGTAATGGAAGGGCCACAATTTTCAACTTTAGCTGAGTCTAATCTTTATAGATCGTGGAAAGCTGATGTGATTGGTATGACAAATATGCCAGAGGCTAAATTAGCTAGAGAAGCAGAAATTAGGTATGCATCTGTTTCAATGGTAACTGATTATGATTGCTGGCATCCAGATCATGAAAATGTAGATGTGCAACAAGTAATAAAAGTACTTTTAGGAAATGCTGCAAAAGCAAAAAATATGATTAAAAACTTAATAGAAAATTTTGAAAATCATATTGATCCTAATGATCCAACTAATATTTGTTTAGATGTTGCAATTATTACTAGTCCAGAAAAAAGAACAAAAAAGACAATAGAAAAACTTAAAACTGTTGCTGGTAGGGTTTTAAATAAATGAGAATAGAGGGAAAAGAGTATCGTACTATTTGGTTTGAACACAATGTTGTAAAAATTATTGATCAAACAAAACTTCCACATCAATTTATTATAAAAGATTTAAAAACAGTTAAAGATGCTATTAACGCTATAAAGACAATGGAAGTAAGAGGTGCACCTTTGATAGGTGCTACTGCAGCTTATGGATTAGTTTTAGCTATGATCGAAAATAAAGAACAATCATTTTTAAAAAAATCTGCAGATGATTTAATTAGTTCAAGACCTACAGCAATAAATTTAAAATGGGCTGTTGATAGAATGATGAATAAATTATCAGGTTTAAATAGTGATAAAATTTTAGAAATAGCTCTTAATGAAGCTAAAGATATATGTGAAGAAGATGTAAAATTTTGTGAAAGTATAGGATTAAATGGTCTTAAAATAATAGAGGAAATTTACAATAAAAAAAAAAATACAGTTAATATATTAACCCATTGTAATGCAGGTTGGCTTGCAACAATAAATTGGGGGACCGCAACTTCTCCTATCTATCATGCACACAAAAAAGGAATTCCTGTTCATGTATGGGCAGATGAAACTAGACCAAGAAATCAAGGAGCAAATCTTACTTCTTATGAATTAAGTGAAGAAGGAATTAAGAACACAATTATTGCAGATAACACAGGTGGAATTTTGATGCAAAGGGGAGAGATTGATATGTGTATTGTAGGAACAGACAGAACTCTAGCCAATGGAGATGTTTGTAATAAAGTTGGAACATATCTAAAAGCACTAGCAGCTCATGATAATAAGATTCCTTTTTATGTTGCACTACCAAGCTCAACAATTGATTGGAATATCAAAGATCATAAAGATATTCCAATCGAAGAGAGAAATTCAGATGAATTATCTCACATCGAAGGATTAGATGAAAAAGGAGATATAAAAAAAATACAAATTTATCCAAAAAAAAGTAAAGCTATGAATTTAGCTTTTGATGTAACTCCAGCAAAATATGTTACGGGATTAATAACTGAAAAAGGAGTATGTGAAGCATCAGAAAAAGGACTTAAAGAATTATTTAAATGAAGAATTTAGATCAAAGAAATCAGATTATTGAATATTCGCTAAAATTAAATTCAACAAATCTTTCACCTCTTAGGTCGGGTAATATATCATTGAGAGGAATAGAGGATAATATAGAAGGATACTTAATTACTCCATCGGGAAAAAAATACGAAACACTAAAACCCGAAGATATTGTTTTTATGGATTTAAATGAAGATAAAGAAAAAAACTTTTCAACCAATAAGCCCTCTTCCGAATGGAGATTTCATCGTGATATTTATGCAAATAAAAAAGAAGCACAAGCTATCGTTCATGCTCACTCTCCACACGCTACAGCTGTATCTTCACATGGAAAACCAATTCCACCATTTCATTATATGATTGCTCTTGCAGGCGGAGATGACATCAAATGTGCAGAATACGCTACTTTTGGAACAGAGGAGTTATCTAAAAATGTTATCAAAGCTTTAGAGAATAGAAAAGCTTGCTTAATGTCTAATCACGGTCAGGTTGCTTTTGGAAAAAATTTAGAGGATGCATTTGAACTTGCACAAGAGATAGAAAATATTTGTCATCAATACACTATTGCTCTAAAGTTAGGTGAACCTAAAATTCTTTCATTTGAAGAAATGAAAAAAGTTTTAGATAAAGCTAAGAATTATAAAAAAGGGTAAGATGATTAAAGTTGGGGAACATATTACTTTAGATATTATAGGCACTACAAAAGAGTACGATCCTTCAGTTTATGAAAAAGCTATACATAAAATAGCTAAAGCAGCTAATGTAACTATTTTAAATATTTCAAAATATAAATTTGAACCTCAGGGTTTTACTATTTTAGCTTTATTAGCTGAAAGTCATATCAGTTTTCATACATTTCCAGAAAATGGAATAATTAGTTTTGATTTTTTTACTTGTGGAAAAATAAGCCCATCAGTAGCAATCGATATTGTTAAAAAAGAATTTGAACATAAAAGAATTGTAAAAAAAGAATTCAATAGAGATACCAGATCTCTTTACCATGATATTTATAGTTCACCTGGATTACAAAAATCATATATAGTCAATGAAGTTCTAGAAGATTTTAAATCAAAAGTTGGTCAACACATTGAAATTTTAGAGTTAGAACAATTTGGAAAATCTCTATTTATCGATGGTGAAATACAAGTTGCTGCTTCAGATGAACATTTATATAGCTCAACTTTTGTAGGAGCTGGTCTTAAGTTAAATAAAAAAATTGAAAGGGCAGCAATAATCGGTGGTGGTGATGGTGGTGTTGCAAGGGAATGTATTTCAAAAAAATTTAATTTTATAGATTGGTATGAATTAGATCCAGAAGTTGTTGAAGTTTGCAACAAACATCTTGGTGATATAGGAAGAAAAGCTACAGAAAAAAATTCTGTAAAATGTGTCTGGGGTGATGCTTTTGCAAGCATAAAGACAGTGAACGAAGATACTTATGATCATATTTTTGTTGATCTAAATGATGACCAGTTTTGCATAGACCTTGCTGCTAAAAATATGGACTCCTTAGTTAGAATATTGAAACCTAAAGGAGTTATTACTGCTCAAGTTGGTAGCCAAGACAAAAAACCTCTTCAAGTTGAAAATTGGTTAAGCGTTTTTAATCACCATTTTGGAAACACTAATTTATCAAGAGTTTACATACCTAGTTTTGATTGTTCTTGGAATTTCTCATCATCGATAAATCATTAATTTTTTCTTTTTAATATACCTAATCTGTGAAATAATATTTCTTTTATTAAAGGAGATAACGATGAATATATTCAAAAAAACTTTTTTTTCAGTTTTACTTTCTCTATTAGTAATAGGAAACGTTAATGCTGATAAAATAAGAATTGGAACAGAGGGTGCTTATCCTCCATGGAACTCAAAAAATGAAGCAGGTAAGTTAATCGGTTTTGAAGTTGAATTAGCTTATACACTTTGTAGATACATTGGGCAGCAATGTGTAATAGTTGAGCAAGACTGGGACGGGATGATACCAGCGTTAATCATGAGAAAGTTTGATGCAATAATGGCAGGTATGTCAATTACTGCAGAAAGACAAAAAGCTATTAGCTTTTCTCAAGGTTACGCAGATGAAGTTGCATCTTTAGCAGTCATGAAAGGATCTAGCCTAGAAGGTTTAGATACATCTGCTGGGATAAATCTTACGAAACCAAATGCTGCAGCTAAAAAAGATCTTAAAACACTTACTGCTGCATTAGCAGGTAAAACTGTTTGTGTACAAACTGCTACGATCCACCAAAACTTTTTAGACTCTGGTGATGTAGGAAAAATAAATGTAAGAACTTACAAAACACAAGACGAAGTTAACTTAGATTTAGCATCTGGAAGATGTGATGCTGCATTAGCTGCTGCTGTCGCATTCAGTGATTATGCAGAAAAATCTGGTAAGCCAGTTGTCTTAACTGGACCAACTTTCTCAGGTGGTGCATTTGGAAATGGTGTTGGAGTAGGTATTAGAAAAGATGATACTGAACTTTTGAAAAAGTTTAACGCCGCTATCAATAAAGCGAGAAAAAACGGAGACATTAGTAGAATTGCTACTAAGTGGTTTGGTTTCGACGCTTCTATGTAATTAAATTTTAGATTTGGCGACTATCATGTATAGTCGCCGATCTGTATGGAACTTCTAGCATTTGGAGATACTGGTTGGGGTGATGAATTATTTTATGCAACCCTAATGACTATAGCTGTTTCAATAACAGCAATGTTTATAGGTTTTCTTTTTGCATTAATCTTTACTCCATTAAAATTATCTAAAAATAAGTTTTTAAATTTTATCGCCAATTCTTACACAACCATAATAAGAGGTGTTCCAGAATTATTAGTCATTTACCTTTTCTTTTTTGGCGGAACTGGTGCAGTTATGTTTGTTGCATCAATATTTGGTTATAATGAATATATTGAAATAAATGCATTCATTACAGGTGCATTTGCAATTGGAATAATCTCTGGCGCTTATTCAACAGAAGTTTTTAGAGGAGCTATTCAATCAATCGACAAAGGTCAGTTTGAAGCTGCTAATGTATTAGGTCTAAATAAATTTGGAAAATTTTTTAAGATTATTTTACCTCAAACATTAAGATTAGCTATTCCAAATCTAAGTAATGTTTGGCAAATAACGCTGAAAGATACTTCTCTAATTTCAGTTACAGGTTTAGTTGAAATCATGAGACAATCTTATATTGCTGCTGGATCAACGAGAGATCCATTATTCTTTTATTCATTTGCCGCAGTTTTATATTTATTACTTACTTTTGTGAGCATGAAATTAATCAACAGATTAGAAGCTAAATATAGCAGGGGGTACTAATGGATCTTGAATTAATGATTAATAGTTTCCCAAAGTTACTTAATGCTACTGTAATAACTTTAAAACTTCTTTCAGTTTCTTTAATAATTGGATTATTCATTGGCTTATTTTTTGCAATTCTAAGATTAAATAAAAATATACTTATCAATAGATTATCTTATGGATATTCGTATGTGTTTAGAGGCACTCCACTTTTGGTTCAAATTTTTATAATTTATTTTGGATTAGGTCAGATTGAAAGTCTAAGATCAACAGTTCTATGGGTAGTTTTGAAAGAACCATATTGGTGTGCAATTATTGCTTTTGCTCTTAACACAGGTGCTTACACTTCAGAGATATTAAGGTCGGCATTTCAAACAATTAAACCTGGAATAATAGAGGCAGGTAAAAGTTTAGGTATTTCTAATAAAGTAATCTTTTATAAAATTCAGATACCTATCGCTATCAGACAATCTTTACCAGCTTATGGAAATGAAATTATCTTGATGATGAAAGGAACTTCTTTAGCGAGTACAGTTACAATTATGGATCTTACAGGTGTTGCAAAATATATAATTTCAACGACTTTTAAACCCATTGAGGTATTTATAGTTGCTGGTGGAATTTATCTATTTATGACTTTTATTATTCACAATCTCATCAAATTTTTAGAGAAAAAATATAGTTTTAATTAGAGTATAACTAAGTCTAACTTTCGATTTCCAAGTCTTTCATTACCATTTTCTGTAACTAAATAAGTTTCACCTAGGTTCATCGCTAATTGGTTTTCAGAGTCCATTAATATCATATGCATAAAAAAAACATTTCCAGGCTGGATTACGTAAGGATTATTAGCGTAAAGCATTGGCCAATCCATCCAGTTTGGAGAAAAAGTATTTCCTAATGAGTAACCACAAGCGTTCATTCGAGCTTTTTTAAAACCAAGGTCATCAAACGTTTTTGCATGAATATCAAAAACTTCTCCGACTTTATTCCCAGGTTTTAATTTACCTTCACAATTTTTAAGAGCCTCAACACATGCTTCATGCATTTTATGATGTTTAGGATTTGCTTTACCAATAGGAATAGTTCTAAACATTGCAGAATGGTAATGTCTATAAGTACCAGCCCATTCAATAGTTAATTGATCTTGATTGTCTAAAATTTGTTTTTCTGCTTGATAACGACAAAGGAGTGCATTTTTACCAGAGCCAATTATAAAATCATTTGCAGGATAATCTCCACCACCCTCAAATATAACTCTGTTCATTTCTGCTAATATCTTAGATTCACTAACACCAGCTTTTGCATGTTTCCACACTTCGTCTAAGGCTTTATCAGCAAGCTCTGCAGCTTTTTTAACATAAACAATTTCCTCTTTAGATTTTACTACTCGTAATTTTGTTATTAGGTCTGATTTATCCTCAAGAGAACAATAATTTTCTAGAGATTTGTTTAATCGAAGAGCATTACGACCGGTTAAACCGTAAGCTTCATATTCAATTCCTAACTTTTTTCCTTTAAGATTTAATTCATTCAAAATAGCTTTAAGATCATCGGTTGGATTTGATCCATCTTTATCAACCCATATCCTAATATCATCTATGTTGGATGTATTTTGAGCTTGTCTTAAATCAGGAGCTCTTGTGAGTAGTATTATATTTCCACCTTTATCTAAAACTAATGTTTGAAAAAAAACAAAACCAAATGTGTCATAACCAGTCAACCAATACATGGACTCTTGTCTAAACATTAAAAGAGCATCAAGGTTTTGCTCTTGCATATAATTTAATACTTTACTTTTTCTATTAGAAAACTCTTCTTTTGAAAAATGGAGCGCCATCAGAATGATTTAGTAACTAGTATATTCTTTTATTTCTTTTATGACTGAACCAGTGTGGTTATTAATTTCAAGTTTTATTTTTGCTCGATCGTCGTTAAGGAAATGCACATCCCTTGAAAGTCTAATGAATTTTTCACCAAAATCTTTTTCTTTTTCACATTGTCTTTTGTCATCTTCAATAACCCATAGTTTAGAATTTATTTCTTTTAATGACTGATAAAGATCATTCAGTTTATCATCAGATCTTACATTCTTTTCTAACTGATTTTTTAGATTAGAATGTTCGTTGTTAATAAATTTTAGTTTTTCAGTGTCTTTAATTTTTCCCTGTTTGATTTCTAAAATTGAAATCTTATCTAAAAGTTCACCTATTGAGACTTCTACTATAATTTTATTCATAAAATTTAATACTGTGCTATCTTGTTATAAATATGTCTAATATTTTAATTATTAAACACGGATCATTAGGAGATATAGCTCAAGCCAGTGGTGCAATTCAAGATATATATGAAAATCATAAAAATGATAAAATTTATTTATTGACAACTAAACCTTACCTCGAATTATTTAAAAAAAACCCTTTTATTCAGGAAGTAATTTTGGACAAAAGGCTACCTAAATATAATTTAGTTTACCTTTATTTTTTAATGCGAGAAATTAAAAAATTTAAATTTTCAAAAGTTTATGACCTACAAAATTCATCAAGAACATTATTTTACAAAAATATTCTTTTTCCTAAAGCATCTTCTGATATTTGGTCGAGCACTCATACAACTCTTCCAGTTGATAAAAGCAAAAATGAATTTGATAAGAGTTCTGTACTTGAAAGATTTGATTTTCAATTAAAAAGTTCTGGATTAAAAACATTTAATACTTTGAAACCAGATTTTAATTGGGCGGCTTCAGACATAACAGAAATTAAAAGACAATATAATTTAAAAAAATACATCTTATTATTCCCCTTTTGCTCACCACATTTAACACTTAAGAAATGGCCTTATTACAACGATTTAATAAAACTTTTACTGAATAAGTTTGGAGAGGAATTTAAAGTTTTAATAGCACCCGGCCCTCAGGAGATAAGTGAAGCAAAAGAAATTGATGCAATAAGTATTTTAGACAATAAAAAAGCACTAGATATTTCTCAATTAACTTCACTAATCAAAGATAGTTCATTTATAATTGCAAACGATACAGGACCTGCTCACATCGCTGCTCATATAGGTGCTAAGGGTTTGACTTTGTTTGGAAAACATACGACTGCGTACAATGTAAGTATAGAAAGAAAAAATTTTAAACCTATTGAGGTAAGTGACCTTAAAAATCTTAGCGCTCAAAAAGTGTTTGAAAGAATTTTACAAAATATCTGAATATTAATTTCTTTTAAATTTTTTCAAAATAAAAGGCAAAATAATTACAATCGATATAATTCTTAAAAAATGATGATAACTAACAAATATTGGATCAATATTGTAAGCAACACTAATTACTACCATTTCATGTATACCACCTGGGGCAAAACTTAAAAAAGTGGGTATAAAATTAAATCCTAAAAATTCTTGCAGCAAGTAAGCAGTAATCATTGCAACTATTACTAAAATAGTACTAACAATTATTCCATGAAATATAAAAAAAAGTAATTCTCTTATTTTTAAACCATTGAGTCTGCTTCCTAATGCTGTTCCTAAAAATATAAAAGCTATATTTATAAAAGTATTGGGAAATCTAGCGTTTACTATCTCAAATGTATATAGAAGGCCTGATAGGGCCATTGCACCAATTAATGTTGGTGAGGGTATTTTTAGTTTCTTTAAGAAAGAAGCAAATACTACACAAACAATAATTAGAAATATAATTTCTAAAAAATATTTTATGTCATAAATATTCGTGAAGTTATAACCAGTCATTTCAGAAAACCCAAAATTGTTTATAAATAATATTGGGACAAAACTGACAATGAAAATTACTCTCGTTGCTTGTGGAATTAATACTCCCTTATAATTATTTTTTTTTCCAAATTCTAATAAAGCTGCAGAAATAGGTACGAACGCACCAGGCAGTGCTGCAAGAACAGATACTAGTTTTTCAAATTTACAAATCTTATAAAAATAATATCCAGCAAGTATTGTGCTAATAAAAGTACATATTAGCATTGCTATCGATGAATAAATCCATAAATGTATTTTATATAATAAAGTGACATTTAAAGTTCCGCCTAATATTATTCCAACAATTAAAAAGACAGGATTTAATAATTTAGTCGGAAAAATTATATCGTATTTAGTAAAAGCAAAACACAGATTTAGACCTAATGAACCAAGTAGCCAAGGAAGTGGCAAACCAATTAAAGTTCCAATATATCCACCAATTATACCAATTAATAAAGCCTTATAACTTTTTTTTAAATCTTTTAAAATTTCGCAAAACTGAAAAAAAATATTAAAATTAGACATTAATGATTAGTGTTTATATTAAATAAGTTAAAAAAATAGACTTTAATTACCGACAATTTTTTTTATTCATATTGCATATTGACTCGAGTTTCTATTTAAGGTTAATTTTGAATATATTAATTAATTAGAGGGATAAAAATGATCAAAAAAATACAAAGTATTTTCTTATGCTTCGCGATAGTAGTTACTTCTTTTGTAGGTATGGGACAAGTTGCAACTGTTGCAGTAGCTGCAGAATTTCCGTCAAAACCAATTGAGGTTGTAACTCATGCTGGTTTAGGTGGAGGTACTGACACTACAGCAAGAATGTTATTAATTCGAACAAGAAAAAATCTTAAAAATAATGCTTATATAACTCCAAAAAAGGGAGATAGTGGAAACAAAGCCATGGCATATGTTAAATCTAAGCCAAAAGACGGTCATACAGTTTTAGCTATTACACCTACTCATTTATTTAGAATGGCGAGGGGTGAGGCGGCATTGACAATAGATGATTTTGTTGGAGTTGCCAGAACTACAGTTGATCCAATTGTTATTTTCGTAAACGCTAAAAGTCCTTACAAAACAATTGAGGATTTGATTAAAGCTGGAAATAAAAAACCTATTAAATACGGCGGAACAAATGTTGGAAGCGTTGACCATATTTCAGGTTTAATTTTTGCAAGAGAGGCAAAAACTAAAATTGCTTTTGTACCTTTTGAGGGTGGTGGAGCAATTATGACAAGTTTGGTAGGAAATCAAATTGAAGCTGCAGGTCTTAACCTAGATGAAGGTAAGGATCAACTTGATGCTGGAGAATTAAGAGTATTAGCTGTTATGGCAGATCAAAGAATGGCTGCACTCCCTGATACTCCTACTTTAAAAGAAAAAGGTATCAATGCATCTTTTGCAACTGTTAGAGGGGTTGTTGTATTAAAAGGTACACCTCAAAGTGCAATTGATAAACTTGAAAAAGGATTTCTAAAAGCTATGAAGCACCCAGTATATCAAAACTATTTACAAGGTGCAGGTTTAGATTCATCTAGTGTTGCTGGCTCGAAAGCTTGGGACACTGAAATTAAATCAATTTACAAAGAAGCAAGAGCAGCTTTAGTAAGTTTAGGTTTAGCTAAATAGCTACATTCATATTCAACGGGAGTGTTCAGCTCCCGTTGATATTTTCTAATGATAAAAGATATTAAAATCTTAGGCGTAATAATATTTATTTCGTTAATACTTTTCGGTTATACATTTACATTTGATGAAGTTCCTGAAATTTTAGCACAAGGTATGCAACCCACAATGATGCCAAGGTTAATTTTTTCGCTTATAATTTTTTTGTGTTTTTTTCAGATTTATCAAAACAAATCACTTAAATCAGAAAATAAAAATATCATTAAAGGAAATGCGTTTATTACTTTTGGATATACCTTGTTTATAGTTTTGATTGCTGATAAATTAGGTTTTTTAATATCTGTATTTCTTTTTACTTTAATCACGCCAATTCTTTGGCAAAGGAAAGATTATGTAAAAATTACTCTATATTCACTTTCCATGACGATATTTGTATTTGTTTTTTTTACCTTAGTCCTACAATTAAAGTTTCCACAAGGAATTCTAGAGGATTTTATAATTAGGAATTTTTATTAATGGATATATTTTCTAACATTTCATTAATATTAGACGCAAAGACGCTAGCTTTAATCTTGGGCTCGACTATCACTGGAGTCCTTATTGGAGCTTTACCTGGTCTTAGTTCTGGAATGGCGATTGCCTTGCTATTGCCTTTCACAATATATCTTGAGCCGAGTCAAGCAATTGCAGCAATGGCAGCTTTATATTGTGGTGGTACATTTGGTGGGTCAATAACAGCAATACTTATTAATGCGCCAGGAGCTCCACCTGCAGCAGCTACAGCTTTCGATGGTTTTCCTATGGCTCAAAAAGGACAAGCTGGAAAAGCATTAGGCATGGCAGCAGTATCAAGTGTTGTTGGTGGTGTTATATCTTTAATGGTTTTAATCACATTTGCTCCAACACTTGCTCGTATTGCTTATAAATTTGGACCCCCAGAATATTTTGCATTAGCTATATTTGGCTTATCAATGCTTGCTTCCATAAGTTCTAAATCACCAGTCAAAAATTTAATTGGCGGTCTGATAGGATTATTTGTTGCAACTATTGGTGTTCATTTAACCACAGGAATTTCAAGATTTACCTTTGGTGTTGATGAATTATTTGAAGGAATAAGTTTCGTTCCAGTTTTAATTGGATTATTTGCTATGTCAGAGATATTGGTGCAGGCATCTAAAAGCGAACTGTTGTTGGAGAGAATAAAATTTTCGGCAATTAAGTTACCTTCTATAAATGAATTTAAAAGTTGTGGTAAATCAATTTTAAGATCATCAGGTATTGGAACTTTTATTGGTATTTTACCAGCTGAAGGTGGAACAGTTAGTGCAATGATTGGATATAATGAGGCTAGAAGATGGTCTAAGAATAAAGAAAATTTTGGAAAAGGGGAAATAGAAGGAGTTGCTGCACCTGAGTCAGCAAATAACGCTGCAACAGGTGGAGCAATGATACCAACACTTGCTCTTGGAATTCCTGGATCAGCAACAACTGCTGTAATACTTGGAGGATTCCAAATTCATGGATTAAGAGCAGGACCTTACCTTTTTGAGCAACAACCAGATCTTTTATACACAATTTTTTATGGAATGCTTTTAGCTAATTTTATTTTTTTAATTTTTGGACTTATGGGTGCTAAAATTTTCTCTAGAATTTCTCTTATACCTAGGGGTTATTTGTGGCCATCTGTTTTCGTTTTTTGTTTAGTAGGATCATATGGCTTATCCCAATCAATGGTTGATGTTTACATTATGCTAATTTCAGGAGTAATGGGTTTCTTTTTAAGACGTTATGGTTTTTCTCCTGCGCCGATTATAATGGGTATTGTTTTAGGAGAATTAGTTGAAAATTCTTTAGCTCAATCTATAATAATTTTTGATCAAAATATTTTTATGTTTTTCACAAGACCAATATGTTTATTATTTTTTGGATTAACTTTTTTGAGTTTATTTTATAGACCGATAAAAAATTTGATATATAAAGGAAAAAAAGATGAGTAAAGCGTTCACCCCAAATATTAAATCGAAAAAGGGAAAAGATTTAACTAAATATGTTGCTAAATTTATATATGGAAATAAATATAAAAATATTCCAAAAAATGTTATTGAATTAGCAAAAAAACATATTTTAGATGGATTTGGATTAGCATTATCAGGTTCTGTAGCAAGAACTGGTGAATATTTATTTAAACACATAAAGAAAAATTCAGCAAAAGGAAAAGCTACTGTCATTGGTTCGACTATGAAATTACCAAGTCAGTTTGCTGCCTTGGCAAATGGAGTGGGTATTCACTCAGATGATTATGACGATACTCAATTAGCTGTTGCAAAAGATAGGGTATATGGCTTGTTAACTCACCCAACAGCACCATGCTTACCAAGTGCATTCGCAGAAGGTGAAATTCATAAGATAAATGGTAAAGATTTTCTTAATGCCTATTTAATCGGTGTTGATGTGGAATGTAAAATTTCAGAAGCAATGTCTCCAAGACACTATCAACATGGTTTTCATTCTACAGCAACATGTGGAACATTTGCATCTGCGGCGGCAGCTTCAAAAATTAGAAAATATAGTTTTGATAAAACTTTAAGATCTATTGGAATCGCTGCCTCTTTAAGCGCTGGATTGAGAGAAAATTTTGGAACTATGACCAAACCATTGCACGCTGGAAGAGCGGCAGAGAGTGGTATAATTGCTTGTGATTTATCTGATTACGGCTGGTCATCAACAGATAAAATTTTAGAATCTCCAAGGGGTTTTTTTCAAGCTCATGGAGGTGGCTATGATATTAAAGCTATTAAAGGAAAACTTGGTAGACCATGGACCTTCTCAAAGCCAGGCATATCAATTAAACCTCATCCGTGTGGGTCTTTAACCCATCCAGGTATGACAAAGATGTTAGAATTAATTAAAAAACACAACATAACGTCTGATCAAGTTTTGAAAGTAGATGTAGGAACAAATCATAATATGCAAAATGCTCTTATACACCATCGGCCAACAAATGAATTTCAGGCAAAATTCAGTATGGAATATTCAATGGCAATTTTATTAATTGAGAAAAGAGCTTATATTCCAGAATATCAAGATAAAAGAATTAATAAATCTGATGTACAAAAAATGCTGAGAAAAGTTAATTTCTATAAAAATAAAGCTGCTGAGGCTGCAGGTTATGATAAAATGACAACCTTAATCGATATCTATTTGAAAAATGGAAAAAAAATTTCTGGTCGGGGAGACTTTGGAAAAGGAAGTCCTGCTATACCAATGTCTTATAATGAAGTTGCAGATAAATTTTTGGGTTGTGCAGAATTTGCCAAATGGCCAATTTTAAAATCTAAAAAAATAATTAAATTAGTTAAAGACCTAGAAAATATTAGAGATGTAAGAATTCTTGGAAAATTATTAAGTAAATAATTTAATATTTAATCTAAAGTTGTGTTTTGAAATTAAGGTTAAATCCAAATTTATACTATAATTCTAATTGTTCTTTGGCATATCTTAAAAACTTTTTCGAAAAAGAAATCTTAAACTAAAACTTTCTTATACTCATCAAAAGTATTGGACCAATCGAATTTGGATGATAGCTCTTTTGCATTTTTACCAAAATGTAAATATTTCTTATTTTCAATCATAGAATTTAATGATGAATAAATTTCATCTAGATTATTTCCATCACATATTAATCCAGTTTTATCATGTTGAATTGCATCTGCTGCACCTCCATCAGCTCCACCTAATGAAGGCACTCCGTATTGTGCAGCCTCTATATAAGCTATACCAAAACCCTCAACTGAGCTTTTATATTTTATCGATGGCATGACAAATATATTTGATTTTGCTACTAAAGCATTTTTAAGGTCATCAGTTATTTCTTTAAAAAACATAACTTGCCCATTTAAACCGAGTTCATTAACCAAATCCTTTAAATTTTGTTCTTCCTCTCCATAGCCAATGCAAATGTAAACAATATTTGGATAAATTTGTTTTAAGTTTCTTACAGCCATCAAAACTTTTTCATGATTTTTTCTTTTATCAAATCTTGAAACTGTTATTAAACGTGGTGATTTTGTTTTAAGTAAGCTTTCAACCTTAGTTAATGACGTCTTATTTAATTCTTTGGCAGGGCTAATTCCTGGATTTATCACAATAACTTTTTCTTGTTCTACACCATTTTGTATGGCTAAATTTTTTGTATACTCAGAGTTTGCTATTACTTTTTCAACACTATTTAAAACTTTATTTGCTCTTTTATTTAAAGAGCTTCCTTTGGTGTGATTGATTTCTTTTCCATGAATTAAACAATACTTCTTTTTATTGGTTTCTATTAATTCTAAACTTTTCCAATGATCAGCTATAATACCTTGAACTTTACTTTCTTTTAAACATTCATTAATTAGCTGTGCTTTTCTAATTTTTCTTAGAAATTTAATTCCACCAACTCTTTCAATTGAAAAATTTTCTTTTTTGTCAAATTCTTTATGATTTTCGTAGTGATCAGCAAAAACTTTGATCATAAAGTTTTTAGACATTTCTTTGGCCAAACCCCACATCAAACTTTGCATACCACCCACCTCTGGTGGAAAAGATCTTGTAACGATTAAATACATTAACTATTTTTCCACTTAATACTACAGCCAGCACTCGGAGTTTGATTTTCAGGACCTTTACTAGTTTCAGCAATTTGTTTCATTGCATTAAATAAATCGCTATCACCATCTCTTACAGGAACTAAATTTTTTAATTCTCTTAATCTACCTCGATATTGAAGCTCTAAATTTTTGTTGTACCCAAAAAAATCGGGAGTACATACAGCATCATAAGCTCTGGCTATTTCTTGTGTTTCATCAACTAAATATGGAAAATTGAATTGATTTTTTTTTGCAAATTCAATCATATTTTCAAACGAGTCTTCTGGATAATTCTCAGCATCATTTGCACAGATTGCTACAGCATTAATTCCTAAATCTTTCAATTTTTTGGTATCCTCAGTAATATCTTTTGTAACTGCCTTAACATATGGACAATGATTACATATAAACATTATTAAGGTGCCATTTTCACCTTTCACATCTTTTAAAGATAAAATTTTATTATCAGTTGATTTAAGCTTAAAGTCTTGTGCCTTTTGACCGAAATCACATATTGGAGTTTGTATTGGCATAATGTAATAATATATAAATTATGTTTTATGATTTAAAAGATAAAAAACCAAAAAACTCTGGCGAAAATTGGGTAGCGCCTAATGCGGTTGTTATAGGTGATGTGACTTTAGAAAAAAATACAAGTGTTTGGTTTAATGCAACTCTTAGAGGAGATATTGAGAATATTCATATAGGGGAGGGATCAAATGTTCAAGATGGATGTGTTTTGCACACCGACCCTGGATATCCCATTAAAGTTGGCAAAGATGTAACTGTAGGTCATATGGTTATGCTTCATGGATGCACGATAGGAGATAATAGTTTAATTGGAATTGGTGCAGTGATACTTAATAACGCTAAGATTGGAAAAAATTGTATCATTGGCGCAAAAGCTTTAATTACTGAAAACAAAGAGATACCAGATAACTCTTTGGTAATAGGCTCACCCGGTAAAGTTGTAAGAGAAGTTACTGAAGAGGAAAAGAAAGCAGTATTTGAAAACACAAAGCACTATCAAGAGAATTGGAAAAAATATTCTAAATCAATTTTTTAGAAAATTAAATTATTTTTTAACAGGTGGACCGTATCGATTTTTCTTTTTTTCACCCATAGTTGCTTGCCATATGATAACTATTATTCCACCAATAATAGTAATCCATAGTAATTGCCACCATCCAGTTTTATCAGTATCATGCAGTCGTCTTGCTCCAACTGCAAATGAAGGTAAAAAAATAACAATTGTAAAAATCCAACCTATTGGTCCAGTAACTTCGATTGAATAACCAAATATCATTACATCAATAATAGCAGCAATGATACCGCCTAAAATGCCAAACAAGAAGAACCACCAAAATTCAGATCGTGATGCTCTCCCTGAAAAAATAGCATACTTGTTAAAACAAGTTTTGATTGATGTTTGTAAATCCATTTAATTTTATAACTTATTTTATGGTACTAACCAACTATTTTTGTTATTTTTAAAATCAAACTTAGCTCTTCGATGTCCTTTTGCTGCAAGATATAACCATTCAATAGACTTTATTTTACATTTTATAACTGTAAAGTTTTTGTAACCTTCCTCGCTTTGTTCCATTGTATAATCAAAGTCTTCTAATTTCGATATCATGCCTGATGTTGGATCTTCGGATGCAGTTCCTGGAGGATTATCAGTTAGATAACATCTTCTGCTGATATGTTGAGTTTTTTTCCAAGATTCTTCTGTCGTAGAATTTTGATTATTTATTTCGCACTCAACTTTTACTCTTAATTGTATCTTTTCTTCCTTATCGTAGAAAACTAGAGAAGCGTTATTATTTTTCTTAAGAATTTCTACTTTCGGTGATCTTAAATCAGTATGAAATTGTAATAGATTGCTTGCTCTATCTGATTTTCTTAGAACAACAATTCTTCCATCCACTTCATCTTGGTGAGTACAAATAAAGACAGGAATTCTGAAAGGAGAAGCTCTATTAGTCACAGCATCATCGAGCATAGACCAGTACTTATTTTGAATTTCCTTTAGATTTTCATAGTATGCCGGCTGCATACATTACTTTCTGAATCTTTTAATTAAGCTTGAAGTGTCCCAACGATTACCTCCTAGTCCTTGTACTTCTCCATAAAACTTATCTACAAGTTCTGTAACAGGCAACAATGAACCATTATTTTTTGCTTCATCCATTGCAATCTTTAAGTCTTTTCTCATCCAGTCAACTGCAAAACCAAAATCAAACTTATCATCAATCATTGTTTTGTATCTATTTTCCATTTGCCAAGACTGAGCTGCACCTTTTGAAATTACTTCAATTACATCCTCCATATTTAATCCAGCTTTCATTCCAAAATTTATTCCTTCAGATAAACCTTGAACAAGTCCCGCTATACAAATTTGATTAACCATCTTAGCTAATTGTCCACAACCAGCTTTTCCGAGTAATTTCATTTTTTTGCTAAAGCAATCAATTTTATCTTTTGCTTTATCAAAGTCAGTTTGATCACCACCGATCATAACTGTTAATGCACCATTCTCTGCTCCAGCTTGTCCACCAGATACAGGAGCATCTAATGCACCAAATCCATTTTTTTTTGCGTATTCATAAATTTCTCTAGCAATTGTTGCGGATGCTGTAGTGTTATCAATATATACTGCACCCTTTCTAATGGTTTTAAAAGCTCCTTTGTCACCAAAGGTTACTTCTCTTAAGTCATAGTCATTCCCAACACAGGTAAAAATATATTCAGCATTTTTAGCTGCATCAGCTGGAGTTTCAGCCATTTTACCTTTGTATTCTCCAATCCATTTTTCTGCTTTTGATTTTGTACGATTAAAAACAGTTACATTATGACCGCCTTTTGATATATATCCTGCCATTGGATAGCCCATTACACCAAGACCTATGAAAGCAACATTACAACTCATTTTTTTTTATGTTTAAAAGTTTAAGTTTAAAAGTAATTATATTTGGTTTTATCTTTACATTTTTTTCTAGTTTTGGACAGAGTTTTTTTCTTGGTCTATTTAATTCAAGTATTAGAGAAACACTTTCAATAACTCATGGACAATTTGGCTCAATTTATGCTTCGGCAACATTATTGAGTAGCTTTCTTTTAATTTGGGTTGGTAAAAAAATTGATGACATAAATATTTTTAGATTTGCATTATATGTAACTCTTTTGTTAGCTTTTTCTTGTTTTTTCTTTTCAAAAATTTCATCAATTATTTTTTTATTTATTGCTATTTTTTTAATGAGATTTTCTGGCCAAGGATTAATGTCTCATACAGCAACTACAACGATTTCAAGATTTTTTACCAAATCTAGGGGGAAAGCTCTAAGTGTCGGTTGGTTTGGATTATCAACTGCAGAATTTATTTTACCAGTTTTAATTGTCTATTTACTTACTATAATCACATGGCAAAACATTTGGCAATTTATTTCTGTATTAATATTATTTTTTTTACCATTTATTTCTTTTGCATTAATCAAAAATTTGAACTTTGACTCAAGAGAAGATGTAAATGATCAAAATTTTGTTGAAAAGGAAATTAAAAATTGGACACGTGTAGAAGTTCTAAAAGATTATAGATTTTATATAGTTTGTTTAAATATGTTAGCAATGCCTTGGATTGCTACTGGTGTATTTGTTTATCAATCATACATAACAGAATCAAAAGAGTGGGGTGAATTTGTCATAGCACAATCATTTATGGCTTATTCTGTCTTATCGGTCATTACTTTATTAGGCTCTGGTTTTTTAATCGATAAATTTACAAGTAGAAAATTATTGATCTTTATGAACATACCTTTGTTGATTTCAATGGTAGTTTTGTTTTATTTAGATATTTCTATTTCTGCTTTTATATTCCTTGGTTTGATTGGAATTTCAAATGGGCTTGCCAATGTCTTGGGTTCTTCGACTTGGGCTGAGATTTATGGTGTAAAACATATTGGATCAATTAAAGCATTAACAACTGCATTAATGGTATTTTCAACTGCTTTTGGCACTGCTTTATTTGGATTGTTAATTGACAAAGGCTTTAGTATTGAACAAATAGCAGTGATTTCATTTGTATATATTTTCTTATCCTTAATTGCCTTATTCGCGGTTAGAAATAGGTTAAATCCAGAATATATTTAAATAATACTTGCTTTTTTTAACCACAGCTTATAGATAACCCGCATGGCGAGAGTTACAGTAGAAGATTGTATTGATAAAGTAGATAGTCCATATGAACTAGTTTTGGTTGCAAAAGAAAGAGCAACTCAACTCAATACAGGAATAGAACCAACTTTAGACCGTGATAACGATAAAAATACAGTCATTGCATTAAGAGAAATAGCTGAAGAAAATATCAAAGTAGATGATTTAACTGAAAGTGCTGTCTATAAATTAAGAAAACATGTAGAACAAGTTGATGATGGTGCTGAGGCTGATGAGGATGTTGGTGACGATTTTGAAAGTTTATATAAAGGTGAGATTTCAAAAAGTGGAACACCTATTTTACCATCTAAAAGAGCAAGAAAAGCTCCAGAAAAAATTCAAGTTTCTAAAGATGATTTAGCAGAATTGTCTGAAACAGCTAAGCCTGAAGTGCCAGAAGCTTCTTTATCTGAAGATACTGAAACAGAACAGGGAGACTTTTCTTTAGATCAAGTTTCTGAGAGTGAAGATCAAGCAGCAGACGACACTGACTCTTCAAACTCTTAAAATTTATTAGTTACAAAATTCCTTTATAATTTTTTGTCGATGTTCATCTAAATCAGGTATGTCACCTCTTTTTTTTTCATCTTTATAGGACGACATTTTAATTGGGTTACCAGCAAGTTTAAAATCTCCAATAACTTTGTGAAATGCTTTAACAATCATGTTTCTAGACTCTATTTGAGGGTTTTCAACAGCCTCTTTGATATTAAAAATTGGTCCACATGGAATTTTATCTTTTTCCATTTCACTAACCCAATCACTTGTTTTTTTATTTAATAATTTTTCCTCTAAAATTTTTTTAAGCTCATCCATATTTTTTGCCCTAGATGAATTATCTGAAAATTTTGGATCTTTATTTACTTCTGGGATTTGAAGAAGATTACAAAGTTTTTCAAAAAGTTTATCATTTCCAGCTGCAATGATTATGTAACTATCTTGAGTCTTAAATGCTTCAAAGGGTGCAATTGATGGATGTCTTGATCCCATTGGTTTTGGAATTTCATTTTTAGATAGATAACGTGCTATAGCATTTTCTAGTATAGCTATTTGACAATCAAGCATAGAAACATCTATGAACATTCCTTTTCCAGTTTTTTGTCTATCATATAAAGCTGCATTAATACCTATCGCAGTAAAAAGCCCAGCAGTAATATCTCCAATTGAGGTTCCAACTCTAGTAGGTTCAGAGTTTGGTTGACCAGTAACACTCATTAAACCGCCCATACCTTGAACTACCATGTCGTAAGCAGGTAATTCTTTAAGTGGACCAGTTTGACCAAAGCCTGATGCTGAAGCATAAATCAATTTTGGATATTTCTTATTAACATCTCTCCAGCCAAATCCCCATTTTTCTAAAGTTCCAGGTTTAAAATTTTCAACTAAAATATCTGCTTTAGATAAAATTTTTTCAAAAATTTTTTTGTCCTCTTCATTTTTTAAATTAAGAGCAATACTTTCCTTCCCTCTATTAAGAGACATGAAATAAGCAGAATAATTTTTTATAAATGGTCCAAATTTTCTTGAATCATCCCCTATCTCAGGTGCCTCAATTTTAATCACTCTGGCCCCTAGATCTGATAGTATCATAGTACAATAAGGACCAACTAAAACTCTTGTTAAATCAATTACTAACAGGTCTTTTAATGGTCCATCCATATTACTTCATCTTATAAGGGTTTTTGTCGACTTGACTCTTATTAATAAGTTTATTTTAATTAAATTTATAAAAATAACAATAGAGGGAAAAAATAATGTTAAAAAGAATATCTTTATATTTAACTTCATTAGTTTTTGTTTTTACTACTATTGGTTCTGCTTATGCAGTTACGCTAAAAGCAAGTCACCAATGGCCTGGTACTCCAAGAGCTGATGGATCTTTTGATCCACGTCATGAAATGGTTCAAATCATTGCTGACGAGATTAAAAAAGCAAATGTTGGAATAGATATCAGAATTTATCCAGCTAAATCATTATACAAACCAAAAGAACAGTGGAAGCCTATGACAACTGGTCAGTTAGATATTTCTGCTTTTCCTTTAGCATACGCATCTAAGTTTCATCCAGAATTTGATGCAACGTTAATGCCAGGAACTGTAAAAAATCATGATCACGCATTAAGATTTAATAAAGGTCCAATGATGACTGAAATTAAAAAAATTATTAATGACGCTGGTGTTGTAGTTTTATCTGATGCTTGGTTAGGTGGTGGTTTTGCTTCAAAAACAAAATGTATTAAAAATCCTAACGATGCAAAAGGACAGGTGATGAGAGCTGCTGGTAAAGCATTTAACCAAATGTTAGAAGCCGCAGGAGCAGGTATACAAAGTATGCCATCATCTGAAATTTATACTGGTTTACAAACAGGTGTATTAACAGGTGCTAATACTAGTTCAGGAAGTTTTGTAAGTTACAAAATTTATGAGCAAGTTTCATGCGCAACACCCCCAGGAAAATTTGGATTATGGTTTATGTATGAGCCAATTCTGATGTCTAAAAAGTCTTTTGATGCTCTAAATTCTAAGCAGCAAAAAGCTTTAATGAAGGCAGGAAAAGTTGCTGAAAAATACATGACAGCTCAAGTAGAAAACTTAGATAAAAAGTTTGAAGAGGCTTATAAAGCTGCAGGTGTTAAATTAGTATACATGAACGAAAAAGATCATGCTGCGTGGGTAGAGATTGCAAAAAAATCATCTCACAAAGCATTTGCTGATAAAGTTCCAGGTGGCGATAAGCTGATGGAAATGGCTTTAGCAGTTAAATAAAATAATATATAAAGAACCCCTATTTATTCTTATTAAATAGGGGTTTTTTTATGAAAAAAAAATATCTTAAGTTTTGTGATTTTATAGCAAAAGCTTGTGGTGCTTTTGCGGTATTAGCATTGCTCTTATCAATTTTAGTTATTGTAGAGTTAGTTTTTGAGAGATATTTTTTTCAAAGAGCAATTACTTGGCAAACAGAATTGGTTACCATGTTATTAGTTGCATCAACTTTTATAGGAAGTGTTTACGTACTTAGTGAAAAAGCCCATGTTAGTATGGAATGGATTTATGATTTTCTGTCCAAAAAAAATATCATTCGCTTAAAAATTTTTACTTCCTTATTAAGTTTATTATTTTTTCTTATTTTATTTTATTTTGGATTTTTAATGGTTGAAGAAGCATTTACCAAAAATTATTCAACAGGGACTGTTTGGGATCCGCCTTTATGGATACCATATTCCTCTATGGCTTTGGGCGCTATACTAATGATTCTTCAATATATAGCTGAAATTATTAAACTCACTGATAATAAGGATTATAATTAATGGACCCATTGATAATAGCTTTAATTGTAGCGGTTTTTACTTTGCTGGTCCTTTTTTCTGGAATTCCAATCGCTTTTGGTTTGAGTTTTGTATCAATAGTTCTTTTAGTATCATTTGAAGGTTTTCAAATGCTTGATGTTTTTGCTGAAACATTCTTTGCTGGATTAAATTCATTCGTTTTACTCTCAATACCAATGTTTATATTAATGGGAATGGCTGTTGCTAATTCTCCTGCGGGTAAAGATTTATATACAGGATTAGATAGATGGCTTTGGAGAGTGCCAGGTGGACTTGTTATTTCTAATATTGGAGCATGCTCAATTTTTGCTGCATTAAGTGGATCAAGTCCTGCAACCTGTGCAGCCATTGGAACTATGGGAATACCCGAAATGAGAAAAAGAGGGTATTCAGATCAAATAGCTACTGGAACTATTGCAGCCGGTGGAACACTAGGAGTTTTAATTCCTCCAAGCATTGTTCTAATTGTTTATGGAATTGCTACTGGAACATCAATTGGAAGATTATTTTTATGTGGATTAGTACCCGGCTTTATGTTGGCCGGAATGTTTGCAATTTGGGCACTCATTCATAGTTATTTTATAGATAAAGATGCTGCAAAAGCTTTGAGAAACAGGGTAAAGCCAACATTAAAAGAAAAACTTGAAGTATTACCAAGAATTCTTCCATTCCTCGCAATTATTGCTGGTGTTTTATATGTTTTGTATGGTGGGGTTGCTACTCCATCTGAGGCATCTGGAGTTGGAGCATTCTTAGTTTTCGTTTTGATCGCTGTTGTTTATAAAATTTATCAGCCAAAAAAGATTTGGAACATTGTTAAAGTATCAATGAAGGAAAGTGTAATGATAATGTTTATTATCGCAGCCTCTTATCTTTTTGCATTCACTCTTTCACAACTTTACGTAACTCAATCTTTAGCTCAAAGTATGGTTGAGTTAAGTTCAAATAAATGGGTTGTATTTATATTAATAAATATATTTCTTTTAATCGCTGGTTTCTTTTTACCTCCTGTTGCAGTCATAGTTATGACCTCTGCAATTTTGTTGCCTGTAATAACAACCTTAGGATTTGATCCTTATTGGTTTGCAATAGTGTTCACTATAAATATGGAAATAGGATTAATAACTCCTCCTGTTGGATTAAATCTTTATATTATAAAGGGCATCACCCCAGATGTGAGTTTATCTGAAATCTTAAAAGGCTCTATTCCCTTCATGATAATTATGGCATTGGCTATTTTAATTCTCTGTATTTTTCCTGAGATTGTTACGTGGTTACCTGATAAAATCATGGGTAAAGCACTTGGATACTAAACAAAAAATTAATAGAAAAGTTTCGGTAGCTCCAATGATGGATTGCACCGATAGGCACGATCGTTTTTTTTTGAGATTAATGAGCAAAAATGTAATGCTTTATACAGAGATGGTCGCTACAAAATCTGCAATTCATGGAGATAGAAATAAAATTTTATCATTTAGCCCAGAGGAAAAACCTTTAGCTTTACAGGTTGGTGGTTCTGACAAAAATGAATTGGCAGAGGTTGCAAAAATTGCAGAGGACATGGGGTATGATGAAATAAATATTAATCTTGGATGCCCAAGTAAAAAAGTTCAAAAAAATAAGTTTGGCGCATGTCTAATGAAGGAACCAGATTTAGTAGCAGAATGTATTCATTCTATGGTTAAAGTGTGTAAAATTCCTGTAACAGCTAAAACTCGCATAGGTTTTGATGATATTGAAGATTTTGAATATCTTAATAATTTTATTCATAAATTAAGAGACGTAGGCACTAAAACATTCATTTTGCATGCAAGAAAAGCAATGCTTTCTGGATTGTCACCAAAGCAAAATTTGAATATCCCAAAGTTAAATTACAACATGGTTTATCAGATTAAAAAAGCAAATCCAGATTTAGAAATAATTATAAATGGTGGTATAACTAAAGTAAGCGAAATAAATGATCACATGAAATTTTGTGACGGCGTAATGATTGGTAGGTCAATCTACCAAAACCCATATTCACTAGTTGAAATTGAAAAAGAGATATTCAAAACAAATGACAATCCTTCAAGAGAAGAAGTGGTTAAAAAACTTTTAGAATATTTGGATGATGAAGTAAAGAAGGGAACTAAAGTAAATCATATAATGAGACACACAGTTGGTTTATACCATGGTCAGGTAGGTTCCAAAGATTGGAAAAGATATTTAAGTGATAATATGATGGCGAGAGATTCTGATTTTCAAAAAGCAAAACATATTATGACTATTGTTCAAAATAATGAAAAAGCCAATCAAGTAAGTTCCTAATGGAAACAATTGCTACTGCTGAATTAATAAATTTATTATTTGTTTTGGCAGTTGCGGCTGCGGGAGCAGGTTTCATGGCTGGATTGTTAGGAGTAGGTGGTGGTATTGTAATGGTTCCTGCGCTTTATTATGCGTTTACTGTTTTGGATTTCGATATTGTAACGAGAATGCATCTTTCAGTTGGAACATCACTAGCAATAATTATTCCTACTTCAATCATTTCAACAATGACTCATAAAGAGTACGATGCTGTTGATTTTAAAATGGTAAGATCATTTGGTGTTTTTATTTTAGTAGGTGTCATCGGTGGAACTTTCTTAGCTGTTAATTTGAAAACTCCCATATTAGTTTTATTTTTTTCAATCTTTGCACTGATGGTTGGATTGTTTTTTATTTTTTTAAGAGAAAAACTAGTAGATAACCCAAAACAAATTTCAGTTCTTGTGAAAAATATTTCTGGCGTCGTTATTGGATTTATATCTGTGCCTTTAGGTATCGGGGGAGGATCTTTAATGGTTCCATTTATGAGGACTTTTGGTTATGACATTAGAAAATCAATTGGCACAGCAGCAGCAGTTGGTTTTTTAATTGCTGTAACAGGAACTATTACAATGATAACTGGTGGTAAAATAATTGATAATGTCAATACTCCCTATAGTGTTGGTTACATAAATCTACTAGGATTTGCAGTATTTGTCCCTGTTACGATGCTTATGGCTCGTATAGGAGCTAAAGTTGTTCATAAAATTGATAAAAAATTACTTAGTAAAATTTTTGGAATATTTTTAATTTTAGTATCAATACGATCTTTTATCGAGTATTTAAGTATAAATTAAAAATATAAAAAATTGACTGACTCCCTTACAAATCTCAATTATTTTTATTTGATTATTTTGATGGTCATGGCTGCTATACCTGTTGGTTTTTTTGCAGGGCTTTTTGGGATCGGAGGTGGTTTAATATCAGTTCCATTTCTTTTTTTTATATTCGACCTTTTGAATCTTACCGAGGATTACACAATGCATTTAGCTGTTGGAACTGCATTTTTCATTACTATTTTTACCTCAACAGCTTCCGTTCTTACTCATAGAAAGCATAATGCAGTAGACTTTGGTGTTTTAAAAATTTTTGGATTATTTGTTATTTTAGGAGTATTTTTTGGATCTTTTTTAGCAGCTTTTTTAAAAACGAAATATTTAGTTCTTTTTTTTTCAATTGTTGTTTTCATATTTGGTGCTTACTTGCTTTTACAACAAGAAAATTCAAATAAAATTAAACCTAGTTTTGGTTTTTTCTCTAAAGCTGTTTTAGGCTTTATATCTGGTTCAATTTCTGCTCCAATGGGTATTACAGGTGCAATGATGAATGTACCTATATTAAGATTTTTTGGATACCCAATTACAAAAGCTATTGGGAGCGCTGCTGCAATCGGTTGGGTTATTTCCATTTCAGGAACAATAGGATTTTTTTCAACGGGACTTTATTTGGATGCTAGTCTGCCTTTAAGCATTGGTTTTGTAAATATCCCAGCTTTTTTAATATTTATTCCAATAACAACTATAATGGCAAGAGTAGGAGTTAATACAGTACATAAAATGAGTAAAATTAAGGCTCAAAGAATGTTTGGAGTTTTTCTCTATGTTATTGGGACAATTTTTATATTTAGATATTTTAGTTTATAACTAATCTAAAATTATGAGAGAAATTATTAAAGTTGTTAAAGAAAAACTTGTAGCTAAATATTTGAAAGATGGTTCTATTAAAAACTATTCAAAGAAAGCTAGGAAATTTAAGCCAAGAATAAAAGCAAGAATTAGAAAGAATAGACAAATTATTGGTAAAAATATTGGTAATTTTTTTGACTGGATTAAAGGCGCAGAGTTAGTTGAGTTGAAAGAATGTAATACTAAAGAAGATCCTGTGAGACCAGAACTTGATAATACTTTTAGAAGAAGTTATGGAAGAAAAATTTTTGGGGTTAAGTATAAAGGAGAAATCCATGCCGTCATGTGTTTTGCTTATACAAATGAAATACCAAAGTCTGTTGAGGAGCTAGATATTATGAGTCAAGACGCTCACTTACAAAGTACTTTAAGAGGACAGAATGTAGGTAAAATTGCTATTGCTTATACTGTTTGGTCTAAAAAAAAGGGGGGTGGTAAATTAATTGTCAAAGAGGTATTTAACAAAATAAAAAGATCAAACCATCTCAACAGACTAGTTACTTTGTCTCCTTTAACAGACATGGCTTATAAATTTCATATTAAAAATGGTGCTAAACTGATTAGTGTAAATGAAACAACTCAAAACTTTGAGTATAAAGTTATTAAGAATTAGAAGTATCAAAAAAAAAGGGTGGCTTCAGTCTCCCTCTACCACCCATATTTAAAAGTTATTCGATTCTCCTTGCGAATCAAAATATTTTTTTAAAAAAAATTATCCTATTGTGCACGTAAAAATTGAAATAATCAAAAAACCTCAATTTAAACACATGGTTTATATTTAAAATAATTTAAATAGTGTTACCTTTTAATATGGCTCAAAAAAAAAGAGATAACAATAAATCTGATAGTCGAGATAGAAAAAAGGGGAAATTTGATATGAACCCATTTAATTTCATTGAACAAGGTAAAAATAAATTACAGAATTTTTATACAAAGCTCCAAAAAGAAAGAAAAATAAGCAAGGAGAGATCAGCAAGACAGAGAATTATCAACGAAAAAAAAGAACTTGAGAACCAAAAAAAACAAGCTCAAAGAGAAAAAGAAGAGAGAATAAAAGAGGAAAAAAAACAAATTCTTGAGCAAAGAAGACTGGTTATTGAAAATGAAAAGCAAATTAAAAAAAATGAGGAAAAAAGAAAAAAAATTGAAGCTAAAAGAATATTTATTGAACAACAAAAAATAAAAGATGAGGAAGCTAAAAAAATAAGAGAGGATGCTAGAAAGATCAAAGAGGAAGAACTCAGATTAAGAATGCTTGAGAGACAAAGAGCTCGAGAAGAAAAAATAAAAGCAAAAGAACAAGCTTTAAAAGAAAAGGAGATTAAATCACAGCAATTAAGAGAGGAAAAAGAAAGAGAAAGACAAGAACAAATTAGACTTAATGAGATAGAGAGACAAAAAAGATTAGATGAAGAACAAAGAACAAGAGAAGCTGCGAAAAGATTAAAATATGAAGAGGAAAAACTTAAAGAGTCAGAAATAAGGTTAAAAGAGATCGAAAATGAGAGACAAAAAGAGATAGAAAGACAAATTTTAAAAGAACAAGCAGAACAGAGAGTTAAAGAGGAAGAGTTAAGACTCAAAGAAGAAAAAATTAAAGCAGAAGAAGAGGAGAGATTTTTACGTCAAAAAGAGGAATACGAGAGAACAGAGAAATTAAGAAAAGAAGAAGAGGAGCAAAAAAGAATAGAAGAGGAAAAAGAACTAGAAATTAAACAAAAATTAGAAGAAGAACAAAGAATACTAGAAGAAGAAAGAAGATTGAAAGAGTGGGAGGAAAAATTTGATTTAGAGCAAAAAAAGAAAGAGGAAGAATTAATTAAAAAATTTTATAGTGACAACTCATTAGATAAAGATGAACCTGAAGAAAAGAGTGAATAGTTAAATTTTTTGGTCGTATTCACCAATTTTGCCTGTTTTTTGAAGTAAGGAATCTATAAATTTAAATATTTTTAACTTTCTTTCATCAGACGTAGGACTTTCTGTTACAATCACTAAAGAAGGCTTATTAGAGGAGGCTCTAATCAAACCCCATGAGCCATCTTTAAATGAAAATCTGACACCATTTACTGTTAAAATTTCATCAATTTCTTGGTCATCTATTTTAATTTTTTCTTTTTTAATTTTTTCAATATCTTTAACAATTTTATCGACCAAAGCATATTTTTCCTCATCCTTGCAATAAGGAGCCATAGTAGGTGTTTGAAAAGTTTTTGGGATTTCTTTAATTATTTCATTCATTTTTTTGTTCTGATTATCTAATAAATGACAAATTTGGATCGCTGAATTAATACCATCATCATACCCGTAACCCAAAGGTTGATTAAAAAAAAAGTGTCCACTTTTTTCAAATCCTGCTAAAGCGTTTTCATTGTTAACTTTTCTTTTGATATGTGAATGACCAGTTTTCCAATAAATTGTTTTACATTTATTAGAATTTAATAATTCATCATTCGCATACAATCCTGTTGACTTAACATCCACTACAAAAATAGAATTTTTATATTTATTTGATAAACTTCTTGCAATTAATAATCCAATTTTATCTGAAAATATTTCATTCCCTTCATCATCAATTACACCTACTCTGTCACCATCACCATCAAATCCAAACCCGATATCAGCATTATTTTTTTTAACAGCATCAGAAATTGCATGTAACATTTTTAAGTCTTCTGGATTAGGATTATATTTAGGGAAGGTCCAGTCTAAATTACAATCAAGTTCTATTACTTCACAACCAATTCCACGCAAAATATCAGGAGCAAAAATTCCCGCAGTCCCATTACCACATGCTACTACTGCTTTAATTTTTTTTTTGATTTTATTGTTATCTATTAAACTTTTTTTATATATGTCTTGAAAATTTTCTATTTTTTTTTCCTGACCTTGTCCGTTTACAAAGTTTTCACTTAATGTTATTTCTTTTAATTCTCTCATTTCTTCAGGTGCATGTGTTAATCCTTTCCTAATACCCATTTTTACACCCGTCCAACCATTGTCGTTATGACTTGCAGTTACCATTGCAACAGCATCAGAATTAAAATGGAATTGTGCAAAATAAACCATCGGAGACAAAGACAAACCTATATCTTCAACATAGCAACCTGTTGAAACTAAACCTTTTTTAAGTGCTGCTTTTATATCTTCACTATATGATCGATAATCATGACCAACAATTACTTTTGGATTCGTTTTATTTGTTTGTTTTATAATTTGTGTGCCTAGTCCTTTACCAAGATTCGTTATGCCTGGGAGATTTATGTCTTTTTCGTACAACCATCGAGCGTCATACTCTCTAAAACCATAGGGGTCGATTTTTAAATTTACTGACATTATTGTTAATTACTTACATTTTTTTTAATTTTTTTATTGATTTTTTTTCCTTGTGTTCTATAAATGTTCTGTTGATTTGTTGTTTATATAGTGTATTAACGCTAAACGCACACAACATATAGTTGTTTTCGTACTAATAACAAAATATAATAAAAAATATGAATAAAATTCTATCGCAGGCCCTAAAGAAAGCTGTCTCTGAATATAGCCCACAAGTTAAAGAAGTAGAAAAAAATAATAGACCAGACCTTTTTTCACTTAACAATGAAACTGAACTTTTTCAGAATGATAAAGGTATCATAATCAAAATAGATCGTTCTCGAGATGTAAACTTAACTGATTTTGGTAAGGCAACTTTGAAAGATAGATATCTTGGTCACAATGAGTCTTATCAAGACTTGTTTGCAAGAGTAGCAAGCACATATGCTGATGATAATTTACACGCTCAAAGAATTTACAATTACATTAGTAACCTTTGGTTCATGCCTGCAACTCCAGTTTTGTCGAATGGCGGAACCAAAAGAGGATTACCCATTTCATGTTTTTTAAACGAAGCTTCAGATAGTCTAGGTGGTATTTTAGATCTTTGGAGTGAAAATGTTTGGCTTGCTGCGAAGGGTGGAGGCATAGGAAGTTATTGGGGTAATTTAAGATCAATTGGAGAAAAGATTGGTAAAGTCGGAAAAACTTCTGGGATAATTCCATTTATTAAAGTTATGGACTCTTTAACTATGGCAATCAGTCAAGGATCTTTAAGAAGAGGTTCAGCAGCTTGTTATCTTCCTATTGATCATCCTGAAATAGAAGAGTTTATTGAAATGCGAAGACCAACTGGGGGTGATCCAAATAGAAAAGCTTTAAATTTACATCATGGAGTTTTAGTTTCAGATGCATTCATGCGGGCTGTTGAAACCGATGATCAGTGGGCACTTAAAAGTCCGGCTGATGGATCTATTCAGCAAACTATATCTGCAAGAAATTTATGGATTAGGTTGTTAACAGCTAGAATTGAAACTGGTGAGCCGTACATTATTTATATTGATACAGTTAATAGACAAATTCCACAACACCATAAACTTGCAAACTTAACTGTAAAAACTTCTAATCTTTGTAGTGAAATAACTCTCCCTACAGGTATTGATAAAGATGGAAGAGATAGAACAGCAGTTTGTTGTTTATCATCCTTAAATCTTGAAAAATATGATGAATGGAAAGATGATCCAAACATGATTAGTGATGTAATGAGATTTTTAGATAACGTTTTATCAGACTTTATTAATAAGGCTCCAGATCAATTTAAAGATGCGAAATATTCTGCAGAGAGAGAAAGAAGTGTTGGTCTTGGAGTTATGGGTTTTCACTCCTTTTTGCAAAAGCATAGAATTCCACTTGAGTCTGTAATGGCTAAATCTTGGAATAAAAAAATATTCAAACAAATTGATGAACAAGTTAATAAAGCATCAAAAGAATTAGCTGAAGAGCGAGGTGCATGTCCGGATGCGGCTGAATACGGATTTAATGAAAGATTTTCTAACAAAACAGCAATAGCGCCAACAGCTTCTATTTCTATTATTTGTGGAGGAGCTTCTCCAGGTGTTGAACCAATTGCAGCTAATAGTTATACGCATAAAACTTTATCGGGATCTTTTAATGTTAGAAATAGATATCTAGAAGAAATTTTAGAAAGCCATGGTAAAAATGATGATGAAACCTGGTCAACAATTACGACAAATCAAGGGTCAGTATCTCATTTAGATTTTTTAACTGATTTAGAAAAAGATGTTTTTAAAACTGCTTTTGAGTTAAACCAAAAATGGATTGTTGAACTGAGTGGAGACAGAACTCAATATATCTCTCAAGCACAATCGGTAAATTTATTTTTACCAGCTGATGTTCATAAAAAAGAATTACATAGAATTCATTTTGATGCATGGAAAAAAGGTCTTAAAAGCCTTTACTATTGCAGATCAAAATCAATTCAAAGAGCTGAAAATATCAACAACGCAAAATCGACTGATGTGACAGCCAATGTATATAAATCAAAAAACCAACAAACTAACGATCAACTAGAATATGAGGAGTGTTTATCATGTCAGTAGCAGATAAAATTAAGACAGAAAATAAAGAAATAATTCAACCTAAAAAGATGGGTCTATTAGTTGAAAACCCTGTATACAAACCATTCAGATATCCTTGGTGTTATGATGCTTGGTTAACTCAACAAAGAATACACTGGTTGCCAGAAGAAGTCCCTCTTGGAGATGATGTAAGAGACTGGCAAAAAAACTTGTCTCAACCAGAAAAAAATCTCTTAACTCAAATTTTTAGATTCTTTACTCAAGCAGATGTTGAAGTAAATAATTGTTACTTAAGACATTACACAACAGTGTTTAAGCCAACAGAAGTTTTAATGATGATGACTGCTTTTGCATCTATGGAAACAGTTCACGTAGCAGCTTATTCTCATTTACTTGATACAATTGGAATGCCTGAGTCAGAATATTCAGCTTTCATGAAATATAAAGAGATGAAAGATAAATATGATTACATGCAAGGATTTAATGTTAACTCGAAAGAAGATATTGCTAAAACTGTTGCTGTATTTAGTGCTTTTACAGAAGGACTCCAGTTATTTGCAAGTTTTGCAATTCTGTTAAATTTTCCAAGACACAATAAAATGAAAGGTATGGGTCAGATAGTAACTTGGTCGGTTAGAGACGAAACTCTTCATTGTAATTCTATGATAAGAATTTTTAAAGAGTTTATAAAAGAAAATCCTGAAATTTGGACACCAAAACTAAAGAAAGAACTTTATGAAGCATGCAGAACAATAATTGAGCATGAAGATTCTTTCATTGATTTAGCTTTTGAGATGGGTCCGATGGAAGGTTTAACTGCACAAGAGGTTAAAGATTACATTAGATTTATTGGAAATAGAAGATTAGTTCAACTAGGTCTTGAACCGATCTATGATGTAGAAAAAAATCCTCTAGGATGGCTCGATACAATGTTAAATGCTGTTGAACATATGAACTTTTTTGAAGGTCGTGCAACAGAATATTCTAAAGCATCAACTCAAGGGACTTGGGTAGAAGCATTTAGTTAATATCAAGTGCAGGACTTTGGTCTAGTAGTTATTGGAGCACATTCAGGACTTTATTTAAAAGATCTAATAGATGAATATCAAGACAGAAACATACTTTTAATTGAGCCTGTTCCGTATAATTATGAAGTATTAGATTCTGAATACAAAAATGACTCAAAAATTGCAATTTGTAAAAATGCAATAATAGATAAATCTAAAAAAGATTTTTTTTATTATGTGAAAAAAGAGTCGATAGCTAAACTTGGAAAGCATTGGGCGAGTCAAATAGGATCTTTTGATAAAAATCATATTCTAAATCATAAAAATAAAAGATTTGATATAAAAGAAGATGATATAGAAACTATTCAAATTGAATTTATTACTTTTGATGATTTAATTCAAAAATATTCAATTAAATCAATTGATAAACTTCAAATAGATGTAGAAGGTGCAGAATATAAAATTTTGAATTCAATAAATTTTCATAAAATAGAGATAAACAAAATACTTTTTGAATCAAAACATTTTGATGGTACTTTTATTGAGGGAAAAAAATTACAAGAAATTGAAGAAAAACTTAAGTCATACGGCTACAAACTTCAGCAAATAGATAAAGAGAATATCTTGGCAAGCAAATAGATATTTATCTCTGATTTAATTGTAATACTTTTCTGTGTTTGTTACCTTTATAGCTCGCTAGTGGTCTAATAAGTTTATTTGCAGCGTGTTGCTCCATTATGTGTGCCGACCAACCTGTGATTCTTGAAATTACAAATATTGGTGTAAAAAAATCAGTGTCGAAACCCATTAAATGGTAAGTGGGACCAGTTGGATAATCGACATTTGGATGAATATTTTTTCTGTCAATCATTACTTTTTCAACAATATCGTAAATTTTTTCAAATTTTTTGTCCTTTTTTATTTTTGCAACTTTAGCAAAATATTTTCTCATGGTTGGTACTCTTGAGTCCCCTGATTTATAAACTCTATGCCCAAAACCCATCACTACCTCTTTTTTATCTAAAGCATTATTTATCCACTTTAGAGCATTATTTGGAGATTTAATTTTATTCATCATATGCATTACTTCTTCATTTGCACCACCATGAAGAGGGCCCTTTAAACTAGCTATTGCTCCAGTTATTGCTCCATGAATATCCGATAAGCTACTAGTGATAGTTCTCGCTGTGAATGTTGAAACATTAAAGCTATGTTCAGCATATAAAATTAAAGATACATCAAATGCTTTTACAATTTCTTTTTGTGGAACTTTCCCAAAGCACATATAGAAAAAATTCTCCGCTATATTTAGATTTTTCTTAGGTTTAATGATATTTTTACCTTTTCTTATTCTGTAAAAAGCAGCTAATGCAGTTGGGGTTTTTGCCAAAATTCTTGTAGCCTTTCTCATATTAGCTTCTTCTGAGGAGTCAGTAGTCTCTTTGTCTTCAAGCCCCATTATGCTTACTGCTGTTCTCGCAACATCCATTGGATGAGATTTTTTTGGCATTTTTTTAATGATTGAATAAAGATCTTTGGACAAATCTCTGTTATTTTTTTCCTCTTTTTCAAATTTTCTAAGTTGTATTGTGTTTGGTAAATCCTTATTTAAAATTAGATAAGCCACTTCTTCAAATTTACAATATTCACATAAATCTTGGGCTGCATAACCTCTATATGTTAGAGAGTTAATTTCGGGCATAACTTTAGAAACTTCTGTTTCATCAACAACTATTCCTAGTAAACCTTTTTTAATATCATCACTCATTATTCATGTCCTTTAGTACTAAAATTATAAATTTTTTCATCTAAACTATTGTATTTCTCATATTCAACAAGCTCATATAGCCTTTTCCTAGTTTGCATCTTATCTATGATATTATTTTGATGTCCATTTGCATAAATGTCTCGTAATCCATCCTCAACATTTTTCATAGCTAGTCTTTGTGTGGTTACTGGATAAATTACAATGTTGTAACCAAATTTTTCTAATTCTTTATAATTAAATAATTTTGATTTACCAAATTCAGTCATATTGGCAAGTAAGTAACAAGAAAGTTCTTTTCTTACTTTCTCAAAATCTTTTTCATCTTGTAAAGCCTCCGGAAAAATTATTTCCGCTCCAGCGTCGATATAGGCTTTACATCTTTCTATCATTTTATCTATTCCTTCTACACTCTTGGCATCAGATCGCGCTATAATTTTGAAATTTTCATTTTTTCTTGCTGATACACATTCTTTAATTTTTATAACCATCGCATCTGTTGATATGAGTTCTTTATTATCAAGGTGTCCACATCTTTTTCTCTCAATTTGATCCTCCAAATGAACAGCTGTAATTCCAAATTCCTCAAAAGTTTCAATAGTTTCTTTACAAGATTTAAATCCAGTATCAATATCAACAATTGTTGGAAGGTTGGTAACTCTTGAAATAAGATAAGATCGTGTACTTACATCCTGAAGAGTAGTTAAACCAATATCTGGAAAGCCAAGATCATTTGCCATAACTCCACCAGATACATAAACTGCATCGTATCCAATTTCCTCAATTAACTTTGCAGTTAAAGGGTTGTATGCTCCTGGAACTCTTAAAATCTTACCAGATTTTAATTTTTCAACAAAATCTTTTCTTTTTTGGGCTGGGTCTTTTTCTATAAAGTGCATTAAAAAATACCTTTTTTAAAATTTCTTTTAAGTTTACTCTTTTTTACCTCAATATTTAATTTATCAAGTTGACCTTTTTTTAATTTTTTCAAATTTTGCACTATTTTCAAAAATCTATCACTTTCTTTTTTATCTAAGATATTTTCAGTCAAAGTTAAGAATTTATTAATATAATTTTTTCTTTTGAAAGGACGTGAACCATAAGGATGAGCATCTGCTACACCTTGTTCTTCAGTAATTCTTTTTCCATTATTGAGAGTTATTACTACTTTTGCACCAAATGCTTTTTTTCTAGGATCAGGATTATGATATTTTTTAGTCCATTTTTTATCTTCATGAGTTTTAATTGATTTCCATATTTTAATTGTACTCTTTTTTTTAGCTCTTGCTTTTGTATAAGATTTTACATGATGCCATGTGCCATCCTCGAGTGCAACGGCAAATATATACATTATTGAGTGATCTAAAGTTTCTCTGCTTGCATTAGAGTCCATTTTTTGTGGATCATTTGCACCTGTGCCAATAACATAGTGGGTATGATGACTTGTAAAAATATCAATTTTTTTGATCTGATTAAAATTTTTGACTTTTTTTTTAAGTTTTTTTGCTAAGTCTATTAAAGCTTGAGATTGATATTCTGCAGAATATTCTTTTGTATAAGTTTCAAGAATTGCTTTCTTTGTTTCACCTTTTTTTGGTAATGGAACTTTATATAAAGCCTTTTTTCCATCAAGAATTCTTGCTATCACACTATCCTCACCTTCATAAATTGGACTTGGCGCTCCTTCACCACGCATAACTCTATCAACAGCCTCAATAGCAAGTTTTCCCGCATGAGCTGGAGCATAAGCTTTCCAACTTGAAATCTCACCCTTTCTAGATTGTCTTGTTGAAATTGTTGTATGTAATGCTTGCTGGATGGCTTGATAGATAGTTTCGGTTTTTAATCTTAACATTGAACCAATCCCAGCTGCAACACTTGGACCAAGATGAGCTATATGATCTACTTTATGTTTATGTAAACATATTCCTTTCACTAAATTAACCTGAACTTCATAAGCAGTTATAATTCCTTTTAGTAGATCTAAACCACTTTTTTTATTTTGTTGAGCAACGCTTATAAGAGGAGGAATATTGTCTCCAGGATGACTATAGTCTGCTGCTAAAAAAGTATCATGGAAATCTAGCTCTCTTACAGCAGTTCCATTAGACCAAGCCGCCCACTCACAATCAAATTTTAATTTACTATTAATACCAAATAATGTTGCTCCATTTTTTCTTGAATGTTTTAAGGCCATTTCTCTAGATGAAACAACAGGTCTTCTGTTAAGAGAGGCTATTGCTACAGATGCATTATCAATTATCCTATTAATAGACATTTCAACTGCATCTTTATTTAACTTAGCATTATCACTTGCAATTTCTGCAATTTTCCATGCAAGCTGTTTTTTTTTTGGTAAATAAATTTTAGATGGGTAAACTTTAATTTTATGAACTATCAAAATAACTCCTAAATGACGAGTTTGTTTTTAATAGTTAAAAAAAAATAATCAATATTAAAGATATTTTGATACTATCTTTTCGATACCAATAAAGTCTTTTATTAAGTGATTATGGTAAATTTCACTCGTTTTTTTTTCAGTATATCCATCTTCCATAAGGATAACTGGTAACCCGGCATCTTTAGCAGCATTTGCGTCAGTCTCACTATCTCCAATCATTAACGATTTTTTTATATCACCTTGTAATATTTCAATTACAGATGTTAGATGTCTTGGGTCAGGCTTACAATAATCGAACGTGTTATGTCCAGCAACGTATTCAAAAAAATCATAAATCCCAATTTTTTTTAAAAGATCGACAGCCAGATAATCAGTCTTATTTGTACAAACAGCCATAGAAATATTATTTTTTTTTGACCATATTAAAAATTCTTTGACACCATTTATCAAAGTACTTTCGTTTACAATGTTTTTTCCATAGAAGTCAGTAAAATCTTTTATCATCTCTTTTTTAACCTTCTCATCTTGCACTTTTCCAAATTCTTTTTTAGCTTGCCCCCAAATTGATCTTCCAAGCATTGCACCTGCACCTTGACCAACAAGATTTCTTATTTCCTCAGTAGACTTAGTGGGATAACCAAATTTTTTCATTACATGATTATGTGCACGCATTAAATCTGGTGCTGTATCAACTAAAGTTCCATCTAAATCAAAAAGAATTGTAAAATTTTGTTGCATAATTAAAAGTTTTTTTAAGAAATATTATGTGAATTAAGAAACATGTAAACTTAATATAAAGGATTTTATAGATGAAACAATTAAATTTACAAAAGCTTCAAAATAATCTCCGAAAAAAATTTTTAAAAGTTGGTGTAAAAATGATTGGTCCTGATACAATTTTTTTTTCGAATGATACTAAGATAGGTAAGGGTGTAGTTATCGAACCTTATGTGGTGATTGGTCAAAAAGTGAAAATTGGAAACAATGTTACAATAAAATCTTTTTCCCATTTAGAAAATTGTAAAATAGAAAATAAAGTTGATATTGGGCCATTTGCTAGAATAAGACCGGGTGTAGTTTTAAAAAGTGGCTCAAAAATTGGAAATTTTGTTGAAATCAAAAAAAGTATTTTAGGTATAAATTCAAAAGTAAACCATTTAACATATATCGGTGATAGTCAAATTGGAAAATCAGTAAATATTGGTGCTGGGACAATTACTTGTAATTATGATGGAGTGAAAAAAAGTAAAACTAAAATAAAAGACAATGTATTTATTGGTTCAAATTCATCATTAGTAGCACCAGTTACAATAGATGAGAATAGTATGGTTGGGGCTGGTTCGGTTATAACAAAAAATGTGAAGAAAAAATCATTAGCATTAACAAGAAGTTCACAGACTGAAATCAAAAATTATAAAAGAAAGTCTAAATAGTTATGTGTGGAATAATTGGAATTAATAGCAATAAACCTGTATCAGCAACTATAATTAATTCTCTAAAAAAATTAGAGTATAGAGGTTATGACTCAGCTGGTATTGCAACTCTCTATAATGGATTGATAAATGAGGTAAAATCTGAGGGAAGAGTAGAAAATTTGGAAAAAAATTCCTTGGCTCAAAGTATGGCGGGAACTATCGGAATTGGTCATGTGAGATGGGCAACACACGGGCTTGCTAACAGTATCAATGCTCATCCACATTCTTCCCAGAATGTTTCAGTTGTTCATAATGGAATTATTGAAAACTCAACAATATTAAAAAAATTTTTAATTGGAAAAGGTCACAAATTTAAATCTCAAACTGATACAGAGGTAATAGTCCATTTAATTACTGAAAATCTTAAAACAGATAACATTGTTAATTCAATTCAAAAAACTTTGAAGTCGTTACATGGAAGCTTTGCACTTGGTATAATTTTTAAAGATCAACCAGATTTAATTGTTGGTGCAAGAAGGGGTTCGCCTTTAGCGGTTGGTTATGGTCCTAATGAAAATTATCTAGGTTCAGACTCTTATGCCCTTAAATCGATGACAAATAAGATTACGTATTTAAATGATGGTGAGTTCTGTATTATTAAAAAAGATCATGTGGAATTTTTTAGTGAGGAAGGAACTAAAATAAATAAAAAAGTTTTGGAGTTGTCCTCTACCGAAGAAAAATATGACAAAGGTGATTACAAACATTTTATGGCTAAAGAAATTGAGGAACAACCAAACACAATTAGAAATGGAATTAATGAGTATATAGATATGTCAAATAAAGATATTAATATTTATAACTTTCCTTGGAAAAGTAACGAGATTACTTCAATAACCTTAATTGGGTGTGGAACAGCATATCATTCATGTTTAATGGCAAAATATTGGTTTGAGGAAATAACATCTTTAGATGTAAATATAGATATAGCATCAGAATTTAGATACAGAAAAAATAGATTTAAAAAAGATATACTTTATGTATTCGTCTCACAATCTGGAGAAACAGCGGATACTTATGCTGCTTTAGATCTTTGTAAACAAAACGGTGTTAAAACGTGTGCAGTTGTAAATGTAGTGGAAAGCTCAATTGCCAGAGACTCTGAATTTGTATTACCAATACATTGTGGAACTGAAATAGGTGTTGCTTCAACTAAAGCTTTTCTTGGGCAAATACTAATTTTATATCTTCTAGCTTTGAAACTTGCTTTATTGAGAAAAGATATTGAAAAGATTCATTTTGATAAAAAAATTGATGATCTTAAAAATTTACCAAAACTTATAGAACAAACGTTATTGATTGATAACAAAATACAAACAATTTCAAATACTTTTAATGAGGCAAAGGGCTCTATGTTTTTGGGACGTGGTTTTTCTTATCCAATTGCTCTTGAAGGTGCATTAAAACTAAAAGAATTATCATATGTTCATGCCGAAGGTTATCCGGCTGGGGAGATGAAACACGGACCTCTTGCTTTGATAGAGGAAGGTATGCCAGTTGTGGTTTTGGCTCCAAGAGACAATTATTATAAAAAAACGATTTCTAATATGCAGGAGGTAATTGCAAGAGGGGCTAAAGTTTTATTAATTACAAATAAAAGTAAAGATGAAATTATTTCTGAAAATATTTGGGAAACGATAGAAGTTGAAAGCACCAATGAAGATTTACTACCTTTTCTTTTGACAATTCCTTTGCAAAAATTAGCTTATTATTCAGCTTTAAAAAAAGGGTATGACATTGATAAGCCCAGAAATTTAGCAAAATCTGTTACTGTTGAGTAAAAGACGTATTCAATTGTTCTCTTTTCTTTTTTCATAATTTCGTTATATATTCGACTTAAAGTTGAGTTATGAAAAATTGGAAAGTTAACAGTTGGAGAAAATACCCCGTCAAACATGTGCCAAAATATGATGATGAGACGGAACTTAATAGTGTTTTAAATAAATTAAAAACATTTCCACCACTTGTATTTGCAGGTGAGACCAGACATCTTAAAGATCAACTAGCTAAAGTAGTTGACGGCAAAGCTTTTTTATTACAAGGCGGTGATTGTGCTGAAAGTTTTGCAGAATTTCATCCTGATAACATTAGAGATACTTTTAAAGTAATACTACAAATGGCTTTGGTCATGACGTATTCAGCCTCATTACCTATTGTTAAACTTGGTAGGATTGCAGGACAGTTTTCTAAACCGAGAAGTGCCCCAACAGAAAAACAAGGTGATATAGAATTACCAAGTTATTTAGGTGATAACATTAATTCAATAGATTTTAATGAAAAAGCTAGAAGACCAGATCCAAAAAGGATGTTCAAAGCATATTCTCAATCAGCTTCAACACTAAACCTTTTGCGAGCATTTTCAAAAGGCGGTTTTGCAGATTTAAATAAAGTTCATTTATGGAACTTAGATTACATTAAGAAAAGTCCTCAAGCTAAAAAATTTAAAGACTTAGAGGATAAAATTGCTGATGCGTTAGCTTTTATGGAAGCATGCGGGATAACGTCAGACTTTAATAACAGATTGTACACTGTGAATTTCTGGACATCACACGAAGCATTGCACTTACCATTCGAGGAAAGCATGACCAGAGTGGACTCTACTACCGGTGAATATCATGATACCTCTGCTCATTTTGTGTGGATCGGTGATAGAACAAGACAATTAGATGGCGGACATGTTGAATTTTGTAAAGGAATAGAAAATCCTATTGGAATAAAGTGTGGTCCAACTTCTAAACCTGAAGAAATTGCAAAAATTTGTGAAGTATTAAATCCAAAAAATGAAAAAGGAAAAATAACTTTAATATCAAGATTTGGTCATCAAAATGTAGAAAAGTTTTTACCTAAGCTCATTAGACGAGTTAAAAAAGAAGGGCATAATGTTATTTGGTCATGTGATCCGATGCACGGAAATACAATTGTATCTACCACAGGCTTTAAAACGAGACCATTTAACAATGTAGTCAACGAGGTTAAAAATGTTTTTGGTGTACATCAGTCAGAAGGATCTTACGCAGGTGGTTTACATGTTGAAATGACAGGTCAAGATGTGACAGAGTGTACAGGTGGTGCAAGAAAAATATCTGATGCTGACTTATCTAGCAGATATCACACTCATTGTGATCCTCGTTTAAACTCAGATCAAGCAATTGAATTAGCATTCTTAATCTCTGATGAGATTAAAAAGAATAGCAGCTATTCAAAAAATGCTATTCAAGCGGCATCTTAGACTGTTGTTTTCAAATTTATATTGATTAGAAGTTAAGTATGAGTCCTGAAAAAAAAGTAAAATTTATATCTAGTTGGATCAAGAACTATGTTGATCAAATGCCAAACAAAGCTCAATCTTTAGTGATTGGTATCTCGGGGGGTATTGATTCCTCTGTATCAAGCACTTTGAGCGCCATGACAGGTTTAAAAACGATTGTTCTAACGATGCCAATAAAACAAAAAGAAAATCAGCACGATTTAAGTTTAAAACACCAGGAATGGTTAACAAAAAAATTTAAAAATGTTGAAGCTCATACTATTAGTTTAGATAAATTATTTGAAACATTTTCCACTACTTTGAATAAGTTTGACAATGAACATGGTTATGCGAATTCTAGAGCAAGGTTAAGAATGACAACTCTTTATCAAGTAGCAGCAGCTAATAAAGGTATTGTTGTTGGAACTGGAAATAAAGTTGAGGATTTTGGTGTTGGTTTTTACACAAAATATGGTGATGGAGGTGTTGATATTTCTCCAATAGCAGATTGTAACAAAACAGAAGTTTGGGAATTAGGTAAAGAACTTGGAATATTAAAAGAGATAATCGATGCTCCCCCTACTGATGGCTTGTGGGATGACGGCAGAACAGATGAAGGTCAGTTAGGATTCAGTTATAGTGAGTTGGAAGATGCAATGAGCAACCCAAACTCACCACATAAAGACCAATACGAAAAAATTAGAAATCAAAACTTGCATAAAATGGAGCCTATTCCAGTTTGCAAGATTCCCAGTTAATCAATTAGATTAACAAACCCCTAAATAAAGTATATTTCTTAATCATCAATGATGGATATTTTTTTAACAAATAATTTAACGAATAAAAAAGAGAAGTTCATTCCAAAAAATAAAGAAAAAATAGGGATGTATGTTTGCGGACCAACTGTTTATGATGATCCGCACATTGGTAATGCAAGACCATTAGTTGTATTTGATATCTTATTTAAATTACTTAAAAATAATTTTTCAAAAGTAACTTACGTTAGAAATATAACTGATATTGATGACAAGATTATCAAATCGTCCCAAGAACAAAAAATTTCCACAAAAGAACTTACCGAAAAAGTAACTTCAAGTTTTCTAAAAGATTGTGAATTTTTGAATTGTGAAAATCCAACTCATCAACCTAAAGCTACAGAACATATAAATCTAATGATAGAGATGATTACTGAACTTATTGAAAAAGGTTTTGCTTATGAAAATCAAAATCATGTCTATTTTGAAGTAAAAAAATTTGCTGATTATGGAAAATTATCAAATAAAAATTTAGATGAGTTGATTACTGGATCAAGAATAGAAGTTAGTGAAAATAAAAAAAATCCTGAGGATTTTGTTTTATGGAAACCATCGATTAATAACGAACCGTACTGGGAATCTCCTTGGGGAAAAGGTAGACCTGGTTGGCATTTAGAATGTTCTGCAATGTCCAAAAAATTTTTAGGCAATGAATTTGATATTCACGGGGGTGGTATAGATTTAATTTTTCCACACCACGAAAATGAAATTGCTCAATCTAGATGTGCGAATCAAACAAAAGTTTTTGCCAATTATTGGATTCATAATGCTTTTATTACAATGTCTAATGAAAAAATGGCTAAGTCCCAAGGTAATATTCTGAAGATTAAACATTTTAGAAATAAAATTAGTGGTCAAATAATCAGATTAGCTTTAATGAGCACACATTATAAACAACCACTTGATTGGAATGATAAGTTATTAACCGATTGTGAAAATACTTTAGATAAATGGTACAGAGTGTATTCATCTAACTTTAAATCTATTAAAGTTCCAGATGAAATATTAAAGCCATTATACGAAGATTTGAATACGCCTGGTTATATTGCAAATTTGCATAATTTATTCGAAAAAACTAATGAAAATAAGGATATAGATTTATTTGTATCAGCATGTCAATTTGTTGGCTTGATGAATGAAAGTAGAGAGCAATGGAATAATTTTAAAAAGAATAAAGCATCCATTAGTGAGTCTGAAATTGAAAAAATGCTTAGTTTAAGAGATAAAGCAAGAGAAAATAAGAATTATAAAGAGGCAGATAGAATTAGAGAAGAACTTTTAGACAAAGGTGTTTTAATAGAAGACAAAGATGATAAAACACTTTGGAAATTTAAATGAGCAAAGAAAGATTATATATATTTGATACAACTCTTAGAGACGGAGCTCAAACACAGGGTGTAGATTTTTCTTTGGAGGATAAAGAAAAAATTGCTTTAGCTCTAGATAATTTAGGTGTTGACTATATTGAGGCAGGATGGCCCGGGGCTAATCCAACAGATACAGAATTTTTTCAAAAAAAACATAATTTTAAAAACTCAAAATTAACGTCATTTGGTATGACTAAAAGAACAGGAAGAAGTGCAGAAAATGATACTGGTTTATCAGCAATCATGAATTCAAACACCTCTGCTGTTTGTTTGGTAGGAAAGTCCTGGGATTTTCATGTTGATGTAGCATTAGGAATAACAAACAAAGAAAATTTAGATAATATTTCTGAGAGTACCAAGCATTTCGTAAAAGCAAAAAAAGAATTTATGTTTGATGCAGAGCATTTTTTTGATGGCTATAAAGCAAATCCAAAATATGCATTGTCTTGTATAAAAGCTGCATATGATCAAGGTGCAAGGTGGATTATTCTATGTGATACAAATGGAGGAACGCTCCCTCATGAAGTTTCACTAATTGTTAAAGAAGTCTCTAAAGTTGTTCCAGGCAAAAACCTGGGTATCCATGCACATAATGATACTGGCAATGCAGTTGCAAATTCTTTAGCTGCAGTATTATCTGGTGTTAGACAAATTCAAGGGACAATTAATGGTTTAGGTGAAAGATGCGGTAATGCAAATCTAATGTCATTAATCCCAACATTTTTTTTGAAAAAAGATTTTTCATCTCAATTTGAAATCAGTATCAAATCAGAAAATATTAAGAATTTAACTGAATGTTCGAGATTATTAGATGAAATTTTAAACAGAAAACCTAATCAGCATTTACCTTATGTTGGTGCTGCAGCCTTTTCACATAAAGGAGGATTACATGTATCCGCTGTGCAAAAAGATCCAAAAACTTATGAGCATATTAATCCAGAGGAAGTTGGTAATACTAGAAATATTGTTGTTTCAGATCAATCTGGAAAGTCAAATATCATATCTAGGTTAAAAAGTATTAAAATTTACATTGAGGAAAGTGATCCAAAAATTAAAAAATTACTAGATGAAGTAAAAGATAGGGAATTTATTGGTTATAGCTATGATGGTGCTGATGCCTCTTTTGAATTATTGGCTAGAAGAATTATTGGAGAAATACCAAGGTATATTTCAATTAATGAATATGACGTTTCTGTTAAAAAAAATAAGTCTGGAAAAATAGTTTCTTCTGCAAAAGCTCAATTAGAAGTTGATGGGGAAAAAATTATGTGTGAAGGAGAGGGGAATGGACCAGTAAATGCATTAGATAACGCTATAAGGCAAAATGTTGATAAACTTGCAAAATATTCACAATATTTAAAAGATTTAAAACTAGTTGATTATAAAGTTAGAATTTTAAATACAGGCACAGAGGCTGTTACTAGAGTGTCTATTGAAAGCACAGACTCTAATGGAAAAAATTGGTTTACTATTGGTGTATCAACAAACATTATCGATGCTTCTTTCAAAGCATTAATTGATAGCTTAGATTATAAATTATTTAAGGATAATGCTCCAGCTAGTAAATAAATGAGTAAAAATAACATCTCATTTATCTTACATAAACCTCAATTATCAGAAAATATTGGTGCATGCGCTAGAGCAATAAAAAATTTTAATTTTAAAAAATTAGTTTTAATCAATCCAAAACCTATTTTCCCAAATGATAAAATCTTAGCCACATCTGTTGGAGCAAAAGATATCATTAATCAAAGTAAAAAATATGATAATTTAGAAAAAGCTTTAGGAAAGATTGATATTTTAATTGCTACTTCAGCAAGATTTAGAAACAAGAATATAAAACATATTAATTTAGCGGACTTAAAAAAGATTAATTTTAAGAAGAGAGTTGGGTTTTTATTTGGGTCAGAAGCATCAGGTTTATCAAATGATGAGGTGAGTTATGCAAATTACACTTTACAAATACCTACTAATCCTGATTTCAAGTCATTAAATTTATCTCATAGTTTAATTATAATTGCTCAATTTGTAGCTAATCTTATCAAATTAAAAAATATTCCATTTAGAAAATCAAAAAAGGTTAAATCAGCAAGTAAAAAAGAACTTCAATCAATGTTAAGCCTTTGTATTAAAAATTTAGATGAAATAAATTTTTTTAGACCCAAAGAGAAGAGACCGAAAATGTTAGAAAATCTAAGAAATATTTTTTACAAAATGGATTTATCTGATAAAGAAACACGTATATTATCTGGTGTATTTGCAAGTTTAGGAAAAAAACGTTGATTGACAAAATAATGAGTAAGTTTATAAAGCCATCTATTAAATGACAAAAAGACTGAACTCTAAACATAAAGTTGACAGAAGATTAAAAGTAAATCTTTGGGGAAGACCTAAAAGTCCATTTAATACAAGAGCATATGGACCTGGCCAACATGGTCAGACAAAAACCTCAAAACCCTCGGATTATGGAATCCAATTGCAAGCCAAACAAAAATTGAAAGCGTATTATGGAAATATTAATGAGAGACAATTTAGAAATATTTATAAAAAAGCTAGCATGCTTAAAGGTGACACAAGTGAAAACCTAATTGGTTTATTGGAAAGAAGGTTAGATTCAGTGATATATAGAGCAAAGTTTGCAACTACAATTTTTTCTGCACGACAATTAATTAACCATGGACATGTAAAAGTTAACGGAAAAAAAGTAAACATATCAAGTTATTCTGTAAGAGAAGAGGACACTATAGAAATTAGAGATAAGTCAAAACAACTTGCGATAATTGACATTGCATTAGCCAGCAAAGAAAGAGAAGCTCCAGAATATATTCAAATGGATGAAAAAAATAAAAAATTTAAGTTTGTTAGAATTCCAAAATTTGAGGAAGTACCATATCCAGTTGTTATGGAGCCAAATTTAGTAATTGAATATTACTCTAGATAATAACTATTTTTTATAATTAATACCTTTATCATCAAATACTTTTTTTAATTCTCCACTCTCATACATTTCTTTAATGATGTCACATCCACCAATAAATTCTTTTTTGATATAAAGTTGTGGGATAGTTGGCCAGTCACTGAATACTTTAATTCCATCTCTTAGAGATTGATCTTCTAATACATTTACACCCTTAAAATTTATTTCTAACATTTTAAGTATATTTGAAACAGTCATTGAAAAACCACATTGTGGTTGATCTGGCGTACCTTTCATAAAAAGGCACACATCATTAGTATCAATATGATTTTGAATTAAACTTTTTGTTTGATCATCCATTATTGTTCCTTTGTTTTAATTGCTAAAGCGTGTAATTCATTTCCCATCTTACCCTTTAATGAATTATAAACCATTTTATGTTGCTCAATTTTACTTTTACCCACAAATTGGGAAGATGTTATAGTCGCTGAATAATGATTACCATCTCCAGCTAGATCTTGAATATCTATCACAGCATCTGGCATTGCTTCTTTGATGTATTTTTCGATTTCTTTTAAGTCCATTGCCATTGTTTAACTCATATACTTTGATAGCCAATTTGTATAATAAGACTTTAATTCGTCAATTGTAACTTTTGTCTTTTCATTAATAATCATATCGTTTTGTGTGATAATACCCAATTCCTCATGGTGTACAGAGTTTTTGTTTAAAATTTTTGTAACTTCTTTTAAATCTTTTTTATTCACTTCTATTAAATATCTGCCTTGGTCTTCTGCAAAAAAATACTCAATTTCATTAATTAAATTCTTTGACTTATTAATCTTAATTCCCTTATTGCCTTTGATGCACATTTTACTTATCGCAACCAATAGACCTCCTAAAGATATATCATGGGCACTTTTCACGTATCCTTTATCAATTAAATTTAAAATTGACTCTCCATTATTTTTTTCATTAAAAAGGTTTACTTCTGGTGGAGGTCCATTTTTTTCATCTAAAATTGTTCTGGCAAATAAACTTTGGTCAATATGTCCCTCAGTCTTACCAATGATTAAAACTAAATTATCAATTTCTTTTAAATCCATTGAAATCATCTTTTTGTAATCTTTAATAAGACCCACACCACCAATTGATGGAGTTGGTTTAATCCCAACTTCTTTTGTTTGGTTGTAAAAAGATACATTGCCAGATACCACTGGGAAATTTAAATATTTGCTAGCTTCACCTATACCTTGAACGCATTCTACAAATTCACCCATGTTGTCTTCTTTTTCTGGACTTCCAAAATTTAAACAATTCGTAATAGCGATTGGTTTTGCTCCAACTGAAATTAAATTTCTCCAACTTTCAGCTACGACTTGTTTACCTCCCGTTAATGGGTGAGCCCAACAATATACTGCTGAGGAGTCCACTGATGCTGCCACAGCTTTGTTTGTTCCATGTACTCTTACAACCCCAGAGTCTCCACCTGGTTTTTGAATAGTATCACCCATAACTGTATGGTCATATTGTTGCCAGATCCATTCTTTACTACATATATTTTGATTTAACAAAACCTTCTTAAGCACATCTTTGATTTTTAATTTATTCAGAACTTCATTTTTAATTTTATTTTTTTTGGGCAACTTTGATTTTTTCCATTTACGATCATACATAGGAGAATTTTCGACAAGAATATTAACAGGTATTTTTGCTACTTGCTCTTGGTTAAAAAATAATTCAATGTTTTTTGAGTTTGTTGTTTTTCCAATAACCGCAAAATCTAAATTCCATTTATCAAATATTTTTTTAGCGGTTTCCTCTTTACCATTTTCTAAAACTATTAACATTCGTTCTTGGCTTTCAGACAACATGATTTCATAGGGGGTCATTTTAGTTTCTCTGCAAGGAACTTTGTTTAAATCAATTTCAATACCTAAATTTCCTTTTGATGCCATTTCAATACTCGAGGACGTAAGACCAGCAGCTCCCATGTCTTGAATTGCAATAATTGAATCTCCAGCCATCAATTCTAAACATGCCTCTAATAAAAGTTTTTCTGTAAAAGGGTCACCAACTTGTACAGTCGGTTTTTTTTCTTCAATCTTCTCATCAAAACTAGCTGAAGCCATACTTGCACCATGAATTCCATCTCTACCAGTCTTGGAGCCCACATAAATCACAGGTTTATTTAAGCCCGCAGCCTTAGAGTAAAAAATCTTATTTTTTTTAACCAGACCTAGTGTCATTGCGTTGACCAAAATATTTCCATTATAGGAACTATCAAAAGAAGTTTGTCCAGCTATAGTTGGCACACCCATACAATTTCCATAGCCACCGATACCATGTACTACACCACGTAAGAGATTTTTTGTTTTTTTGTGTTGTGGAGATCCAAAATGTATCGAATTCAAATTAGCTATTGGTCTTGCTCCCATTGTGAATACATCTCTCATAATTCCACCAACACCCGTTGCAGCCCCTTGATATGGTTCAATAAATGAAGGATGATTATGACTTTCAATTTTAAAAACGATTGCATCACCATCTTCAATATCAATGATACCTGCATTTTCTCCTGGACCTTGAATTACTTTTTTCCCTTTAGTTGGTAGCTTTTTAAGGTGAAGTCGTGATGATTTGTATGAACAATGTTCATTCCACATTGCAGAAAAAATTCCAAGTTCAGTAATATTTGGAGTTCTTTTTAGTAACTTACAAATTTTTTTATACTCTTCAGACTTGAGACCATGATCTATAGCGATTTGTTCATTAACTTCCATCATCTAATATTATTTAAAAGATTTTTAAAAAACAAAGACCCATCTTCACCAGATAAACTTTCATCTATCATTCTTTCAGGGTGAGGCATCATCCCTAAAACATTTTTTTCTTTATTAAAAATGCCTGCAATATTTTTAAGTGAACCGTTTGGATTATATTGATCTTCTATCTTGCCATCACTATTACAATAATAAATTGCTATTTGATTATTATCCTTGATTTCTTTCAATTGATCTTTGGTACAAAAATAATTTCCTTCATTATGAGCTATATGAAGTTCTAAAACATCTTTATTAAGATTTTTAAAATAAGTATTTTCTTTGTTGTCCAATTTCACAAAGACATTTTTACATATAAACTCCAAATACTTATTTCTTAACAAAACTCCCGGTACTAAACCTGTTTCAACTAGTATTTGAAATCCATTACAAATTCCCATTACCAATCCTCCAGATTTTGCAAAATTTATTACCGATTGCATAATTTTAGACTTTGATGCCATACTTCCGCATCGTAAGTAATCTCCATATGAAAAACCACCTGGAAGCACAACTAAATCACTTTTAGGGAGCTTATTATCATCATGCCAAACCATCTTGTTGGTAAAACCAAATTTCTTGAGTGCAACATCCATGTCTCTATCACAATTTGAACCAGGAAAAGTTATTACAGATGACTTCATTAATTATTGTGTTTCAATAATTTTAAAGTTTTCGATTACAAGATTAGCTAAAAGTTTTTTACACATGTCCTCTACGACAGCTTTTGCTTTGTTTGGATCATTTTCATTTACGTCTATTTCAAAATATTTACCTTGTCTTACTTCACTTATATTTTCAAAACCCATTCCATCTAGGGCTTGATGGATGACTTTACCCTGTGGATCTAAAACATCCTTTTTTAATGTTATTATTGCGGAAACTCTCATTTACTCTTTTTTTTTATTGAAGAAAGTTTTGTTACGTTAACAGCGGATACGTTGGATTGTTCATGAAGAATACCAAGTCGTTTTGCAACCTCAGTATAAGCTGGTATCAAATCTCCCAAATTTTTTCTAAATCTGTCCTTATCAAGTTTTTTGTCAGAAATTGAATCCCACAATCTACAAGTATCAGGACTGATTTCATCTGCTAAAATAATTTCGTTTTTTCCACTATCATGTGTGAAGCCAAATTCTACTTTAAAATCGACTAGTTTAATTCCAACGCCTCGAAATAAACCCAATAAAAAGTCATTCAGACGTTTTAAATTTTCATCAATTAAATCAAGCTGAATAGCGTTAAGCCAATTAAATGCCAGAATATGTTCTCTACTTATGTTTGGATCACCCAATTTATCATCTTTGAGACAATACTCTATTAATGGATAGTCAAGTACAGTTCCATCTTCGATACCTAATCTTTTTGTTAAAGATCCAGTTGCAATATTTCTTACAATGAACTCAATAGGAATTATATCCACAAGTTTCACAAGTTGTTCTCTCATATTTAGTCTTTTTACTAAATGATTTTTAATTCCAATTTGATTCAAGTTTGAGAGTATATGTTCTGAAATTCTATTGTTAAGAACACCTTTTCCCTCAATAGTACTTTTTTTTTGATTATTAAATGCCGTTGCATCATCTTTAAAATATTGAATAACAAGATTTTTATCAGAAGTTGCATAAATAATTTTAGCTTTTCCTTCGTATAGTTTTTTCCCTTTTTTCATTATTTTATGACTCTTCTAAAAATAAAATTGATATTTTTCATATGTTTTGAATAGCTAAATATTGATTTTAATTTCTTTATTGAAATTTTACTCATTATATATCTGTCAGCTTGTGCTATATCAAATAAATTCAAATTTTCAGCAAAACACTTTTTTGAAAAATTTTGAACCATTCTATATGATTTTTCTCTGGTTAATCCAGTTTTTGTAAGTTCAAGCATCAACTCCTGTGAAAAAATTAAACCTTTCGTTATGTTCAAGTTCTCCAACATTTTTTTTGGATAAACAATCATATTATCTAAAATATTGGTTAATCTTACTAAAGCAAAATCAATAGTTATATTAGCATCTGGGCCAATGTTTCTCTCTACACTTGAATGTGAAATATCTCTTTCGTGCCATAATGCTATATTTTCAAGTGCAGGAATTACAGTACTTCTAACCATTCTTGAGAGACCTGTTAAATTTTCACTCAAGATAGGATTTTTTTTATGTGGCATAGCAGATGAACCTTTTTGTTTTTTTGAAAAAAATTCTTGTAGCTCGTAAATTTCAGTTCTTTGTAAATGTCTGATTTCTGTAGCTACTCTCTCTACAGAACCCGCAATAATTCCAAGAACCGAGAAATAAAAAGCATGTCTATCTCTTGGAATAACTTGAGTTGAAATCGGTTCAACTTTTAAGCCAAGTTTTTTAGCAACATGTTTTTCTACATTTGGATTTATATTGGCAAATGTTCCAACTGCACCTGAAATAGCACATGTAGAAACTTCATCTATTGCATCGACTAATCTTTTTCTATTTCTTTTAAATTCTGCGTAAAAAGAGGCAAGTTTTAAACCGAAAGTAATTGGTTCAGCATGTATACCATGACTTCTTCCCATGCATGGTGTAAATTTATATTTATTTGCCTGTTTTTTTAATACTTTTAAAATTTGGTCAATGTCTTTAAGAATTATTTTTCCTGATTGAACTAATTGAATATTGAAACTCGTATCTAAAACGTCTGATGATGTCATTCCTTGGTGAAGGTACCTTGCTTTAATTCCAGCTTTCTCTGTAACAGAAGTTAAAAAAGCTATAACATCATGTTTAACTTGAGACTCAATTTGGTGAATTCTTTTAACATCAATTCTCGCTTTTTTTCTAACAATTGATGAGACTCCCTTAGGAATTTGATTTAATTTTTCCATAGCTTGCGCTGCAGCTATCTCTACGTCTAACCAAATTCTATATTTATTTTCTTCTGACCAAATATCAGCAAGTTCTTTTCTCGAATATCTTTTAATCATTAATTATAAATATGGAGGCTTTGAATAACCTTTAGCAGATTCTGTAAAAATTTCATAACCATTTTCAGTAATTCCCACTGTATGTTCAAATTGTGCAGACAAAGATTTATCTTTTGTAACTGCTGTCCAACCATCATTAAGCATTTTTGTTGCAAATTTACCTGCATTAATCATGGGTTCAATTGTAAATGTCATTCCTGGTTTAAGTTCCATTCCGGTATTTTTAGTTCCGTAATGTAAAATATTAGGTGACTCGTGAAAAGTCGTACCTATACCATGTCCACAAAAATCTCTAACAACTGAAAAACCCTTTTCTTCTACGAATGTTTGAATTTCATGACCAATATCTCCAAGTTTTTTTCCTGGTTTTAAAATTTTTATAGCTCTCATCAAAGACTCATGAGTTGCATCTATAAGATTATTTAATTTAACAGAGGTTTTGCCTATACAAAACATTCTACTTGTATCTCCGTGGTGGTTATCAATGATTGCTGTGACATCTACATTGACTGCATCGCCTTCTTCTAAAATTCTTTCCTCAGAGGGAATTCCATGACAGACAACATGATTTAATGATGTACATAATGATTTTGTAAAGCCTCTATAGTAAAGTGGAGCAGAGTATCCTCCGTTGTCTCTAATAAATTCGTAACTAAGTTTATCAATTTTTGCAGTTGAAATACCTTCTTTTATATTTTCAGTAAGCATATCTAAGGTCTGAGCTGCAAGTTTTCCTGCAATTCTCATTTTTTCAAATTTTTCTGAATAACTATTCATTTATAATTTTTAACTTTTTTTCTATTGTTATTTCTTTTGAATTTAGTTTACATCTATAAGCAAGAAAATTAACACCAGCTTTTTTCGCATTAAGGTAGTTTTTATAATATTCTTCATCTATATCTTTAGCAATTTTAAAGTTTTCCATATTTTGTATCTGAACTAAAAAAATCAAGTATGATTTATAACCTTTTTTTATGGCATCAATAAGTGTAAGAAGATGTTTAGATCCTCTTGAGGTAATTGCATCAGGAAATTCAGCAGTTTTTTTGTCCCTAAAAAGAGTCACGTTTTTAACTTCGATAAAACTTTTTTGGTTTTTTTTCTCAATTAAAAAATCAAATCTTGTTTCTTTGTTATAAAAAACTTCTGTTTTAATATTATCACTGTTTTTTAATTCATTTATTAAATTAGCATTTAAACCGTCATCAACAATTTTGTTGGCCATATGAGTATTTACACCAACTAAATTATTCCTCGCTTTAATCAATTCTAAACCATATTTTAATTTTCTCTTTGGATTATCATTTTTAAGCAAGTAGACCTCATTTCCCTCATCAAGAAGACCT
>CACIGI010000003.1 GCA_902586125.1 uncultured Pelagibacteraceae bacterium | reverse complement strand
TTTTCAAACTATTCCTCAAATAATGGGTATTTTAAATATTACTCCAGACAGTTTCTCAGATGGTGGAAAATTTTTTAATTATGCATCAGCCAAAAAACAATTAAATTTTCTTTTAAATTCTGGCGCAAACCTTGTTGATATTGGAGCAGAGTCCACTAAACCTGGATCTAAAGCTATTAAATCAAAAATAGAATGGAATAGACTCAAAAATATTTTAAAATTAATTGATAAAAAAAATTTTATATCTCTAGATACTAGAAAATCAGAAATCATGGAAAAGGGAATTAAACTAGGAGTAAAATTAATTAATGATGTTTCTGGTCTTAATTTTGATAAAAACTCAATGAAGATTTTAAAAAAGTACAATATACCTTTCGTACTCCAACACTCACTTGGTAATCCTGACGTAATGCAAAAAAATCCAAAATATAAAAATGTATTATTAGATATTTACGATTTTTTTGAAGAAAAATTAAATAATTTACGTCAGAATGGAATTTATCATAATAATATAATCTTAGACCCTGGTATAGGTTTTGGAAAAAATTTGAAACATAATATGACGATAATAAAAAATATATCAATTTACCATTCTTTGGGTTTGCCTATACTACTTGGTATTTCCAGAAAAAGATTTATAAAAGATTTATCTGGAAATAATGATAGCTGTTTAAGAATTGGGGGAACAATAAGTAGCAGTATTTTTGCAATTTTACAGGGTGTGCAAATGTTGAGAGTTCATGATGTCAACGAAGTTAATCAAGCTATAAAAGTTTTCAAAGCACTTATAAATAAATAATGAAGTATTTTGGCACTGATGGAATTAGAGGGCAGGTAAATAGTGGTAACATTAATGGAGATATGTTCTTTAAGTTTGGACTAGCAGCAGGAAAGTATTTCACAAATTTAAAAAAAAGAAAACAAACAGCAATTATTGCTAAAGATACTAGACTTTCAGGATACGCATTAGAACCTGCGCTAGTTTCTGGTTTAGCTTCTGCAGGAATGCACGTTTATACACTGGGTCCATTGCCGACTAATGGCCTTGCAATGTTGACAAAATCAATGAACGCAAATCTTGGTATTATGATCACTGCTTCACACAATTTATTTTATGATAATGGTTTAAAGTTATTTGGTCCTGATGGATTAAAACTATCTGATAAAATTCAAAAAAAAATTGAAGATTTAATAGATAGCAAAGTTCAAAAACACTTATCAAATCCAAAAAAATTAGGAAGGGTTCAAAGGCTAGAGACTGGAACTGATGAATATATTAAAATTTGTAAAAAAAAGTTATCAAGAAACTTTAAATTAAATAATTTTAAAGTAGTTCTAGATTGCGCAAATGGAGCTGGATATAAATCTGCACCAAAATTAATCAGATCACTTGGAGCAAAATTAAAAGTTATAGGCAACAAACCAAATGGGTTTAATATTAATAAAAATTGTGGTTCAACTTTCCCAGAAAAACTACAAAGAAATGTTAAAAAATTCAAAGCAGATTTGGGTATATCTTTAGATGGAGATGCTGACAGAATAATAATGTGTGATGAAAAAGGATCTATAATTGATGGTGATCAAATTATCGCAGCATTAGCTTTACAATGGAAAAAGAGAAAAATTCTCAAAGGAGGCGTTGTTGGGACCTTAATGTCAAACTATGGTTTAGAAAAATTTTTAAAAGATAAAGGTATTAAATTTTTAAGAGCTGATGTTGGGGACAGATATGTTAAGGAATTGATGCAAAAGAAAAAGTTCAATTTAGGAGGAGAGCAATCGGGTCATATTATTTTAGGAAAATTTGCAACAACTGGCGATGGTGTACTTGTCGCTTTAGAGATTATCAAATCAATGAATAGAAAAACTAAAGCCAGTGATTTTTTTAATGTTTTTAAAAAGATTCCACAAATTTTAGAAAATATAAAAATAAAAGATGATAAAATACTTAAAAATTACTCTGTTAAAAGATCCATTAAAATTGCAAAAAAATTAATTAAAAATCAAGGTCGAATTCTTGTAAGAAAATCAGGCACTGAACCAAAGGTAAGAATAATGGGTGAGAGTGAAAATAAAATTTTGCTTAAAAAATGTATAAAAATGATTTCAAAAGAATTTAAATAAATTGAGATTAAAGTCTAAAATTTTGGTAATTGCTGGATCAGACTCATCTGGTGGGGCTGGTATACAGGCAGATATCAAAACTGTCACTAGTCTTGGCTCTTATGCAATGACTGCTATTACAGCAGTGACTGTTCAAAATACAATGGGTGTTCAATCAGTTATTTCAATACCAACTAATGAAGTAAAAAATCAAATTATTTATTCATCAAGAGATATAAGACCTGATGCCATTAAAATAGGTATGCTTCACTCTACTGAAGTTGTCGAAAAAGTAGCTCACGCTTTGAAGATATTAAAAGTAAAAAAAGTTGTTTTAGACCCTGTAATGGTTGCAAAGGGTGGTGCAAAATTAATTGATAGTAAAGCAATACAAACTTTAAAAAAAAAGCTGTTAAAAAATGTTCTTTTGATCACACCAAACATTCCAGAAGCAGAAATTTTAGCAGAGACTAGTATTAAAAATAAAGAGGATATGATTTTTGCAGCAAATAAATTGATAGATTTAGGAGCTAAAAATGTATTGTTGAAGGGTGGCCATCTAAAATCAAAAAAAGTAATAGATTTATATCTAAGTAAATCTGATTTTAAAGTCTTTACAAGTTTTAGGCATAGAACAAAAAATACCCATGGCACAGGGTGTACATTATCTAGTGCGATAGCAACTTTTCTTTCATGTGGAAAAAGTATTAAGAGCGCTTGTGCGTTGGGAATTAAATATGTAAATTCTGCGATACTGACAAACCCAAACTATGGTAAAGGACATGGTCCTATAAATCATGTTAATTCAATGAAAATAAAACAAAAATTTAATTAATGAAAAATATTGTTGTTGTTGGTTCTCAATGGGGAGATGAGGGAAAAGGCAAGATAGTTGATTGGTTATCTGAACAAGCTGATGTTGTAGTTAGATTTCAAGGTGGTCATAACGCGGGTCATACTCTTGTAATAAATGGTATGACTTATAAACTTCGACTACTTCCATCCGGAATTGTAAGAAAAAATAAAATATCAATAATTGGAAATGGAGTTGTCGTTGACCCCTGGGCATTATTAGATGAAATTGAGGAAATTAAATCAAAAGGAGTTAAGGTCGACACTGATAATTTTATAATTTCAGAGTCTGCAAATTTAATTTTACCTTTTCATAGGGAAATGGATGAAATCCGTGAAGATAGTGCGGGTAAAGGAAAAATTGGAACAACTAGAAGAGGTATCGGACCAGCATATGAAGATAAAGTTGGCAGACGATCAATAAGAGTAATGGACTTGAGATCTGAAAAAAATCTAGATCAAAGGTTAGAGTCTGTTCTTTTACATCATAATGCAATTAGAAAAGGCTTAGGTAAAAAAACCTATGAGAAAGATCAACTAAAAAAAGATTTATTAAAAATTGCTCCTAAGATTTTGAAATACTCAAAACCAGTTTGGTTGAAACTTGATGAATTCAAAAAACAGAAAAAAAGAATATTATTTGAGGGAGCTCAAGGCATATTACTAGATGTTGATCATGGTACATATCCATTTGTGACATCCTCAAATACTGTAGCGTCAAGCGCGGCTACTGGTACAGGGTGTGGACTAAACACAATTAATTATGTTTTAGGAATCACTAAAGCATATACGACTAGGGTTGGAGAAGGTCCGTTTCCGACAGAATTAAAAGATGATATTGGCGAACTTTTAGGAACAAGAGGAAAAGAATTTGGAACAGTTACAAGTCGAAAAAGAAGATGCGGATGGTTTGATGGTGTTTTAGTAAGACAAACTATTAAAGTCTCAGGGATTGATGGTATAGCACTCACAAAGCTGGATGTTTTAGATGAATTAGATGAAATAAAGATGTGTGTTGAATACGAATTAGATGGAAAAAAGATTAATTATTTACCAGCAGCAGTAGAGGATCAGCTCAAGATTAAACCTATTTATAAAACTTTTGATGGTTGGAAAAAATCAACAAGTGGTATTAAGAATATAGATGATCTTCCAGAAAATGCCAAAAATTATATTAAAGAGGTTGAGAATTTCATTGAGACAAAAATATCAAGTATTTCAACCAGCCCAGAACGTGATGATACGATATTAATCGAAAATCCTTTTGAGATTTAATTCACAGGTAATAAGTTTTTAGACTTTGCGAGTAAAAGCATATGCTTTTGTAATTTTTCAAAAGCTTTATTTTCTATTTGTCTTACTCTTTCTCTACTGATTTTATATTTCTTACTTAGGTCTTCCAATGTAGTTGGATTATCATTTAATCTTCTAGAATATAAAATTTCTCTCTCTCTTTCATTTAGGACTTGAATTGAGTTTTTTAATAAGTCTTTTCTTTGTTCCATTTCCTCTTGATAAGCAAATTTTAAGTCATGATCTAATTCTTTATCAACCAACCAGTCTTGCCATTCATCACCATCCTCACCAACCTGTGCATTAAGTGAGAATTCTTTTCCCGATAATCTTCGATTCATCGAAATCACCTCATCTTTACTAACATCAAGCTTGTTAGCTATTTCATCAACATGTTCATTTTTTAAATCCCCTTCTGTTTGAGGAGCTATTTGGTTTTTCAATTTCTTAAGATTAAAAAATAATTTTTTTTGTGCAGTTGTTGTACCAATCTTGACTAAACTCCACGATCTTAAAATATATTCTTGTATTGAAGCTTTAATCCACCACATCGCGTATGTGGCTAATCTAAAACCTTTTTCAGGTTCAAATTTCTTTACCGCTTGCATTAAACCAATATTGCCTTCAGAGATCATCTCATTAACTGGTAAACCATATCCTTTATATCCCATTGCAATTTTCGCAACCAATCTCAAATGACTCGTTACTAATTTTTCTGCTGCTTTGATATTACCAGTTGTTTTCCAATTTTTTGCCAACATATATTCTTCTTCTGCATCAAGCATAGGGAATTTTTTAATCTGTTCCAAATATGCAGATAGACCACCTTCATTACTTAAAATGGGCAAGTTATTATTTATTGCGGTATTCATAATGAATTTATCTAATTAATTATTTATATTTTTCAATGATTTATTTATTAGTATTTCTTAGTATTTTTAAAATATTCTCAAGTTCTAAAGGTAAATTTGAGTTGAAAACCATTTCTTTGCTTTTTGTGGGGTGAATGAAGCCTAGGGTCTTAGCATGAAGAAATTGTCTATTAATATTATTTAAATTTTGCTCTATCAATGGATTAATATTTTTAATTTTCTTAAACTTTTTTTTATATTTATCATCACCAACAATACTATTTCCTAAAAAATTCATGTGAACTCTAATTTGATGGGTTCTGCCCGTTTCAAGTTTGCATTCTACTAAACTTAAAGTTGGTGTGTGTTTATTTTCAAAAATTTCAATAGTTCTATAATTGGTAATTGCTTTTTTTCCTTTAGTCCGACTAACTTCCATCATTTGTCTATTCTTTGAACTTCGTGTTATTAAAGTTTCAATTTTTCCCTTAGAAGGTCTAATCTTTCCCCATATTAATAATTGATAAACTCTTCTTATAGAGTGTTTATTAAACTGATTAGATAAGTTTTCATGCGATAGATTATTTTTTGCTATGACAACTAAACCTGATGTATTTTTGTCTATCCTGTGCACTATTCCTGGTCTAAGTTCATCACCAATACTCGAAAGAGAGTCTTTATCGTAATCTATTAATGCATTTACAATTGTATTGTCAAAATTCCCAGCACCGGGATGCATTACGATACCTGCTGGTTTGTTTAGCACTATTATATCTTTGTCCTCATGAACAATATCTAATTTAAATTTAAATGGTTTCAGAGAAGCTTTTTTAGGCTCTGGAATTATTAACTCTATAGCATCGTCTTTTAAAACCTTTTTGGCAGGATCTGAAATAACTTTATTATTAATCTTAAGCTTCTTACTTAAAATTAAGTTTTTTATTCTAGTTCTACTTATCTCATTTTCCTTACTATTAATAAAAACATCTATACGCATATTTTTATTACTTTCTTTTACAATCAAATTTATTTTTTTTTTCATAAAATGATATATTACTATTATATGCGCTTGTAGCTCAACTGGATAGAGCGCCTGACTTCGGATCAGGAGGTTCTGGGTTCGACTCCTAGCAGGCGCACCAATTATTCACCCATGTTAATTAATGTTCCTTTAATTCGAGCTCTCAAAAAAGATAAATAAAATAGAACTATTCCAATGATTAAATAGATCATGTTTAATAAATATGCTTGTTTCAAATTTGTATAATCAATCGACCCATTTAAAAGTATGTTTCTGGTCTCATCGAAAATATAAACAAGGGGTAAACCTTTTGCTATATATTGAAATAATTCTGGTAGAATTTCTATTGGATAATATATGCATCCCAAAGGAGCTAGCAAAAATAAGGACGACCACGCAATATTTTCAAATGATGGACCAAATCTAATTAGTCCTGAACTTACAAACAACCCAAGTGTTATACCAAAAAGATATAAACTTAGAAATAGGAATAAAAGTGGTAATCCCAATTTTAAAATTGATACACCAAATAGAGGAGAGGTTAGCATTATCGCAGGGACCAATCCTATTAAAGTCCTTATCAAAGCTGTAAAAATTAATGAAACAATAATTTCTTTAAGCTTAAGGGGAGCTATAAACAAATTTGTGAAATTTCTACTCCAGATTTCCTCTAAAAAAAGCATGTTAAAACTAATGCTCGATCTAAAAAGAATATCATAAAGTATTGCACACGTTAAAATTACTCCCAAAGTATTGCTATAGTAGTCACTATGTATTGAAAAGAACTTTGAGATAAAACCCCATAAAATTATTTGAATTGTCGGCCAATAAATTAAATCCAAAATTCTTGGTAAAGAACTTTTAATTAAATAAAAATGTCTAAGGAAAAGACCATACATTTTATTGAAATTCATACTTTTTCCCTTGTAAGTTTTAAAAAAACTTCTTCCATATTTTTTCTTCCATGTTTTTTAATTAATTCCTCCGGTCTACCCTCATCAATAATCGATCCTTTATTCATCATTAAAACTGAAGAACATAGTCTCTCTACCTCTGCCATATTATGTGATGCTAATAGAATTGATGTTTTATTTTCCTGTTGATATTCCTCTAAAAAACTTCTGACAAAATCACCTGTTTCAGGATCAAGTGATGCAGTAGGTTCATCAAGAAGTAAAACTTTTGGATTATTAATTATTGACTTTGCAAGACTAACCCTATTTTTTTGACCAGATGACAACTCTCCGGTTAATTTATCTATGAATTCGTAGAGTCTTAATTTTTCACACAGATATTCAATTTTTGCCTTATGTTTGTTCACATCATAAAGCCTCCCATAAACTTCTAAATTTTGTCTAACTGTCAATTTTTTAGGCAACTCTATATACGGTGATATAAAATTTAATTGATTTAATAAATCTACACGTTGGTTTTCAATTTCGACACCATTTATTAAAACTTTTCCTTTTGATGGTTTTAATAAACCTAAAATCATTCCGATTGTAGTAGTTTTTCCACAACCATTAGGACCAAGTATACCAATAATTTCATTTTGATTTACTTTAAAAGAAACGTCTTTTACTGCTTCTTTTGTATTATAAGTTTTTGATAATCCTATTACTTCAAGTGGTTTTTTCATTGAATCTTGATGCTCTTAATAATCTATCATTAATAGTTTTACCATATCCTCTATCAGGAATTTTACATACTGCAATCGAGCTATATTTCTTTTTTTTAATTTTCCTCAAAGTAGAATATAAATTTTTTGCAGCTTCTTTTAGATTTCCTTTTTTTGACAAAAAATAATAATTTGATTTACTTACTTTTTTCTTTCTAATCAACAAGTATGCTTCATCTTGATGAATATTTTTTGCATTAAGTCTGATGGGCAAACCTGGTGAATAATGAATCTTAAGTTGTCCTGGTGAAACGATTTTTGAAGGCTTGTTATTTATTGTTATTTTTTTTCTTAGTATTTTTTGAATAGTTGAAATATTTAAACCACCCAATCTTAAGATTTTAGGATTCTTTCTAAGATCAATAATTGTTGATTCTACACCGATAGATGATTTCCCACCCTCTAGTATGTACTTAATTTTTTTCCCAAAATCTTCTTTTACATCATTGGATGTAACAGCACTAACTCTAGATGAGGGATTAGCACTTGGAGCCGCTAAAGGAAATTCTAAAATTTTAAGTAATCTTCTTGTGACTGAGTGCCGTGGAAATCTTACAGCTAATGTATTCTTTTTATTTGTAATTATTTTTGAAATTTTTGATGATTTTTTAAGATTTAGGATAAATGTTAAAGGACCAGGACAAAATTTTTTATATAATCTAATAAAGTCATTGTTTAAATGACAATCTTTTTTCAAACTTTGAATATTCAGATAATGAACTATTAGCGGGTTATTTTTTGGTCTTTTTTTAAGTTTATATATTTTTTGACAGGCTTGGTCTGAGTAGGCATTACCCGCCAAACCATAAACTGTCTCTGTTGGTATAGCAATACACTCCCTTTTATATAGAAGTTTTTTTGCTTTTTTAATATTTGCAAGATTAATTTTCATGTATTATCTGAGAGTATTATATGAAAGATAAAGATTTACCAAATGATTATGAATCTTCGTCTCTGGAGGAATTAACTCTCGAAGCTAATAAGATAATTGAGGATTTAGAAAGTCAAAAAGATTTACAAAATTCAATTGAAAAATATCAAAATTTGATAAAACTTAACAATATCATCGAGAAAAAATTTAAAAAAAAAGTTACTGATATTAATACAACAACTAAAAATAATATATCCAAGATAACCTCAAAAAATAATGCAAAAAAAACTAAATAAAATTGCTAAAGACACAAATATTTTTTTAAAAAGATTTATTAAAAAGCAAAAAAAATCAGAACTGATTGTCCCAATGCAATATGGATTATTTTCGGGTGGTAAAAAAATAAGATCAAAAATACTAGTTGATGTTGGTTCAATATTTAACTTAAATTATAAAACCTTACTAATTATTGGTGCTGCTGTTGAATGTATTCATGCTTATTCACTTATTCATGACGATTTACCATGTATGGATGATGATTTAATAAGACGAGGTAAGCCTTCTACTCATATCAAATTTGGAGAGTCTACAGCTGTTCTTGCTGGAAACTCACTCTTAACTATGGCATTCGAAATTTTGAGTCACAAAGGTTTAAATGTCAATGAAAAAACAAAAATTAGATTAATTAATAAAATTTCTGAGAGTTCTGGACATCTCGGGATTGCTGGTGGTCAATATTTAGATCTTAGCTATGAACATAAGAAAATTTCAGAAAAAAAAATAATTGAAATGGAAATAAAAAAAACTGGAAAACTGTTTAGTTTTTGTTGTGTAGCTCCACTAATTTTAAAGAACAAAAGTAAAAAAGATATCCAAAAATTTGAAAATATTGGAGCTGATATAGGATTACTATTTCAAGTTGCTGACGATTTAATTGATTATAATGGAAGTCTTTCTGCTGCTGGAAAAAAAACTGGAAAAGATAAGAAAAAAGGTAAAGCAACTCTTATTAGTTTACTGGGAGATAAAAATACTATTAAATATGCAAATAAACTAATTTTAAAAATAAATACTAAGTTAAAAAAGTATGGACCAAAATCTAAGAATTTAACCGAAACTCTAAATTATATTTTAAATAGAAATAAATGAAAAAAAATTACGAATTTTTAGATCAGATTAATTTTCCATCAGACTTAAAAAAAGTTCCTGAAACAAAACTGCAAAAGGTTGCTGATGAATTAAGAGAGGAAATGATCGATGCAGTATCAGTTACTGGAGGACATTTGGGTGCTAGTTTAGGTGTAGTAGAATTAAGCGTAGCATTACATTATATTTTTAACACACCAAGTGATAAATTAATTTGGGATGTAGGACACCAATGTTATCCACATAAAATTTTAACAGGAAGAAAAGATAAAATAAGAACACTTCGGCAAGGAGGGGGTCTCTCAGGATTTACTAGGCGTTTAGAAAGTGAATATGATCCTTTCGGAGCTGCGCATAGTTCTACCTCAATTTCATCAGCTTTGGGAATTGCGGAGGCAAATAAATTGTCAAAAAAATCAGAGAATGTTATAGCAGTGATTGGTGATGGTGCAATAAGTGCAGGTATGGCTTATGAGGCCATGAATAACGCAGGTGCCTCTAAGACTAAAATGATTGTGATATTGAATGATAACGACATGTCAATTGCAAGGCCTGTCGGAGCAATGGGAACATATTTAGCTAAAATTTTTTCTGGTAAAATTTATTTTAGTCTAAGAGAAACTATAAAATTAATTACATCAGCATTTTCAAAAAGATTTAGTGCAAAAGCGGGTAAAGCTGAAGATTTATTAAGATCAGCTGTAACCGGTGGAACTTTATTTAGTTCATTAGGTTTCTATTATATTGGTCCTATAGATGGCCATGACCTTTCCTCATTGATTCCAATTTTAAGAAATGCAAGAGACTCAAAACACCAAGGTCCTATATTAATTCATATAAAAACAAAAAAAGGAAAAGGCTATTCTTTTGCTGAAGAGGCAAAAGATCATTATCATGGGGTCTCCAAATTTAATGTAAAGACTGGAGAACAGGAAAAAAGTTCCAATAAAGTACCATCATACACTAAAGTTTTTGCTGATACTCTGATACAACACGCAAAAAAAGATAGTAAAATAATTGCAATAACAGCTGCAATGCCAGATGGAACTGGATTAAGCAATTTTAGAAAAGAATTTCCAGATAGAACTTATGATGTTGGTATTGCTGAACAACATGCTGTTACGTTTGCAGCTGGTTTAGCGACTGAAAATTACAAACCTTATGCAGCAATTTACTCAACATTTCTTCAGAGAGCATATGATCAAGTCGTTCATGATGTTGCAATTCAGAGTTTACCTGTAAGATTTGCAATAGATAGAGCAGGATTAGTTGGAGCTGATGGACCTACACACGCTGGTAGTTTTGACACGACTTATTTAGCAACACTACCAAATTTTATTGTAATGGCTGCAAGTGATGAGGCCGAGTTGGTAAGAATGATTAATACTTCTACAGAAATTAATGATAGACCCTGTGCATTCAGATATCCAAGAGGGAGTGGTATCGGATCAATATTGCCATCAATTAATGAAAAGATAGAGATTGGTAAATCAAGAATTATTCAAGATGGAAAAAAGTTAGCTTTAATAAACTTTGGTGCAAGATTAAGTGAAAGTTTAAGGGCATCAGAAAATTTAAAAAAAAAAGGTGTTAATATCACAATAGTGGATGCAAGATTTGCCAAACCATTGGATGAAAATTTGATATGGCAATTAGCAACAACACACGAGGCAATTGTAACTATTGAGGAGGGGTCAATTGGTGGATTCGGTTCTCATGTGATTGATTTTTTAACAAAAAAGGGACTAATGGACTCAAATTTAAAATTTAGATCGATGAAACTTCCAGATATTTTTATTGATCAAGACAAACCTGAAAACATGTATAAACTCGCAAATTTAGATAGCATTTCTATTGAAGAACAAATTTTAGATGTTTTAAATTCAAATATTATTTTACAAAAACAAAAATAAAGTGATTATCCACATTGGGCTTGATTCAATAAATAATGATCAAGTAAAACGCATGATAGCATAGCTTCACCCACTGGAACTGCTCTAATTCCAACACACGGATCATGTCTTCCCTTAACAGATATGCTAGTATTTTTTCCAAATTTATTAATTGTCTTTCTGCTCTTTAAAATTGATGATGTAGGCTTTACAGCAAATGAAACAATTATTTGTTGACCAGAGGAGATGCCACCAAGAATTCCACCTGCATTATTTGAGTTAAACTTTAATTTATTTTTTGATTTTGAAATTTCATCTGAATTTTCTTCTCCGGACAATTGAGCGGAATTCATTCCAGAGCCAATATTAACTCCTTTTACAGCATTAATACTCATCATTGCAGATGCAATATCAGAGTCTAATTTTGAGTAAATTGGTGCCCCCAATCCTGCAGGAATACCATTAGCTCTAATTTCAATTATGGCACCACAAGATGAACCTGCCTTTCTAATACTTAAAAGATATTTTTCCCAGATTTTAAGCATTGATTTATCAGGACAAAAAAACGGATTTTTATAAATTATCTTATCATCCCACTTGTTTGTATCGCACCCAAGAATTCCAAGTTGTGTGACTGCGCCAGAAATTTTAAATTTCTTACCTAATTTTTTTTCCAAAACTTTTTTTGCTACCGCTCCTGCTGCAACTCTAGAAGCAGTCTCTCGCGCAGAAGATCTTCCACCACCTCTATAATCTCTAATGCCGTACTTTTTAAAGTAAGTGAAATCAGCATGACCTGGTCTGAATTTATCCTTAATATCACTATAATCTTTTGAGCGCATATCCTCGTTATAAATTAGTAAAGAGATTGGAGTTCCAGTCGTTTTACCTTCAAAGACTCCTGAAAGAATCTCTACTTTATCACTCTCTTTTCTTTGAGTAGTAAATTTAGATTGACCAGGTTTTCTTTTGTTAAGTTCCATTTGAATATCTCGATCATTGAGGTTTATTAGTGGCGGACAACCATCTATTATACAACCAATTGCAGGACCATGAGATTCTCCCCATGTAGTGAAACGAAAAACCTTTCCAAAAGTATTAAATGACATTATTTATATTGTATAGATTATTTTGTTAAAATTATGAATGAAAAAAACTCACTAGGGCTTAATAAATGCTTTCTAGATTTAGATGATCCTTTTAAATTATTTGAAAGTTGGTACGAAGAGGCAAAAAAGAATGAAATTAATGATCCAAATGCTTTAGCTCTTGGAACTGCAACAAAACAAGGCGTTCCATCAGTAAGGATGGTTCTTCTTAAAGATTACGATAAAAATGGATTTATTTTTTATACTAATCTTAATAGTCAGAAAGGAAACGAAATAAAAGAAAACCCTAATGCAACAATGTGTTTTCATTGGAAAAGTTTGCTTAGGCAAATTAGAATTGTAGGTACTTTGAGCCAAGTAGAAGATGAGGTAGCTGATAATTATTTTAATTCTAGAGCTTACGAAAGTAGAATTGGGGCTTGGGCATCAAAACAAAGTAGTGAATTAGTCAATAGGGAAGAATTGATAAAATCACTAGAAAAATTTAAAAATAAATACCAAGATCAAAATAATGTTCCAAGACCAAATCATTGGTCAGGCTGGAATTTAAAACCTACGAGCATAGAATTTTGGTTAGATGGAGACAATAGAATACACGAAAGACTAAAGTATAAATTGACAGCAAATAGTGGTTGGACGAAAAGTCTTTTAAGTCCCTAAAAATTTCTTGATAAACTAAAAGACGTTAAATTTTCGAGGATATTTTTTTCTTCAGAGTCTTTAAATACCGATAATGAATTTGATGACAAATTAATATAGTGCTTGGCCTTTTGATAACAACTATTTATAATATCATATTTTTTTATTAAAGATAAAGTATAATTTAAATCATTTTGATTTCTCTCTTCTTTTGCAAAGGTTTTCTTAAGAGTTTCCTTTTCGTCTTTATTAGCTTTTTGAAACAGTAGAATTATTGGTAGTGTAATTTTTCCCTCATAGAAGTCTTGTCCAATATTTTTTCCAAATAGTTTTAATTCTGAATTATAATCTAAAGTGTCATCAGCAATTTGAAAAGTTAAACCTAAATTCCTACCATAAAACTCTAAAGCTTCTTTCTCTTTAGTTTTCATTTCTGATAAAATTGCTCCTACTTTAGTTGCAGCAGCAAATAACTCAGCTGTCTTTGAAGAAATTATTTTTAAATAAGTTTCTTCAAGCATATCTACTTCACCTTTATGCTGGAGTTGCAAAATTTCACCTTGAGCAATTATTGATGATGTTGACGATAGTAGTTTTAAAACTTCAATATTTCCATCTTCTACCATCATTTCAAAGCACCTACTAAGAAGATAATCGCCAGCCAGAACAGATGAGTGATTACCCCAAATTTTATTTGGGGTTTTTTTACCTCTTCTAATTGAACCATTATCTATAACATCATCATGCATCAAAGTTGCAGCATGAATTAGCTCCACGCAAGCTGCCAAATTTATGTCTCTGGTGCCTTTTGTATAACCACATAACTTTGATGAGCCCAAGGTTAATAAGGCTCTTAACCTTTTGCCACCAGTATTTAAATGATAGTCTGTCATTTTTTTAACTAACTCAACATTACTGTCTAGTTTTGATTTAATTTTTTCCTCAACAAGCATTAACTTATTTTCAACTGAGTTTTTGAGTTGAAAGTAGGAGTTATTAATTTGTTTTTTAAGTTGAATCACGCTTCCCATAATGTGAGCAAACTAGTGTAATAAGTTTCTTTTGATACTTATCAATTGACGCACCTAAATCTTCAATTATAAGGTGTCTTTATATTAATACAAAAATTCTATAAAGTTTTGTTATGTTCTCAATTTTTAAAAAGAAGAAAATTATTCCTCATATCAAATTAGCTGGTGTTATCGGAAACGTTGGTAAATTTAAACAAGGTATAGATTTTTCAGGTCAAGAAGAGATAATTTTAAAGGCTTTTTCTGTAAAAAAAGCACCATGTGTTGCTATTACAATTAATTCTCCTGGTGGATCACCTGTACAATCACACTTAATCTTTAATTTTATAAGACAACAAGCAAAAAAGAATAAAAAAAAGGTAATAGTTTTTGCAGAGGATATTGCTGCATCAGGAGGCTATTTGATTGCGTGTGCTGGTGATGAAATTTATGCAAACTCTAGTTCAATTATTGGATCTATAGGTGTAATTTATTCATCATTTGGTTTTACAGAGTTAATTAAAAAAATTGGAGTTGAAAGAAGAGTTCATACTGCTGGTAAAAATAAAAGCACTCTCGATCCGTTTCTTGAAGAAAAAAAAGAAGATATAGAAAGATTAAAAAATATACAATTAGATTTGCATAAAGATTTTATCAATGTTGTTGAAAAAAGTAGAGGTGAAAAACTAAAGAATTCAGAAGTTGAGTTATTTTCTGGAGAGTTTTGGTCTGGGACTAAATCCAAAGAACTTGGTTTGATCGATGAAATAGGTGATGCCAATCAAGTGTTGAGAGAAAAATTTGGAGAAGATGTAATAATCAAAAAATTTGAAAAATCTAAAAGTTGGTTGAGTAAGAAATTATCATCATCTAACGATCACGTCGATCAGGTCGCAAATATATTAGAAGAAAAATCTATTTGGCAAAAATATGGCCTCTAAAAAAAGTAAAAAAAAACCAAAATTTCAAACTTTTCAGGATACGATTTTAAACCTCCAAAAATATTGGAGTAAACATGGTTGTATAATTTTACAACCATATGATATGGAGGTTGGAGCAGGAACTTTTCATCCAGCTACAACTCTTAGGTCACTTGGACCAAAACCATGGAAAGCAGCTTATGTACAACCTTCCAGAAGACCGACTGATGGAAGATATGGAGATAACCCTAATAGACTTCAGCACTATTATCAATTTCAAGTTATAATTAAACCTTCTCCATCAAATATAAAAAAACTTTATTTAAATAGTTTATCTACAATCGGTATTGATTATAAAAATCATGATATTAGATTTGTTGAGGATGATTGGGAAAGTCCAACTTTAGGCGCAGCAGGTCTTGGTTGGGAAGTTTGGTGTGATGGGATGGAAATAACTCAATTTACATATTTTCAACAAATGGCTGGCTTTGAATGTAAACCTGTTTCAGTAGAAATTACTTATGGCTTAGAAAGAATTTGTATGTTCACACAACAAATAAATAATGTTTATGATTTAATATGGAATAACGAAAATGTTGAATACAGAGAAGTTTTTCATCAAGCGGAGAAAGAATTTTCGGCTTATAACTTTGAACATGCTAATACATCGAATCTGTTAAAAATATTTGATATGTTCGAAAGTGAGGCTAAATCTTTAATAAATAAAAAAATATCGCTCCCAGCTTATGATCAATGCTTAAAAGCAAGTCATGTGTTTAATATACTTGATGCAAGAGGGGCTATCAGTGTTGCTCAGAGAGCAGAATATATTGGACGTATAAGAGAAATTACAAAATCTGTTGCTTCAATTTGGATTGATACACAAATATAAAATGGCAGAATTTTTTTTAGAATTATTTAGTGAAGAAATTCCAGCCAATTTACAAAAAAATTTTCGTGAAAAACTTTTAGAGGAATTTAGAGAATATTTTATTAATAAATCTATAAAATCAAAAAAAAGTTTTTCATTATCAACTCCAAACAGAGTAATTATCGTATTTGAGGGTTTACAAAAAAAAATTAAAGTTGCATCTGAGGAAATAAAGGGACCCAAAACTATTGCGCCTGTAGAAGCAATTGAGGGTTTTTTGAGATCAAATAAAATTGACAAAAAACAACTTATTAAACATGATACAGAAAAAGGAGAATTCTACTTTTTTAAAACACCCTCAAAAACATTGAACACTTCAGATTTGTTAAAAGATTTAATACCAAAACTTTTAGGTAGCTACCAATGGAAAAAATCAATGAAATGGGGTGAATTTAACCTTAATTGGGCAAGACCGTTAAAGTCTATTTTATCAGTATTTGATGAAAAAATAATAGATTTTAAATTTTACCATCTAACTTCGTCTAATAGGACTTTTATTGATAAGGATTATGAAGAGAAAACAAGAGTATTTAAAAATTTCAAATCTTATGAAAGATTTTTGAAGATACATGGAACGATTGTTGATCAAACTAAAAGAAAACAAATTATTCAAAAGGAATTCACAAAGATATTAAGTAAAAAAAAATTATTTATTTTAGAAAATTTAAAATTATTTGATGAGGTTGTAGATTTAGTTGAATGTCCAAACGTTTTACTATGTGATTTTGATAAAAAATTTTTGTCAATCCCGAAGGAAATACTTATTTTGACTATGCAGTCACATCAAAAATATTTTCCTACGATTGATAAAAATAATCAAATTACAAATCAATTTTTACTCGTTGCAAATAAAAAAGACCAAAAAGGCTTAATCAAACTTGGAAATCAAAGAGTTGTTGATGCTAGATTGAGCGATGCAGAATTTTTTTGGAATAAAGATAAAATACAAAATTTAGTAAAAAAGGTATCTGAACTAAAAAGAATTAATTTTTTCAAGGGACTCGGAACCTATTTTGATAAAGTTCAGCGAATGAGAAAATTAGGTGGAATGATATCTGATGAATTATTAATTAGCAAAGAAAAAGTAGAGTTATCAGCATCTATTTGTAAAACAGATTTAACTTCTGATTTAGTTAGTGAGTTTCCTGAATTACAGGGAATTATGGGAGGCTATTTTTCCGAACAACAAGGTTTTGATAAAGATATTTGTTTATCAATAACTGAACAATATTTACCGATTGGATTAGATTCAAATGTACCAAAAAAGCCTTTCAGTATTGCTTTATCGATGACAGACAAAATAGATAATCTTGTTGGTTTTTTTGGGATTGATGAAAAACCCACAAGTTCAAAAGATCCGTTTGCACTTAGAAGAGTGGCGCTCGGCATAATAAGAATAATAATTGAAAATAAAAAAGATTTAAAATTAAACGATTTATTGAATTATTCTATTGGTTTATATCAAGAACAAAATTTTACTCTTGTAAATGATGAATTAAAAAAAGATTTAAGTAATTTCTTAAAAGATAGATTTAGATATTATCTTAAAGAAAAAGATATTCGATTTGATATCATTGAGGCATCGATTTCAAATTTTTCAACTAATAAATTGTTTTCATCTTTCGAAAAAGCAAGATGTGTAAATAAAATAATAAATAATCAAATTGGTATAGATATAACGTCAAGTTATAAAAGGGCATCTAATATACTTCAAAGTGAAATGGAAAATAAAGAAATTGAAATAACTAATTCAACTGATCCTGGTATTTTTAAAAGCGATTATGAAAAAAATTTGTTTAAAAAGATTACTGATATAAAGAAGTATTATTCAGATATAGATAATAATGAAAATTTTGAAGAATCCTTATCGGTCTTAGCTGGAGCAAAAAAAGAAGTTTTCGAATTTTTTGATAATGTCAAAGTAAATGAAGATAATGAAGATTTAAGAAAAAATCGTTTGGAACTTATAAATATGTTATGTAAAACCTTTCAAAATTTTATGAATTTTCAATTGTTAAAAGCAAATAATGAATAAGTTAATTGTAAATTTTAAATCTAAAGACTCTAAAAAAATTAAAAATCCCAAAAATTTTTTAGGCGGCAAAGGTGCTAATTTATCGGAAATGGGAAGAATGGGTCTTCCAGTTCCTCCTGGATTTACAATTTCAACAAAAGTCTGTGATCTTTTTTACCAAAATAAAAAGAGATTGAATTCTTCATTGATAAATCAAATTAAAAAAGAGTTAAAGATAATTGAAAAAGATGTAAAAAAAAAATTTGGGGATCTAAAAAATCCACTTTTATTATCTGTGAGATCCGGAGCTAGAGTATCTATGCCCGGTATGATGGATACAATACTTAATCTTGGTTTAAATGACAAAACTGTCAAAGCACTAGCCAACAAAACCTCTAACGGAAGATTTGCCAAAGATAGTTATAGAAGATTTATTCAAATGTATGGAAATGTTGTTCTTGGAGTAGAAAGTTATCATTTTGAGGAACTTATAGAAAATTATAAATTAACCAAAGGGGTTTTGCTGGATACAGAACTTGATGAAGATGATTGGGATGGTTTGATAAAAGATTTTAAAAATATTGTTAAAGAAAAAACAAAAAAAGAATTTCCTCAAGATGTTTATCAACAATTATTCGGGGCAATAAGTGCAGTATTTTTATCTTGGGAAAGTAATAGAGCTAAAATTTATAGAAAGTTAAATCATATACCATCTGAATGGGGCACAGCAGTTAACGTGCAATCTATGGTTTTTGGAAATATGGGAAATGATTGTGCTACTGGAGTTGTTTTTACGAGAAATCCGTCAGACGGATCAAATAATATTTATGGAGAGTATTTAATTAATGCTCAAGGAGAGGATGTAGTAGCAGGAACAAGGACACCACAATATATTACGAAAAAAGCCAAACGAGAGGCAAAAGTCGAGGCACTTTCTATGGAAGAGTCTATGCCAAAAGTTTATTTACAGCTTCATAAGATTTTAAAAAAGTTAGAGGCGCATTACAAAGATATGCAAGATGTAGAATTTACAGTTGAGAATGAAAAATTATGGATACTACAAACCAGGTCAGGTAAAAGGACTGCTAAATCAGCAGTAAAATTAGCTGTAGATATGGTTAAAGAAAAATTAATTACAAAAAAAGAAGCAATTTTAAGAATAGATCCAAATTCTTTAGATACATTATTACACCCTACTTTGGATGAAAAAAGTTCTATAAAAATAATTGCAAATGGTTTACCTGCCTCACCAGGAGCTGCTAGTGGAAAGGTGGTATTTACATCTGAAGAGGCTGAAAGACTTAATAATATGATGCAGGATGTAATATTAGTTAGAGTAGAGACTTCTCCCGAAGATATTCAGGGTATGCACGCTGCTAAGGGAATATTGACTGCTAGAGGAGGAATGACAAGTCATGCAGCTGTTGTTGCAAGAGGGATGGGTAGACCATGTGTTTCAGGATCAAGCGAAATTGATATTGATTATGAAAAAAAAATTTTCAAAACTGCTACAGTGGAAATTAAAGAGGGCGATATAATCACAATTGATGGGTCCTCTGGAAGAATTATTTTAGGTAGCGTACCAACAGTAAAACCTGAAATTTCTGGTGATTTTTCAAAGTTAATGAGTTGGGCTGATAATATTAGAAAACTTAAAGTTCGAACAAACGCAGAAACACCTTTAGATACAAAAGTTGCAAGAGATTTTGGAGCAGAGGGGATTGGCTTATGCAGAACGGAGCACATGTTCTTTGATGAAGAAAGAATTATTTCTGTACGAGAGATGATACTTTCTAAAACTAAAGATGATAGATTAAAAGCACTCTTGAAGCTTTTACCACATCAAAAAAATGATTTTGTTAAAATATTCAAAATTATGCACGGATTACCAGTTACAGTTCGTTTACTTGATCCTCCATTACATGAGTTTCTCCCAAAATCTGAAAAAGAAATTTCGGAGGTTGCAGAAGTGGTTGGCATAAGTGTTAAAGAGGTAAAATCGCGAATTGATGAACTTCATGAGCAAAATCCAATGCTTGGACACAGAGGTTGTAGATTAGGTATCTCATTTCCTGAAATTTATGAAATGCAATGTGAGGCAATTTTTAAAGCTTTATCAGAGCTTAAAAAAGATAAACAAAAATTTGCATTCCCTGAAATAATGATACCGCTTGTGTCGACTGAAGCAGAAATTAAAATAATGAAAGACCTTGTGATTAACACTGCAAGAAAAGTACAAAAAGAAAATAAAATAAAAATAGAATTTTTAGTTGGAACAATGATTGAGCTGCCAAGAGCAGCGATCAAAGCAAAGGATATTGCAAAACATGCTGAATTTTTTAGCTTTGGAACCAACGATTTAACACAAACCACTTTTGGTATTAGTAGAGATGATAGTGGAAAATTTTTAAATGATTATATTGAAAACAAGATTTTTTCAATAGATCCATTTATTTCAATAGATGAAGGAGTAGAAGATTTAGTTGAGATAGCTGTTATGAAAGGAAAAAAACAAAACAACAAAATCAAGTTAGGTATTTGTGGTGAACATGGCGGAGATCCAAAGAGCATTAATTTCTGTTCACAAATAGGTCTTAATTATGTTTCATGTTCTCCGTATAGAGTTCCAATAGCAAGACTGGCTGCAGCCCAGGCTGAAATAAAAAAATAGAATTTAGTTAAGTTATAAATGTTACCAACCTTTTTAAAACCTTATCACACAGATTTATCTAATTTAATTAGACTTGGTAGAAAATCGGATGGAGGGTATGTCATTGACAAACGTGTTATTAGGAAAACTAAAGTAATTATTACTTGTGGACTTGATGACGAATGGAGTTTTGAAAAACAATTCCAAGAATATAATAATAATTGTAAAATTTTAGCTTTTGATCACTCAGTTAATAATAAATTTTGGGCTGATAGATTTTTAAAAGATTTTATTTCCTTATTGTTATTGAAAAAAATTAAACTTTATCAAATATTAGATGTTTTCAAGTTTTTGCAATACTTAACTTTTTTCAAAGGTAAAAATAAACATTATTTAAAAAAGATTGTTTCGATAAAGACAAAACAAGATAATCAAATAACCATTTCTGAGGCAATCGGAGATAATAAAGATATTGTTTTGAAAGTAGATATTGAAGGTGATGAATATAAGGTTTTAAAAGAAATAAATAAAAATTTTAATAAACTAAATTTAGTGATTATAGAATTTCATAATCTTAAAAAAAATTTAAAAAAAATAAAAGATTTTATAAACAAATCTAAGCTAAGAAATATTCATATTAATGCAAATAATTATGGTAGTGTCGATAGTAAAGGGATACCACAAGTAATTGAAATGACATTAATTAATCCAAAAAAATTTAGGATAAAAAAACAAAAAACAACAAGGAATTACCCAATCAAAGGTTTAGATTACAGAAATTATAAAAGAGGACCTAAAATTCACATCTCATTTAAAAATTAATTTAATTATTAGCTATTTTTTTTAAAATTGATATTGAACTTGTGGTCTCTAAAAAAATTATAATTAACTTTTTATCTTTAGAAACTACCATATCCCTAACTCTTTCATTGAGTAAAAAGTAATCATGATCTATAACTTTATCTCTTTTCTCGTTTAGCTTGATATAGTGAAGTCCTAAATCCTGATCGGCAATCTCATTTCCCATTGCTCCAATTAAAAATTCTGTATCTGTTTTATTCAAGGAAATTGTCTGACTGATACCAATCGATGGATCAAAATATTTAATAGGTTCTTCAAAACCAAATTTTTTATGAGATTTGTTCAATGGTGCTTCATTTAATATTTTTTCAGAATAATTTTTTTTATAATGTTCTCCATAAGATGAGATTGGCCATCCAAAATTTTTAACTTTTAAAAAAGGGTTATTATTTATATTGATTTCGTCACCACCTTTTGGTCCATGCTCTGTAGATAAAATAAAGTCAAATTTTTTGCTGTAATATAAACCTTGTGGATTTCTATGACCCAAGGAAACAACCTCAGACTTCTTATTTCGTATATTAATTTTTAATATTTTTCCAAAATCACTTTGAATATCTTGCGAAAGAGGTCTATTTCTAAAGTCCCCTGTGGTAAATAAAAGGTTTGAATTATCAAGATTAGCAATTCTTCCACCTGCACCTTGGTGAGCCCAAAATCCATGATTATTATTTTTATCAACACAATTTAATGTTTGATAAAACAAACTAAAATTTAAAAATTTTTCATTCAATTCACTAAAAATAATTTTAAGATCGTAACAATTATCTTTTCTTTCACCAATGTATGAGACGTACAATTTATTATTATTTATATGAATATCTTTAATGCCATATTGTTCATGAAAATAAAATTTATCATATTTTATTATTGAATTAATATTTGAGTTTATTTTAACAAAATTTTCTAAGTTATTAAGATTAGTAAATGCAAAAATTCCATCATAAGTTGCGATTAACAAATTTTTATCATTATTATAAAAGTCAATATATGCTGTGCCGGTAGCACCACGATTACCATTAAATAAAATATCTTTAGTTGAATATTTTGAATAAGAAAAATTATTTAATCCATCAAGTTTTCTATCTTTAAATACATTTTCAAAAGTGATCTCTTTTTTATTAATTATGTCATTTAAGTTTTTTCCATCTTCGAATAAATTTTTTTGTATTTTAGCTAGCTGATTATTTCTTGTTTTAAGTTGATTTACTATATTTGAAATTTCATTTTTTTTGGATGCAGAATTCTGCTTATTAATTTGATGACCTAAAATTAATAAAATAATTAAAAATGCTATTATTAAAACATAAATAAAATTTACTTTAATTTTCATTTAAACTTTCCTACACCTTTAATTAAAATTTTACTAAATAATTTTTTCAAATTTTAAGCGACAAAAAATACTTTTAGGGGGCGTTCTGTTGCCAGGTGCCCCGTACCCCGTTTACTCAATTAATAAAAATTAATTAAGCAGCAATTGCGTAACTTTCGTTAGCATTTATAAATTAGCCCTTTACGGAGGAACAATTCCGAACGAAAGAATAGCCTTTAGTCACCCGTCGAATCTAGTTCACCCCCATAAGTTGTAATTGGTGGAGGTGGTGGGTACTGCCCCCACGTCCGCAATGGTTATTACGAAATTCGTTTATCGTCATAGTTGGAAAACCAACTTTATTAATATAAAAGGAATTGCAAGAGATTCAATAACAATCATGAAATTAACCAAGGAACAATCTGCGGAAATTAAGAATCAGCAGTCTCAAAGTAATAAAACAAAAAGGGTTGTGGTATCAGAGTTGGAAAATATTCTTTATGAGGCACTACCAGCTTTAGATCATGGTTTTGTAAGGGTAGTTGATTATATGGGTGATGACACGTCTATTGTTCAAGCTGCAAGAGTTTCTTATGGAAAAGGAACTAAGCAGGTATCAACAGACGCCGGATTGATAAAATATTTGATGCGTCACTGGCACAGCACACCATTTGAAATGTGTGAAATTAAATATCACGTCAAATTACCGATTTTTATAGCACGTCAATGGATAAGACATAGAACTGCAAATGTTAATGAGTATTCTGCAAGATATTCTATTTTAGATAAAGAATTTTACTTACCATCTTCTGAAAATTTAGCAGCTCAATCAACAAGTAATAGACAAGGAAGGGGAGATGTTATTGAGGGAACTCAAGCAATAGAGGTTTTAGAGCTTTTGAAAAATGATGCGGAAAGAACGTATTCCAATTATGAAACTATGCTTAATGAAAGATATGATGGATCTACTATAGATGATAGTAAAAAAGGTTTGGCTAGGGAACTTGCTAGAATGAATTTAACATTAAATACTTATACTCAGTGGTATTGGAAGACAGATCTTTTAAATTTAATGAATTTTTTAAGATTAAGAGCAGATCGTCATGCCCAATATGAAATTAGAGTTTATGCTGACATCATGTTGGATACATTAAAAAGGTGGGTACCAACAACCTATGAAGCTTTTATGGATTACAGAGTTGGTGGCACAGAAGTTTCTGCCAAAGGAAATGTTGTTATACAAAAATTAATTAAAGGCGAAGATGTCTATTTAGAAAATTCCGGTTTGTCAAAAAGAGAATGGAATGAATTGATGGAAGCTTTTAATCTTAAAGATAAGTTGATTTAATTTTATTAGCAAAATTTAGATAAATTTTCGAAATTTCACTATTTGAATCTTCCTCAACTATTGGTTTCCCATTATCACTTGTCTTTCCTATTTCAGAGTTAATTGGTATTTCTCCCAAAAATTCTTTTTTAAATTCCTCTGAGGTTTTACGAACACCACCTTCACCAAATATTTTATATTTTTTTTTATCATCTCCAATAAAATAGCTCATATTGTCTACAAGTCCTAAAATTTTTACCCCTAGCTTATCAAACATCTTTATTCCTCTTTTTACATCTAATAAAGCCACTTCTTGAGGTGTTGAGACTATGATTGCTCCGTCTATTTTAATTTCTTGTGAGAAAGTTAATTGTGTATCCCCTGTACCGGGAGGCATATCCACAATTATAAAGTCTAAATCTTTCCAATTTACTTTTTGGGTAAAAGTTCTAATTGCACTGGTTACCATTGGACCTCTCCAAATCATTGGAGTTTGTTGATCAGTGAGGAAACCAATAGACATACACTGAATGTCATATTTAATTATAGGATCTAGTTTTTGGCCATCACTTTTAGGTTTTTCATTTATACCAAACATTTTTGGGATTGAGGGTCCATAAACATCTGCATCTAACAAACCAACTTTGCATCCGATATGTTTTAATGCTATTGCAAGATTAGTGGCAAAAGTTGACTTTCCAACACCTCCTTTCGCACTTGAAATAGCTATAGTAAACTTTGTTCCAATAATTGGTTTTTTTGTGAATATCTTTCTTCCGCTTTCTTTGCTCGTTGCGGCACTTAGTTCTGGCTTTTTATCTTGCATTATTTGATCTTAGCTTGTTTTTGTCAAATTAGACACTATATAGATAGTCTATGTCTGATGATTTTCAACAAAGAGGTGGTAGTCCTTGGGGATCACCCCCAGGTGGTGGTGGAAGTGGTAATGGTTCTGGAAGAGGTCCAAGACCGCCTGATGTAGATAAAATTATCAAAGAGTTTCAAGAAAAGATTAAAAAGTTTTTACCAGGTGGAAGTTCATCTGGGGGAAAGCAAGCTGTTTTAGTTTTAATTATTTTAGGTTTTGTATGGCTTGCAAGTGGTCTTTATAGAGTACTTCCTGACGAACAAGGTGTCGTTTTGAGATTTGGAAAGTTTGTAAAAACAACCCAACCAGGTTTGAATTATCATATTCCTTTTCCTGTAGAAACTGTTTTAACACCAAAAGTTACAAAGGTTAACCGAATAGATATTGGTTTTAGGTCGGAGAGAGATAGTGGTTTTTCTTCAGCTGCAGGAGGTGTAGCAGATGTACCTCAAGAAAGTCTTATGCTTACTGGTGATGAAAACATCGTGAACATAGATTTTTCTGTTTTTTGGGTAATTAAAGATGCCGGTAATTTTTTATTTAAAATTCAAGACCCAGAAGGAACTGTTAAAGCTGCAGCAGAAACGGCAATGAGAGAAGTAATTGCAAGATCTGATATTCAGCCAATTCTTACTGAAGGAAGATCTTTAATTGAGACAGATACACAAGAAATAATTCAAAAGATTTTAGACGAATACACATCAGGAATTCAAATTACACAAGTTCAAACGCAAAAAGCTGATCCACCTGATCAAGTAATTGATGCGTTTCGTGATGTGCAAGCTGCCAGGGCTGACATGGAAAGATCAAAAAATGAAGCTGAAGCATACGCTAATGACGTAATCCCAAGAGCGCGGGGAGAAGCAGCAAAGATTTTACAAGCTGCAGAAGCTTATAAAAAAGAAGTTGTAGCTAAAGCAGAGGGTGAAGCAAGCAGGTTCTTAGCTATTTATAATGAATATAAAAAAGCAAAATCTGTAACTCAAGAAAGGATGTACTTGGAGACGATGGAAAAAGTATTGGCTGACATTGATAAAGTGATAATTGAGAAAAATGCTGGCTCAGGTGTGGTTCCATATTTGCCATTACCAGAATTAAAAAAGAAAGCGACGAATTAAGATGAAAACAGGAAAAATTATAGCAGGTTTAGCCGTTTTAGTTGCAGCAACATTATTTTTTTCAATATTTGTAGTCAAAGAAGTTAATCAAGCAATAGTACTTCAATTTGGTGATCCAAAAAGAATAATATTAAAACCTGGACTAAACTTTAAATTACCATTTATTCAAAACGTCGTATTTTTAGATAAAAGAATTTTAAATCTAGATACACCACCTGAAGAGGTTATTGCGTCAGATCAAAAAAGATTAATTGTTGATGCTTTTGCTAGGTTTCAAATTGTAGATCCTCTTAAGTTTTATATTTCAGTTGGAAACGAAAGAGTAGCAAGATCTAGATTAGCAACAATTATTAACTCAAGAATTAGGAACGTATTAGGTCAGCAAGAACTACAAACGCTTTTATCAGAGGATAGAACAAAACAAATGGCTCTAATTCAAGAAGGTGTAAACAATGAAGCACAAAACTTTGGTATAGAAATTGTAGATGTAAGAATTAAACGTGCTGATCTCCCTCAAGCAAACAGTGATGCAATCTTTAGAAGAATGCAAACAGAGAGGGAGAGAGAAGCTAAAGAATTTAGAGCAAAAGGAGCTGAGATGGCGGTAACGATTACATCAACTGCTGACAAAGAAGTGACTGTTATTTTAGCAGACGCACAAAAAAAATCTGAGATTATGAAAGGAGAAGGCGATGGTAAAAGAAATAATATTTTCGCTAATGCTTTTGGACAAGATCCAGAATTTTTTGCTTTTTACAGAGCCATGCAGGCTTACGAAAAAGCTTTAATCGGTGGAGAGACGTCCTTAATATTATCTCCTGATAGCGAGTTCTTTAAATTTTTTGGAAACATAAAACCAAAAACTCAATAGAATTTTAATGAGGGAATTGATCATTGCCTTTGGTCTATTCTTGTTTATTGAGGGAATTTTATATGCCATATTTCCATCAAAAATGAAAAGTATGTTAAAAAAGTTAGAACTTATAAAAGATAGTCAACTTAGATCAGGTGGATTAATCTTTGCAGTATTAGGTTTTATAATTATTTACTATATGAAAAACTAAAATGAGTAGAATAAATACGTTATTTACAGCGATTATTTTAATTATAGGTCTTCAATTAAAATCATTCGCCCAAAATCATCCTAGTTCTTTTGCTGATTTAGCGGAAGAGTTGATGCCATCTGTAGTTAATATTTCAACGACCACAATAGTGAAAACACAAACAAATCCTTTCCCTTTTCAATTTCCCCCAGGGTCACCATTTGAGGATATGTTTAAAGAATTTGGAGCACCACAAGAAAGACCATCAGCAGCTTTGGGTTCAGGATTTATTATAGATGAGAAAGGTATTGTTGTTACAAACAATCATGTAATTCAGGATGCCGATGATATTATCATAAGAGTAGGTGACAAAGAAGTTAAAGCTAAAGTTCTAGGCGCTGATCCATTGTCTGATATTGCTGTTCTTCAACTTGAGACAAATGAAAAGTTCAAACCTGTTAAATTTGGAGACTCTGATAAAGCAAGAATTGGTGATTGGGTCATAGCAATTGGAAATCCTTTTGGTCTTGGAGGTACTGTAACCTCGGGAATTATCTCTGCAAGAAATAGATCGATAGGTTTAACTAGATACGAAGATTATATTCAGACTGATGCATCAATCAATCAAGGAAACTCTGGTGGACCTTTGTTTGATATGAATGGAAATGTAATAGGAATTAATACTGCCATACTTGGAAGAAACGGATCAATTGGAATTGGTTTTTCAATACCTTCGAATAGTGCAAAAATAGTTATTGATCAGTTAATAGAGTTTGGAGAAACTAAAAGAGGTTGGTTAGGTGTAAGAATTCAAGATGTTACAAAAGAAATTGCTGAAGTTGAAAAATTAGATAAACCGCGTGGTGCTTTGGTTGCAAGTGTTGCAGAAAATAGTCCATCTGCCAAAGCTGGAGTTAAAGCAGGAGATATCATTTTAGAATTTAATGGAAAAAAAATAAATCAGATGAAGGAACTTCCAATGATTGTTGCAAGAACAGAGGTTGGAAAAAGAGTTGAAGTAAAAATTTGGAGAGATAAAAAAGAAATTATTAAAATTGTCACTCTTGGAAGATTAGAAACTTCAGAGGACTTTAAAGTTTCAGAAAAGACAGAGGGCCCAAAGGAAACTGAGATAAAAGACTTGAAAGTGACTGTGAGACAACTTACTAAAGATGATATTAAGTCAAGAAATTTACCTAATCAAACATCTGGATTAGTTGTCACTAAAATAGCAAATGATAGTCCTTTAATAAGCTCTGTTGAAGTAAACAGTATCATTCTAGAAGCTCAAAAGAAAAAAATTAGAAATGTAAATGATTTAAACAAGATAGTGGAACAAGTTTTAAATAGTAGTCAAAAAACTATTTTATTAGTTATTTATAATAGCCAAAATCAGAGACGATATATTGGTGTTAAATTAGATTAATTAATGGACTCCAAATCCAAGATTATTTTAATTTATGGTCCCACGGCATCTGGAAAATCTAATTTTGCAATTAAACTAGCTAAAAAAATTAATGGTGAAATTGTAAATGCTGATAGCATGCAGGTATATAAAGAATTAAAAATTTTATCTGCGAGACCACTCCCAAAGGATTACAAGAATATTAACCATCATTTATATGGATTTCAAAGTGTAAAAAAAAACTTTTCTTCAGGGGATTGGTTAAAATTAGTTAATAAAAAAATTCTAGATATAAAAAAAAGAAATAAGACACCTATTCTTGTGGGTGGTACCGGACTGTACTTTAAAGCAATAACAGAGGGTTTGGTGAACATTCCAAATATACCAATTCGATTAAGATCAAAAATAAGGTTGTTACATAAAAAAATTGGAACAAAGAAGTTTTTTTCAGAATTAATAAAGTTAGATCCTATATCAAAAAACTTTGTTAAACCTACAGACACTCAAAGAATAATTCGAGCCTATGAGGTAAAATTGTTTACAAATATATCAATTTACGATTGGTTTAAAAGTACACGATCTGATTATGAAAATGATGATTTTTTAAAAATTTACATTGATTATCCAAGAGTTGAATTAGTTAAGAGAATTAGTGATCGTACTAAAGATATGATTAAAAATGGAGCTATATCAGAGGTAAAAAAATTTATAAGATTAAAAGTTCCAAGAGTTAAAACTGCCTCAAAGGCAATTGGTATTGCAGAAATCAGAGAATATCTCGAGAAAAAAATAGGAATATCAGAGGTAATTGAGAAAATATCAATAAAGACTAGGCAATACGCTAAGAGACAATCTACTTGGGGCAGAGGCAATATGATGGATTGGAACAAAATAAAGTCAGTGGATCTAAATAAATTTTTAAAAAAAATTTAGATATCACGTAGTAATTCTTGACCAATAAGCACAACTTCAGCTAGATTGGATGAATGTCTAAATTATATACAGGTGCTGAAATTGTATTCAAATGTCTTGAGGATCAAGGAGTGGATTTTATTTTTGGTTATCCAGGTGGTGCAGTGTTACCAATTTATGATGAATTAAAAAATCATAACACTATTAAACATATTTTAGTCAGACATGAACAAGGAGCAGGACATGCTGCAGAGGGATATGCCAGATCATCAGGAAAACCAGGTGTTGTACTTGTAACTTCTGGACCTGGCGCTACCAATGTTGTTACTGCATTAACAGATGCATATATGGACTCTGTTCCACTAGTTTGTATATCAGGACAAGTGCCGACACATCTAATTGGCACTGATGCATTTCAGGAATGTGACACAACTGGAATTACAAGACCATGCACAAAACATAATTGGTTAGTCAAAGATATTAAAGATTTATCAAAAACTCTTCATGAGGCTTTTAGAGTTGCAACAACAGGAAGACCTGGACCAGTTTTAGTTGATATACCTAAAGATATCCAGTTTGCTAAAATAGGTTATTCAAAACCTAAAGCTGAAAAAAAACTAAATGGAAAATCGTTAAATCATTTTTTGCAAAAAGACATTGATACTTTGATTGGTTTAATGAATAAATCGAAAAAACCTGTCATTTATTCTGGTGGTGGCGTTATTAATTCTGGACCAGAGGCAAGTAATGTTTTAAGAGAACTTGTTGAACTTACAGGTTTTCCAATCACCTCTACGTTGCAAGGTCTGGGAGCATACCCAGGCGATGATAATCAATTTTTAGGCATGCTTGGTATGCATGGAACTTATGAAGCTAATAATGCAATGCATGATTGTGACTTATTAATAAATATTGGTGCAAGATTTGATGATAGAATAACTGGTAAAATTGATGAGTTCTCTCCAAAATCAAAAAAAGTTCATATTGATATTGATCCTTCATCAATAAATAAAATCATTAAAGTTGATTTAGCGTTAGTTGGTGATGTTAAAGAGGTTTTAAAAAGTATAAACAAAACTTTGAAGAGGAAAAACTTAGATTTGAAAAAATCTAATAAGCAACAAATTGCTAAATGGTGGGAACAAATACAAAAATGGCGAACAAAAAATTCTCTTCATTTTAAAAATAGTGATGAAACAATAAAACCTCAACATGCAGTTCAAAGACTATATGAACTTACCAAACATAAAGATACTTATGTGACGACTGAGGTAGGTCAACATCAAATGTGGGCAGCCCAACATTATAAATTTAATAAGCCAAATCGTTGGATGACTTCTGGTGGTCTTGGAACAATGGGATATGGTTTACCTGCTGCTGTTGGTGTTCAAATAGCTCATCCAAAAAAATTAGTTATTGATATTGCAGGTGAAGCTTCTGTTCTAATGACAATTCAAGAGATGTCTACAGCAGTTCAATATAATCTACCCATTAAAATTTTTATTTTGAATAATCAATACATGGGAATGGTAAGGCAATGGCAAGAATTATTACATGAAAAAAATTATTCTGAAAGCTACACTGAGGCTTTGCCAGATTTTATAAAAATGGCAGAGGCCTATGGCTGCAAAGGTATAAAAGCTGAAAAACCATATGAATTAGATGAAAAGATTAGAGAAATGGTAGAGTTTGATGGTCCTGTTATTTTTGATTGTCGAGTAGATCCGAATGAAAATTGTTTTCCAATGATTCCATCAGGAAAACCTCATAACCAAATGATATTAGGACCAAGTGAGAAAGATGAAAATAAAATCACTGGTAAAGGTAAAGCTCTAGTTTAATTATGGTAAATCCAAAATCTGCATATAGTGTTTCTTCAAAAAAAGAAAGATCAGATACACACATTATTGTTGTTTGGGTGGACAATGAAGCTGGTGTTTTAGCAAGGGTCGTTGGATTATTTTCTGGTAGAGGCTATAACATTGAGTCTCTAGCAGTTGCTGAAGTTGACGCAAAAAGAAGTATATCAAGAATTACGATAGTCACAACTGGAACACCACAAGTAATAGATCAAATTAAATTACAATTAAAAAAACTTGTTCCAGTCCATAAGGTAGCAGATTTTAAAAGGAATGATAAAGGGGTAATATTTAAAGAAATGGCTTTATTTAAAGTTGTTGGCAATAACACAAAAATCAAAAAGGCTATTAATGCTTGTAAAAAGTATGATGCTGTAATATTGGATAAAACAAAAAAATCAAATGTAATTCAAATTACTGCTCTTAGAAGAGAAATAGATAAGATGGCAAAAAATTTAAGAAAATTTGGATTAGTGAGTGTTTCTAGAACAGGAGCTGTTGCAATGACGAGGGGAGATAAAGTTTTTAATTAATTATTAAGGAGAAAATTATGAAAATGTTTTATGAAAAAGACACAAATGTAAATTTAATTAAAGATAAAAAAATTGCAATATTTGGTTATGGTAGTCAAGGACATGCTCATGCTTTAAATTTAAAAGATAGTGGTGTTAAAGAAGTTGTGGTTGCTTTAAGAGAAGGTTCTTCTAGTATACCTAAAGCAGAGTCAAAAGGATTAAAAGTGATGAATTTATCTGATGCTGCTGAGTGGGCAGATGTTGTAATGATTTTAACCCCAGATGAATTACAAGCTTCAATTTATAAAAATCACATAGAGCAAAGAGTAAAAGAAGGTAAATCAATAGCATTTGCTCATGGGTTAAATGTTCATTACGATTTGATAAAAGCTAGAAAAGATTTAGATGTATTTATGGTTGCTCCAAAAGGACCAGGACATCTAGTAAGAAGTGAGTATGAAAAAGGCGGTGGAGTACCATGTTTATTTGCAGTGCATCAAAACGGTTCCGGTAAAGCAAGAGATTTAGCAATGTCGTATGCATCAGCAGTCGGTGGTGGTAGATCAGGTATTATTGAAACAACGTTTAAAGATGAGGTTGAAACAGATTTATTTGGTGAACAGACTGTTCTTTGTGGTGGCTTGGTTGAGCTTATAAAGAATGGTTATGAAACTTTAGTGGAAGCTGGATATGAACCTGAGATGGCATATTTTGAGACTGTTCATGAAGTAAAACTTATTGTTGATCTTATTTACGAAGGTGGAATTGCAAACATGAATTACTCTATTTCAAACACTGCAGAATATGGAGAATACAAATCTGGACCTAGAGTGATTAATAAAGAGGAAACTAAAAAAAGAATGAAAGAGGTTTTGGCTGATATTCAATCTGGTAAATTTACGAAAGAATGGATGGAAGAGTGCAAAAGTGGTCAACAAAACTTTCTTGCTACAAGGGCAAAACTAGCTGAACATCCAGTTGAAAAAGTTGGGGCTAATTTAAGAGCTATGATGCCATGGATTGGTAAGAAGAAATTAGTGGATAGCGATAAGAAGTAAATTTTAGTTCCAAATTAAGGCAAATTCAGTATTTTATTTTTGCAATCTAAACGAGAAATTGTATATTTCTATAATAAAATTTTTGATATGGCAGATAAAGATAAAGTTTTCATTTTTGATACAACAATGAGAGATGGTGAGCAATCACCAGGTGCTTCAATGAGTGTCGAAGAAAAAATTCAGATCTCAAGAGTTTTTGATGAAATGGGAATTGATATTATAGAGGCAGGTTTTCCAATATCATCTCCAGGTGATTTTGAAGCGGTAAGCGCAATAAGTAAAAGTGTAAAAAATTCAATCCCTTGTGGTTTAGCTAGAGCAACCAAAAAAGATATAGATGCGTGTCATGAGTCTTTGAAATTTGCAAAAAGATTTAGGATTCATACTTTTATTTCAACAAGCCCAGTTCACATGAAGCATAAATTAAATATGACTAACGAACAAGTTTTAGGGGCTATTAAAGAGAGTGTTACTTATGCAAAAAAATTTACTGATGATGTTGAATGGTCTTGTGAAGATGGCACAAGAACAGACTTAGATTTCATGTATAAGACAATCGAGCTTGCAATTAAATGTGGTGCAACAACAATTAATATTCCTGATACAGTTGGATATTCGATACCTGAGGAATTTGCAAAAACTATTAAATTAATCAAAAATAACGTTCCAAATATCGATAAAGCAATTATCTCGGCCCATTGTCATAATGATTTAGGTTTAGCAGTTGCAAATGCATTGTCAGGATTATCGGCTGGAGTAAGACAAATTGAATGTACCATTAATGGGATTGGCGAAAGAGCAGGTAATGCTGCTTTAGAAGAAATCGTAATGGCGATAAAAACAAGAGATGATTTGTTACCTTATGAGACAGGCATAAAAACAGAATTAATTAGTAAAGCTTCAAAAATTGTGTCAAATGCAACAGGATTTCCAGTTCAATTTAATAAAGCAATTGTTGGAAAAAATGCTTTCGCACATGAGTCAGGTATACATCAAGATGGAATGCTTAAAAATAGGGAAACATATGAAATCATGACACCAGAAAGTGTTGGAGTAAAAAAAACATCATTAGTTATGGGAAAACATTCTGGAAGACATGCTTTTAAGGATAAATTAAGTGACTTAGGTTATGCAGATGTTACAGATGATGTAGTTCAAGCGGCATTTGGAAAGTTTAAAATTTTAGCTGATAAAAAAAAACATATTTATGATGAAGATATAGTCGCTTTAGTTGATGATAGTTTAATAATCGACAATAAAATTAATGCAATAAATTTAAAATCTCTCAAAGTTTTTGCTGGCACGGGTGAGCCACAAAGAGCTGAAATGACATTAGATGTTTTTGGAGATATAAAACATACTACCCAAACAGGTGATGGTCCTGTTGATGCAATATTTAAATGTATAAAAGACCTTTATCCCCATGATGTAAAATTGTCATTGTATCAAGTACATGCAGTTACTGAAGGAACAGATGCACAAGCGACAGTCAGTGTAAAAATTGAAGAGAATGACAGGACTACTGTTGGACAATCAGCTGATACAGACACTTTAGTAGCATCAGCTAATGCTTATCTAAACGCATTAAATAAAATGTTAATTAAAAGAGAAAAGAAATCTCTTTATAAAAATATAGAACCTAAAAAAGTAAAAGGAGTGTTTTAATGGGCTTTTTTGATAGAATGAAGAAAATCTGGAGTCAGGATATGGCAATTGACTTAGGTACAGCAAATACCCTGGTTGTTGTTAAAGGACAAGGGGTAGTTTTAAATGAACCCTCAGTTGTTGCAATTGTAGATCAATCTGGAAAAAAACAAGTCTTAGCAGTTGGAGATGAGGCTAAAACGATGTTAGGAAGAACACCTGGAAACATTCAAGCTATAAGACCTTTAAGAGATGGTGTGATTGCTGATTTTATCGTCACTGAAGAAATGATAAAACATTTCATTAAAAAAGTTCATAAAGGAAGTACTTTTGCTAATCCAAGAATTTTAATTTGTGTTCCTACAGGTTCAACACCTGTCGAAAGAAAAGCCATTCAAGATAGTGCTTTAGCCGCGGGTGCCAGAAGAGTTCAATTAATTGAGGAGCCAATTGCTGCTGCAATTGGAGCCAATCTTCCAATATCTGAAGCAACTGGTTCAATGGTTGTTGATATTGGTGGTGGTACAACTGAAATAGCAGTTATGTCGCTAGGAGGTTTGGTGTATTCTAAATCTCTAAGAGTAGCAGGAGATGCAATGGATGGTGCAATGGTCAACTATATGAGAAAAGAATATAATTTGATGATTGGTGATAGTACTGCAGAAAAAATTAAAAAAGAAATAGGTACTGCTATTCCAACGAACAATAATACTTATGCAGTTAAAGGGCGTGATTTAAGATCTGGCACTCCAAAAGAAGTTAATATTACAGAAGAAGATACAGCAGAAGCATTAAACGATATCTTGAAAGAGATGGTTAATGGAATTAAAGACGCATTAGAAAGTACTCCTCCAGAATTATCTGCCGACTTAGTTGATATGGGTCTAACTTTAACGGGTGGTGGAGCTTTATTAAAAAATATAGACAGAAGGTTTTCTAAGGAAACAGGTTTGCCAGTTCACATTGCTGATGATCCATTATCTTGCGTTGCAGTCGGAACTGGAAAAGCTCTCGACCAAGAACAAACATTCTCGACTATGTTGACTGAATATTAAGAGTAATGGCCTCTAGCAGAGATGATTTTATAATAGCAATTCGTTCTGCTTTTTTAAAAAAAAGCACTCAGCAAAAATTTTCTCTACTTACCTTAGTATTTATTTCGATATTTATTATTATTTTATCTAACCTTGACTTTAAAGCGGTAAGATACCTGAAAGCCGGATTGAGCGAGGTAGTTTATCGATCATCTTTTATTGTCTCCGTGCCAGAAAACTTTATTAAGAACTCTGCTATAAATATTATTGAATACACATCTTTTTTTAATAAATATCAAAAAAATAAAGACGAACTAGACAATCTTAAATCTGATTTTGTATCTAACGAAATTATTCAGTATGAAAATCAAGAACTGAAGGTACTTATTGATGATTATATTTCAAGTTCAAATAAAATTTTAGCAAAAATTATTGTTGATCATGATAGCCCTTTTTTAAAAAGTATTATCATAAATAAAGGTAGTAAAGACGACATCAAAATAGGTACAAATATTTATGATCAATCGTATTTAGTTGGTCGAGTAATTGAGGTAAATTATAAGACATCTAGGGTATTACTATTATCAGATTTGAACTCTAATGTTCCAGTAACAATTGCACCTCAGAATATTCAAGCAATCGTCACTGGGTCTGGAGAAAATTATGGACAAATTAAATATATCAAAGCAGGTTTGTCAGAGGAGTTAGTTGATGAAAGTATAGTTTATACCTCAGGCACCGGAGCAATATTTAAAAGTGGAGTGCCAATAGGCAAATTAAGATCTGATAAAATTGGTTCTTCAAATAAATATAATGTTGAATTCTACAGCGATTTTACACAATTAAAGTATGTTTTTGCAGAAACAATTACTCAAATTGAAATTCCTGAAGTTGCACCAGATATGGTTACAGTTGAAAATAAAAGTGAAGAACTTGAAGAGACAAAATTAAAAATTTTAGAGGATGAACTTAAAATTATTGAAGAAACAAATTTAAAATTCATCGAAGAAAATGAAAATTTGATTATTGAAATAAATGATTTGAATAATCAAATTTCGGTCTTAAAGAATGAAATTTTCTCGCAAAAGAAAAAAATCAATCAATTCAATATTGATACTCAAGAGTTAGAATTTTTAAAATTGAATCTAGATCATGGTCATAAGTGTAGAAAATCTTTTTTAAATACAAACGGCTTCAATGTCGGAACCGAGGAATATAGGAGTTGTGTTTTGAATGGAGGTAGAACTGGTGGCTAATTTAAAAACAAAAGGAACATTATCTAAATTGTATACTTGGTTACCAATAATTTTATTATTTGTTTCAGTACTTAATGAATTTGATTTTAATTATCTACAACTTGAATATTTTTCTTTCAATTTTCCATTTATTCTAATCTTTTTCTTTACCTTAAAGGATTTTAAACATTTTGATTATCTTTTTGTATTTATTGCGGGCTTGCTGAATGATACTGTTGTAGGCTTACCTTTGGGAATTAGTAGTTTATCCTATACTTTAATTTGTATTGCTACAGCATATATAAGAAATATCACAATTAGACCAAGTCCTATGAAAGATTGGTTCTATTTTTTATTTATCATTAGTCTGATTAACTCATTAAATTACTCAGTTTTAACACTATTTTTTTCTTATGATTTGGTTTTAATAAGTTATTTGATCAACACGACTTGTACATTTTTATTATACATAGTTTTCTTATCATTATTCAAATATTATATGAAAGGTATAAATGATTAACTCTTCAAGTGATAATGTAAAAAAACTTAATTCTATTAATAGAAGAATGTTCATTACAGGCTCTTTGAAATTTTTTATAATGATTGGAATTGTAAGTAGATTATTTTTCTTACAAGTTAAGGAAAACAAAAAATATTTAACTCTTTCGGATAAAAATAGAATTAGAGAATGGAAGTTAGCTCCTGTCAGGGGAGAATTTCATGATTATTTTGGTAATGTCATTGCAGGCAATTTTGAAGCTTATCAACTCCATGTGATACCAGAACAAGTTGAGGATTTTAGGTATGTTATTTATCGATTAAAAGACTTACTAGAATTGTCAGATATAGAATTTAAAAAAGTATTAAAAAAGAAAAATGAAATAAAACCATGGGAAACTTTAATTGTTTCTGACAATTTAAGTTGGCAAAAATTTTCGAAGATTAATAACCATTTATATGATTTAAATGGTGTTAAACCTGTTATATCGATTTCAAGGAACTATCCTTTTAAAGAAAACTTTACTCATTTAATAGGCTATGTCAGTCAGGCAAACCAAGACGATATTGAAACTACCCAAGCTATAAAAAAGAATTTTGTTCCAGGTTTAAAAGTTGGAAAAGTAGGTTTAGAAAAAACATTTGAGGAAAAATTAATAGGGACTAATGATATAGAAAGATATGAAGTCAATGCCTATGGTAGAAGAATTAGTCAGTTGGAATTTCAAAAAGGTCAAAAAGGTAAAACTTTAAGACTGACCATAGATACCGAAGTTCAAAAATTAGCAAATGAGTTGCTGAAAGATAAAGCAGGATCTATCTGTGTAATGGATATTTACACTGGCGCAGTAATTGCAATGCATTCATCACCATCATTTGATCCAAATTTGTTTGTTTTTGGCATTAGTCAAGATGATTGGGAATTAATTCGAAATGATCCAATGAAACCATTAGTTAATAAAACTTTACAAGGTAATTACTCTCCAGGTTCAACGATTAAACCAATAGTTGCTTTATCTGCGTTAGAAAACGGAATTGTTAATACTAATTTTACAGTTCAATGCACTGGTAAAACGGAAATGTATGGTCAAACTTATCATTGTTGGAAGAAAAAAGGTCATGGCTATATGAATTTGAGAAATGCGATGAAGCAATCTTGTGACACTTATTTTTATGAGGTTGCTCGTAAACTTGGAGTTGATAAATTAAGTGAGACTGCAAAAAAATTTGGTCTTGGAGAAAAAGTTTTTGGTGATCTATTTGATATTGAAAAAAAAGGTTTAATTCCCAACACACAATGGAAAAAAAATGCTCTTGGCAAAGGATGGCTATTAGGTGAAACAATAATAACAGGAATTGGACAAGGCTATATTCAAACTACTCCAATTCAATTATGTTTGATGACAGCTCAAATTGCAAATGGAGGTCACAAAATTTACCCTCATCTTGTACTCGATGATAAAGTCAATGATCAGCTAATTGATAAATTTACACCACTTTATAAAAATTCAAAAAATATCAAGATTGTTCAAGACGCTATTTTTAGCTCGACAAATGAAGTGATGGGTACATCTTACCGTTCGAGAATTGACAATCCAAAATATCAGTTTGCAGGCAAAACTGGAACAGCACAAGTTAAAAAAATTACGGAAGAAGAAAGAGAGCTTGATCTTAAAACATTCCAGATACCATATGAGCAAAGAGATCATGCTTTATATGTAGCTTTTGGGCCATATAAAAATCCTCGATACGCATTAAGCATAATTGTAGAACACGGAGGAAATGGAAGCACAACAGCCGCTCCAATGGCAACTAAACTATTTAAACTAATAATCGATCGACATAAGATGAGAGATTCATTGAGAAATAAAAATTATTTGGAGATATAGATGTATCAACATACAAGATTAACAACAAATAGACTGGGTTTTTTTCAAAAGTTTAGAAACTTTGATTATATATTGTTGGTTTGTATATTGATACTTGGTTTTATTAGTTTAGCAACCATGTATTCTACAGACGGCGGGGAAGTTAAGTTTCACACTAAAAGTCATTTTATTAAATTAGCAGTTTTTACTTTGATGATGCTAGTAATGTCATTTATCAATATCAAATACTGGTTTTCAATTGGTTATTTGGTTTATGTTGTAGTTATAGGTTTATTGGTTGGGACCTATTTATTTGGAATTACCTCATCAGGGTCTCAAAGATGGATTAATTTATACTTTATAAATTTACAGCCCTCAGAATTAATGAAAATATTTATCATTGTTTGTTTGGCTAAATTTTTTCATCGAATGAAGTTAGAAAATGTTAATTCAATTTATACAATTCTGACTTCTTTGATAATTATTTTGTTACCAATGGGATTAGTGATTGTACAACCTGATCTTGGAACAGCTGTCTTAATTGCCATCAGTGGCATTGCTGTATTATGGTTTGCTGGAATAAATTATAAGTATTTCATTTATACTATTTTGGGATTTATAATTTCCTTACCTTTTGTCATAGCTTTCCTGAAACCCTATCAAAAATTAAGAGTGTTAACATTTCTAAATCCTGACAAGGATCCTCTGGGTGCTGGTTACCAAATTATTCAATCTAAAATAGCTGTTGGATCTGGAGGTATATTTGGTAAAGGTTTTTTAAAAGGAACTCAAAGTTATCTTGAATTTTTACCCGAAAAACATACAGATTTTATTTTCACACTTTTTTCCGAAGAATTTGGATTTATTGGCTCTGCAATACTTTTAGTAATTTATGCGATTATTATTTATCGAATTGTCGCAATCGGAGCTAGTTCAAGAAGTTATTTTGCAAAGATTTTCTGTTATAGCTTTGGTGCAGCAATCTTTGTGTTTATTACCATAAATATGAGTATGGTTTTAGGTTTACTACCTATAGTTGGCTCTCCTTTACCAATTATGTCTTATGGCGGATCTTCAATGTTAGCAACTATGATTGGTTTTGGAATTGTCATGAGCGCTAGAGTTCACAATCAACAAATGATTGCCTAAGTATAATTTGTCGCTTAACTTATTTGACAGATAGATTGTATATATTTTTATGAGTAAAAATTTGCATGTCGGAATAGTTGGCTCAGGTATTCAAGGAGTATCCAATGCTTTATTTCTTCAAAAAAAAGGTTTTAGGGTTACTATTTTTGATAGAGATAATCCTGGCAGCCCAGCAGCATCATACGGAAATGCAGGTCACTTTTCCCCTTACGCTTCATTATCATTGAATAGAACTGATGTTCTTGCAGATGTGCCTGCGATGTTATTGAGTTCAACAGGCCCACTAGCTCTAAAATGGAACTATGTGCCAAAAATGTTACCCTGGTTTTTCAAATTTATTTTGAATACAACTAAAAATAAAATGATGCATACCGCTAGAAATATGCATCAAATTTTAGATTTAGCATTACCTGCATATGATGAGCTTTTTGATGAAATTAATTTAGATGGTCTTGTCGAAAATAAAGGTATTCTCTACATTTGGAATGATAAAGATTTAAAGAGTAGAGAATTAGAAATTAATGTAAGAGATGAACTTGGAGTAAAACAACAACTATTAAATAAATCTGAAATCCATGATCTGGAACCAAATATAAAACCTTTCTACCATGCGGGAGTTTATTACCCTTACGCAAGGCATGCTCGTAACCCCAAAAAAATCTTACTTAAATTATTTGAATTATTTTTAAAAAAAGGTGGAAAGTTTGAAAAGAAAAATATTAATGATATTGAATTTGATACAGAAAAACCAGTTTTTGTAACTGATGGCGAAAGATATATTTTTGATAAGATTGTCATTGCTTGTGGAGCTTTCTCAAAAAAATTAACAGATAATTTAGGTGAGCGAATTCCGCTTGATACTGAAAGAGGTTACCATGTTCATTTTAAAGATTGTGATCATCTTTTAAGTAGACCTGTTATTTTTTCTAATAGAGGATTTGGTATTACCCCTATGGAACAAGGATTAAGAGTAGTTGGTACTGTAGAGTTTGGTGGATTAGATAATCCACTCTCAAAATCTAGAATTAAAAATTTAATTAGTAATGCTAAGTATATGTTAGGTGATCTCCCAGAACATGAAGATGAATGGTTAGGTTTTAGACCTACACTTCCTGATTTTTTACCTGTGATGGGGCCATCAAAGAATTATAAAAATGTATTTTATTGTTTTGGTCATCATCATTTAGGATGGACATTAGGTCCAATTTCTGGAAAGATTGTTTCTGGAATGATAGCTAAAGAAAACACAAATCTTAATTTAGATCCTTATAGCTCAGTAAGATTTAGTTAATCAAATGCAAAATACTAAGGCATACATAATGCTAGTATGTGCAACATTATTTTGGGCAGGAAACTTTACATTAGCAAAGCTTGCTTATTTAGAAAATATACCTCCCAACTCACTCGCATTTTTAAGGTGGTGCTTAGTATGGATAATATTACTTCCCTTCACCTATAAAGAGATATTAAAATTAAAATATCAAATTAAAGAAAATTTATTATTATTTCTTATTCTAGGTTCTACTAGTGTATGTATATTTACTTCTTTTACTTATAACGCTTTAAATTACACTCAAGTAATTAATGCATCACTTTTTAATACCGCAATACCTGTAACAATAATTTTAGTTTGTTTTTTATTAAAAATTGAAAAAACAAATATTTTTCAAATATCTGGATTAGTCATTTCAGTTTTAGGAATTTTAGCTATTATTACTAAACTTGATCTAAATATTTTACTTACCTTAAATTTTAACAAAGGCGATTTATTTATGGTAGGAGCAATCATTGCTTGGGGAATATATTCTGCATATTTGAGAAAAAGAACCTTTGAAGTATCTTTACTTGCTCTTGTCCATATAATTTGCACATTTGGATTAATTTTTCTTTTACCTCTATTTATTTTAGATATGACACAAGGCAAAATTATTGAGATGAGTAGTAATTTTTTTTATATTTTAGCTTATGTTGCAATATTTCCAAGTATTGGCTCTTACTATTGTTGGGCTGGCGCTGTTTCAATCATTGGGGCAAATCGAGCTGGAATATTTTTATCTTTAATACCATTATTTAGCACTTTGATGGCGATATTCTTTTATAATGAACAATTCCAATTTTTTCACTTGATTGGAGCAATTTTAATTATATTAGGTTTATTTTTATCCAATAAGGAGATTAAAAATGCTTAAGGTTGCAATATTAGATGATTATCAAAATGTTTCTCAACAATTTTTAGATCTTGAAAAACTTGCAGGAAAATATGAGATAAAAATTTTTAGTGAGCCATTTGAAGATGAGGCTGATGTCATAGACAAATTAGCTGATTTTGAGGCATTATTAGTCATGAGAGAACGAACCCCTATTACAAAAAATATTATAGAAAATTTGTCTAAGCTGAAATTTATAATCACCAGTGGCTTGAGAAACAAATCAATAGACTTGGATGCTACAAAAAATAGAAAGATTATAGTTAGTGGAACTGAAAGTAATTTAAACCCAACTCCAGAGTTAACTTGGACATTAATTCTTGGTTTAGCTAGAAACATTAAAGAGGAAATTGATAATATGTACCAAGGTTATTGGCAGACCACAGTTGGTGTTGAGCTTAAGGGAAAAATACTAGGATTAATTGGTCTTGGAAAAGTAGGTTCTCAAGTTGCAAAAATAGGGAAAGCTTTTGGTATGGAGGTGATGGCTTGGAGTGAAAATCTCAATCTTGATAAATGTAAAGAGCTTGATGTTTTGCCTTGCACTAAGGAAGATTTAATTAAAAATTCTGATTTCTTATCAATTCATGTTCAAGGCGGTAAAAGATATAAAGATTGTATTACTTTGAAAGAACTAGATAAAATGAAAAAAACTGCTTTTTTGATCAACACCTCAAGAGGTCCAATAATTAATGAAGACGATTTGATCATTGCTTTATCTACAAATGTAATTGCAGGTGCAGGACTTGATGTTTATGAGAAAGAACCTTTACCAGAGAATAATAAACTAAGATTTTTACCTAATGCTTTGTTAACACCTCACTTAGGATATGTGACTGCAGAAAATTATAATGTCTATTATAATCAAATGATTGAGTCACTGGAAGCCTGTGTAGGCGGTAAGCCAATTCGCGTAATCGAATAATTATGGATTTATCAGTCGTTAATCATGAGGATTATTTTGCAAAAATCGGTGATGATCATAAATTCCCTATAAATAAATTTGGAGAACTTGCAAAATATTTAATTGATAAAAAGATAATTAGAAAATTTCATAAACCTTATGCATGCTCTGAGGATACTTTAAAAAGAGTTCATTCAGAAAAATACATTAAGGACGTTAAAAATAAAACATTAGATCAAAATACAATTAAGAAAATTGGATTTCCATTAGTTGATAGTGTTATTCAAAGGTCATTAGTTGCAACTGGTGGAACAGTTTTAGCCACAAAGCTTGCAATAAAAAATGGTGTTGCATGTAATACTGCAGGTGGCAGTCATCACGCTAATTTTGATGGGGGTGCAGGTTATTGTGTATTCAATGATGTGGCGGTTGCGGCTCAATACTTATTGGATCGTGGTTTAGCTGGTAGAATTTTAATTGTTGATTTAGATGTCCATCAAGGAAATGGTAATGCAGATATTTTTGCAAATAACAAAAATGTATTTACATTTAGTATGCATTCAAAATCAAATTATCCAGCAAAAAAATCAATCAGTGATCTTGATGTTGAGCTTGATGATAATATGAAGGATGATCAATATATAAAGATACTTGATTTTTATTTAAATCAATTTAACGAAGAAAATTTTGATTTTGTTTTTTATGTTGCCGGAGTTGATATCCATCACAATGACCGATTAGGTAAATTAAAAATTTCAGATGAGGGAATTAAAAAAAGAGATGAAATGGTAACTCAAAATTTTTTTTCACAAGGTATACCTTTGTGTGGTGTTCTAGGTGGTGGTTACAATAAAGATTTTGATAAACTTGTTGAATTACATTCTATTTTACATCAATCTTGTGCTAAACTTCTAAAATGATAAAGAATCCTAATCTTACTGCTGAACAAAAATTAATAATGTTTGAGGATGGCACAGAGCGTGCTGGTAGTAGTGAATTGAATAATGAGAAGCGAGAGGGGAGTTATCATTGTGCTAATTGTGGAATAAAATTATTTGATTCAAAAGCAAAATATGAAAGTGGGTCGGGTTGGCCTTCATTTTTTCAATCTTTACCAGATGTCTTTGAGACTAAAACTGATTACCTAATAGGTTATGCTAGAACAGAGTATCATTGTAAAAAATGTAATGCTCATCATGGTCATATTTTTGATGATGGTCCACAACCGACAGGCAAAAGATACTGCAACAATGGAGTTTGTTTAGTTTTTCATGAAAAAGACAAGAGATGATTTTAAAGTATATAAGTTTTTTAATTGGTCTTACTTGGTCTTATTCTCTAATAAAAACACAATCGATTTTTAGTAAAAAAACAGGTTTAATTTTTAAAATATTTATTTCAAAAGTCTCCTGGTTGACTTTTTTAGCAGCAATTTATTTTGGATATAAAAATTTTTCTATAAAGCCTACTTTAATTGGTGTTATTATGTCAGTCTTTATTGTCCACCTAGGATTTATGTTCTTTAGTAAATTTTTAAGTTCAAAATTTACCGAAAAACAATTAATCTTTTCAAAAAACTTTTTTGAATATTCCTTAATTGTATGGATATTATATTACTTTCTATACTAGATAATTACCTATTTTGGTCGCTATCGTATAACTAGATATTGTTTTTTTTTAAAATTATATATAAAATTTAGTATGTTTGAAAAATTAGAAGAATTAGCAAAAAATAACAAAAAAATTTCAGACTTTCATATTAGAAGTGGCTGGCCATTAGCTTATCGTCAAACTGGAGAGATTCATAAAATTCAAGAAGTTGTAGTAAAAGCTCAAGACCTGCAAGATTTAATATCAACAAATTGCAATGAAATTGAAATGAAAAGATTTCAGGATACTCATGAATTAGACTCATCTGTTACTTTAAGTGGACTAAGGTTTAGAGCGAATTTTTATAAAACTATTCATGGACCTGCTGCAGTTTTAAGAAGAGTTGAAAGTGTAATACCCTCTATGGATCAATTTGATTTACCCCAAGTGCTCTATGATATTGTTGATATGCACAAAGGTTTAGTTTTGGTAACTGGTCCGACAGGATCAGGAAAGTCCACAACTCTGGCTGCAATTGTAAATGAAATAAATAAAACAAGAACCTCAAACATCATAACAGTTGAAGACCCAGTGGAATTTATTCACAAAGATTTAAAGAGTATTGTCTCACATAGAGAGGTTGGAAAACAAACCCAAACGTTCGCAACAGCCCTTAAAGCAGCTCTTCGAGAAGACCCCGATGTGATATTAGTTGGAGAGATGAGAGATTTAGAAACAGTCTCACTTGCATTAACAGCTGCAGAAACTGGTCACTTAGTGTTTGGAACTTTGCACACAAGTGGGGCACCAAGCACAATAAATAGAATAATTGACGTATTTCCACCAGAACAACAAGCTCAGATCCGAGCACAGATTTCTACTTCTCTAAAAATGGTAGTAACTCAAAGACTTCTTAAAACTAAAGATGGTCAAGGCCGTTGTGGTGCTTTCGAAGTGATGAAGTGTACACCTCCAATTCAAAACTTGATAAGGGAATCTAAAATTCATCAAATACCAAGCATCATGCAAACTGCTGTAAAAGATGGTATGATTACTATGACTAAATCTTTAGAAGAATTAGTAAAAGCAGGAAAAATAGATGCGAGTGCAGGACGAGAAAATTAAAGGTTTCAATATACTTGAATTAATTATTGTCCTGGTAATTATTGGAGTAATTTCAGGATTAGGCTACCCAGAATTTTCTAAATGGCGAGTAGAGAGAGAAGTTAGAAGCTCTGTTGTTAAAATTAAATCCTTGATGGAAGGGATTAATGCTCAAGTTCAAAGAGGTCAATATGCATTTGTACAGGTTCATATAGAGGAAACAGCAGGAAATTTGATAGTAACATCTAAAGGAATGAAACCAGATACATTAGGAAGTTTGTTAAATGATGGTGATAGTAGTTGGTGGCCGGCGGCTACTGAAGGAAACCCAGAACCCCCAGATAGATGTAATATTGCAGATAATAATTATTGGGATGACGACCCCAGTCAAGGCGCAAACAATATTGAAGTTAGGCAAATTGAAATCGATAATCTTGCAACAACTTGGGTAGGTAATGTTGGAGCGATTTGTTTTAGTAAAAACGAAAGATGGTTTAGTGCTGGTGGATGTATGGGTGGAGATGAATGTGGAGATGGAACGGGAGAAGAAGGTAATCCTGGAATGGGACAACAAGAGGGTGATCAAAACGAAGTTAATATGTTAGGAGAGGCGCCAGATAATGTTTTATTTCTTTGTAAAAGAACGACAGAAGCAGTCTGTGAAATACCTCCTTCTGAGGAAGACGCCAATAATCCAGTTTACACATATGCAATAAATTGGACAAGGTTTGGGAACATCAACCTTGAAAAATGGAGACAAGGTCAAGGATGGGTCAAACAATAGTATGATTAAAAAGAAAGATAAGATTGCTGGACTTTCCATATTAGAGGCGATTGTTTCTACAGCAGTTGTTGGTGTTGGATTTATTGCAATTTTGCAAATGACAAACTTTTCAGTTCAATCAATTAATAGTTCAGGTGATCGAACTAAAGCAAACTATCTTAGTGAGATGATAGTCGAGGATGTAATTGGAAGTAGAAATACATTTTTTCAACAAAGTTCAAATAATCAAGATATTATGTATAATCCAATGTACAATGAGGCTACACTCAATGGGACATCATTAACATCATTTGTAGAACATTTTAGTGACACTGATAATCATTGGAGTCCAGATACTACCCAAACTAAATTTAATTGTGAAGCAACAGCAGCCTCTACGACATCAAACAATCTTCAAACGACAGAAAATGTTTATGAGACACAAAAGACAGATGCAATAAGAAATAAAACGGACAAATGGAACTCTATTATTGGGGAAAATAGATTTTTAAAATGCCAAAGCAATCAAGAACAAAAAAAATTAGCGATATTTGAGATCTGCAAGTGGGCTGATACCTGTCCAAATATATTAGAGTCTATTACTGATGACCCTCTTTATATTGGAAGAGTTGAGATGAAGATAAATAATGGAAAGAAAAGAAAGTTTGTATATTTTCAGGCAGATTATAAATTAAGAAGATGGCCACCTAATCCTGAAAATCCAGCACAGGGAGATCAAAATCAAAACGATCAAAATCAATGATGAGTAACAAAATTTTTAAAACAAATACTGGCCTCACATTAATTGAAATATTAATTGGAATAATAGTATCATCAATTATGATGGCTGCAATTTATACTACTTATTCAATCGTAAATAATACTTATAGCCAAGTATTAGAAAAAGCTAAAGTAAGTCGCTCTTCGAGGGATATAATTGAATTATTAATCCGAGATGCTCGAATGGCAGGGTACAAATATTATCTGGGAAATAATGAAAAAGGATTTCCAAAAAAAAGTAATTTAACATTTCTCATTGGAACGGATAGCATTTTAGAAAGTCATGATCCAATTATTATTGAAAAGGATAAACTAGGTCATGATCCAGAAAATCCTGATGATTATACGCCTGAGGAAAAAAATAATTTAATTCCAGGTCAAGTAGATGCTTGTTGTGATAAAATTCACTTTGTTTATGATGATTTTAATCAAAATGATCTTGTTCAACCTTATAAAAGATATAGGGTAACTTACTTCGCCAAAACAGAATTTGATGGTGATTCGCAAAATGCAACAAATCTAAGGTATGCAATTTATAAGTCAAAAAGTAGTTGGCAACAACCTTTAAATGAAAGAGGGGGGGAATGGAATTTTGATTGCCCAGAGTGTTACAGAGGAGAATTGATTAGAGATTATGTTGAGGATATTGAATTTATTGCTCTAGATAAGGATGGAAGAGTTTTAACTCCTGTTCCTAATTTAAATTCAGACGCGTCAAGGGAAAATTTGTACAAAATAAGTTCAATTGATATCAGAATTGCTTTTAGATCTGAGAAACCATTTTTCAGATTTAATCGAAGTAACGAAAACCCTAGAGAGTTAAGTGGATTTTCAAGACAGATAAAAAATTATACCGATAGGAATTTAAGAGATAATGTGGTTGTGACGGTGCACACAAGGAATGTTGTAGGAGATAATTTATATTGATGAGAAAAAATAATCAAAATGGATTTACATTAATTTTATCACTTGTCTTATTGTTAGTAATGTCTTTAATGGGTGGAAGTTTAATTGTTATTTCTGCAGGCGATCATCAGAGCAATAACACAAGCGATCAGTATCAGCAAACTTTCTATGTAGCTGAACATGCTTTAAAAGAAGCGGAAAAAGAAATTTTAAATCGAATGCTTGGGCCTTGGTTAGAAATTAATAATATTCCACCATTAGCACCAGGTGCTGATGTCACAGAAATAACTTTACATGATAATTATATTACCGAACTTACTGAACTTGCTGGCGGAGCAGATCAATTTGCAAGACATACAGATGGAAGAGAAATACCAAGAAATCTTATTAGACCCACAGAAACTAAATGCTTTAATAGTTTCAGGAATTTAATAAGAGAGATAAATCATTACATGACCCAAGACGATCTAGCTGAATTGGATGCTCTAGTAGCCGCAGGACAAATGACACAAGAAGCACGTGATGCTATCTATGAAGGAGATTTTAAAGAAAGAGGTATTGTTTTAGTAACAAGCCACCAATTTAATTTAAATTTTGGCGAAATACTTGCTCCAATTATAGGAACTGGTGCTAATGTTGGATTGACTGCTAATGAAGCAGCTGAAGAGATTGAGTATTTGTCAAGATACCGATATGAGTTTTTTTCAATAAATGCAGGTACTTCAAAATTTAAAGGGGCTGGTACAAGTCTTAAAAAAACTGCGACCAATGCTCAAAGACAGGGGACTGCTTACAGAATTTATGGTTGTGGATACTTGATGCCCAAAGGCATGGATGAGGGAGATTTTTTAACAACAGATCCTGAAATTTTAATTCCCTTAGAAAGCTTAGTTATCTTATCAAGTTAACCTCAAAATGGTCACTAATTAACACAAATGTCTAATTTTATTTTTTTTAAAAATTTAGTAGTATTTTGTAATGAAAAGAATCTTAATTGCTCTAATATCCTTTACAATTTATATCAGCGCAATTAATTTAAGTGCTGCCTGTGAGTTTCTTAAAGAGGAGATAGGCACCCCGGTAGCGAATATTTTAGAAAAATATGACTTTTTAAATGAGCCAAATGATGAGGATGGTGAGTCCTTAACTTTTATGACCGAATATGATAGCTTCAGCTTTTGTGAAGACTCTGAGCTAGACAATTCATCGATCAAAGTATTTGTTAGACAAGGTAAAATTATTGGAACCGAAATCATTGGTGGCTATGGTGAGGCTAGTACAAATAAAATTTTTAATTTCGCTAATAATACCTTGGGCTATGTCTCTGAAGAAGTTATTGAGGATGACTGGGTAGGTGGAATAAGTCTAGCATCTTTTGGCATTGACGTAATTTATGGTCGAGTAAGTGACTCTAAAGGCAATTTTGAGACTCTAACTATTACTAAACCTGAATTTAAAGAATACTTATTTGGACCTGAAGTTATAGAAGTGATGTAATATAAATTTGAAATGAAAAATTTTTATAAAATATTCAGTTTTTTAATTTTGATCCTATGCATTGGTCAACCGATAAAAGCAAAGCCTTTACCACCAGGTTCAGGTGAAGGAGATGTAAAAGCAAATATTTTAATTTTATTAGATAGTTCTAATAGTATGGATAATAAAATTGGAGATGGTTTGCCTAATATTACCTCAATCACAGTAAATCCTACAACAGGAGATAGATATCTCACAGCAGCAAGCAAACGTGATGGAGGTTTATTTCTAATTAATTCTAATGGAGTAAGAACAAATATTACAGGAACTAGAGACAATGGTGCCACATATGAGGCTAGAACTTGGTGGGCTAATGGAAATACTGATCGAAGTTGTGATTGGGGAATTAATCAAAGAGGTAATATAAGTCAAAACTCAAATATATCGACAAACAGAATGTTACATGGGGCATTTTATTTAAGCAATGTCACTATCGGTGGAACTAATATAAATAATGAAACACTTTTATTTGTAGGTCAATACCAACCCAATAATAATAATACAGCAGTTTTTGCTCTTGACTCAAATTTTCAATGTCGATTAGCGATAAAGCCTGGAGGTGGTAGACGTGGAACTCAAATTAGAGGTTTTGATATGAGTGTAGATGCCAACAACAACAATGTTATTGCTATCTATGGGAGAGATGGAAGAAATGCTTACATAATGACTTGTAACCTTGATGAAGGTGACTGCGTAAGATCTGCTGGCAGAAGAAGTAGAAATAATGTTTGGTCAAGAGTTTTTGATGCCTCTCGATTAAGATTAAATAATAACTCATCCATGATTTATTTTGCTGATGATGGAAATGTTTATGGATATCCAACAAGAGACCAAGGAACAGTCAAAGTTATGAGAGGTGCGTCGACGAGATTTTGTCGAGGAAGAGCAAACGCTACAGGAAACCAGGTTACATTTACGACTATGTTTGATATCTCTCCAAACGATAATGATGTGATGTATGTTGGAGGTAATCGACAAAGAAAAATACAAAATGTAAGCTGGACATCAGACACTACTTGTACTGCTACAGTCGAAGCTGGAACTGACAGTTCCTCTGCAAATGTCGATGCTGCTGGAGATGCTATCGATGCAGGCACACTTGCTGCTGGATCGATTAGAATAACTAATGGTCTTGGAGCAATGAATATATCCAATAATAGACTTATATTTAGTCATGCTGGTTATGTTGATGAACTTACATTAGCAGATTTTGCTGATGGAACAGAGGACACTGCATGGCAAATTCAATATGGAGGAACTCTTTTTTCGAGATTGGAAGGAGCAAAAAAGGCTATTATTTCAATATTCTCAGATAGTACATTAAATACTGGTGCTCAATTTGGTTTTGGTCATTGGAATGCTGGTGAAAGAAACCTAGGAAGAACAGTCAGACCACCAAGAGGTAGGGGTGGTGGTCATTGTCATAATGATAATAATCCATGTAATTATTATGGAGGATGGGTCGGCAATCATCCAAATGGTAGAAGCAGAATATGCACTTCAAACTCTTGTTTAAATGTTGGTATTGGACCCGAGGGATCTACAAGAGCCATCCCAATCGTGAGGAATATTAGAACAAGTTTTGGAACCGACTCAGAGGCGTTTTCTCAAATTGCTCATGATTATTTTACAGGTGATGTTTCACCTCTTGACGAAGATTCTGACTGTCAGTTGAATTATGTAATTGTTATTGGTGATGGAATGCAGAAGAAAACTGGATTACCAAGTAGTAATAATAGAGGTCGAACTGCGGCAAGACTTGAGGCCCTAAGAGGCAAGGGTATTAAAACGTTATTTGTTGCGTATGGAAATGGAATTAGAGCAGAAGGAATGACATCATTTGACGAATTAGCAGTAGCAGGTTCATGTGCTCAAGCTGGAGATGCAGACTGCGAGCCTACAATCGTTGCAGCGACACCTGAAGAACTTCAAACTGTGCTTCAACAGAAAATCAGACAAATCGTTGCAGAACGATTGTCATTTACCGCGCCATCAATTACAGCGACTATTGAGCAAGGAGGTTCTTTATATCAAGCACAATTTGAATATGAACAATATGGTGAATGGAAAGGGACTATTTTAAGAAAAAGATTATTTGCAGATGGAAGAGTGGCTCACGACCCAAACTTTCCTGGGAATTGGAATGCAGCTGAACAAGTACGCCTACAATCTTCTGGAAGCGCCGATTATAGTGGAGATGATTCGAGAAATTTATGGACTGTAATTCCGGACGCAGATGGTGGTTATATTGGTAATTGGGACAATCTAAATGATGATAATGCTGAGCTCTTAATCCCTGAAATGGAAATGTTAGGTTTTCGGCTTTCAAATTATCATACAACAAGCTCAACCTGTGGTGGACTGGATACGACAATCGATGAAGCAAGGGGACTTTTCCGTTTTTTAGCAGGACAAGATTTTTTTGATTATGATGGAGATTGCACAACTAACCCACAAGGCACAGTAGAATTAAGAGATCATGTTCTTGGTGACATATACCATTCTCAATTGATTGAAATTGGTGCACCAAATGCCAGTGTTGAATTCGATGCACAAAATGAAGAAGCTTATTTTAGAACAATAAATAATTACCAAGGATTTATAAATTCTCATCAAAACAGAAGAAGCGTTGTTTATGCAGGTTCGAATAGTGGATTGTTACATGCATTTAATGCAGAAACTGGACAAGAGGAATGGGCATTTCTTCCTCCAGTGTTAATTGGAAAATTACCCACACTAATAAATTCTGCTCTTGACGGGAGAGTAGGAGGTGACAAAGGAGGAAGTAACGCAATATTTGGAGTAGATGGCTCACCAGTCGTACATGATGTGTTTATAAAAGGTTTAGAACCTGATGGAACTATTAGTACCACAGAAGACTGGCATACAATATTATTCGTTCCATTTGGGCGAGGTGGATCAGGATTTACAGTTCTCGATGTAACTAATCCAATTGTAGAAAATGGACTTGGACCTCTACACATGTTTACAGTCTATAATGATTATATCAATAACGTAGTTTATAGAGTAGATAGCGATGGACTTATCACATCTTATGAATACTCCTCAGGCTCTGCCTCTTTAGGTCAATCAGAAGAAGGAGTTACTGCTCTTAATAATTATAATACAGCTGCTGCTGCAGATGGTGGCACCGACTCGGCTACAACCACTAACCGAGACAATATTCAAGCATGTCAAACCCAAACCGAGTTAGCTGCATTAGGTCAAAACTTTAAAACTAATGGAACCAATTCCTGTTTTGAGGGTACAACTTTCACTTTTAAAGACATTCAATTAAATACGCCAAATAATGTGGCAATCGATAAGGCTTTATTAAATGTTACTGAACTAAAAAATGGAGCGTTCGAACCACTCGATTTCTCAGAGGCAAGAATGGTTAATGGAGAGTTTGTAATTACATTTAATGAGGACAAGGTCATTAATCGAGGTGACCAAGAAATAACAGATGCGCAAGGCAATGTAACCCAAGTAGAAGGTGATAATATTTTTATTCAAACATCATGCCAAGCAACATCAATTGATGATACTCAATATGATTATAGTAAATTAGGTGAAACTTGGTCAACGCCTAGAATTGTTAGGCTACCCTCTGATACACTGGGCCTGACCTCTGATGCTGGTGGGACATCAACAGATAAATATGTGGCAATTATGGGTGCTGGTATGTCATCAAGTAATTCATGCACTGGCTCTGCAGTATATTTGGTTGATTTAAGTGATATGGCTAACCCAGGAAGGATTTATGGTCATGAATATAACAATGGACCAATAACAATTGTTGATACTCATCCATCAGGAGTATCGTTTGGAAATAGTGGGATTACCACAGATAATGGCAGTGACATTAATAATGCTGTACCTACTACACCAGTTGTTATCACTCCTGATACAGCTTTTGGAATTCCTTGGAAAGGAGCAATGGTTTATATAAACGATAGAGAAGGTAAAATTACAAAAATAAATCTAACAGACTGTTGTACAGATAGTGCAAATTTTTTTGATCAGACTACTTTATTTAGGTTGAATGCTAGTTCGGTAAATAGAAGATACTCATTTTTTTCAATGGATGCAGGAATAGGTTTAGAAACTAAGGACTTTTGGTTATTTGGAGGCACAGGAGACTTTAATGCACTTGGGGATAAAACTCGAGGGATGGATAATATTTTGTACGGCATTCGAGATCGTGACTATCCTTTATTTAGACATTTAAATACTGTTACTGTTCCAGAACCAACTTCTGATACTTTTTCAGAGATAGCTCACAATGGAGCTAATCTGGCCATGTCTATCGACGATCTTGCTGTATGTTCAGATGTTACAGAAGATGAAACAGGGGATTTGTGTCCTAGTACAGAAAGTGGTTGGGTTTATCATTTAGATAGACCCGATGAGTTTTATTCTGCGTCAGAGATTGCCGAAGCAGTAGCTGCTGGAGAATTTACAGAGGCCAATAAACCCGCAGTAGGTGATCTAAGAACTGATAACGATAATAATTTTAGAAAAGCTTCTGCACCTCCGACTTTATTTAAAGGACAAGTTTATTATCCTGTTTACGAACCACCCTCGGGATCAAACAAATGTGCTATTGGTAAGGCATTTATTTGTGTTCATGATGATGAATGTGGAACAGACAATTCTCATAAACTTGTTAAAGGTAAGGAAGCTCAAGTACAAACTTGTACTTTTGTAAGAGACGGTGTTTTATCTGAATTAGTTATATTTGGAGATCAATTATTTGCTAACGTTGCTGGACCAAGTGAGAATGAAGATACTTTATATTCAATTTTATCTATACCTGGTGAAGTTCTAACTAATCAAGGTGGCTGGAGAGATACTGGTTTTTAATTAATAAAGATCTTTATTGGATTGATTAAGAAAAGAAAAACTAAATTTCCAATTATTAAATAAGGACCGAAAGGTATCTGTGACGAAAGTTGTTTCTTTTTTTTAATTAAATCAGGAACTACACTTAATAGAGCAATTGCCGATGAAAAAAAAATAATAAAAGGTATCGAAACCCACCCAAACCAAAAACCAATTGCAGAAAGTAATTTTGCATCTCCTAATCCCATACCATCTTTGTTTCTTAATTTTTTATAAATAAAAATTATTAACCAGATTATCGTAAAGCCAAAAATTCCACCAATTAATGAATTAATAAAGTTTGGAAACAAGTGTAAATTTAAATTAGGATCGAACGACTTTAAAAAACCGATTATCATTAATGGATATGTTATTTCATTTGGTATTATAAAGTGTTTTAAATCTATGAAGAAAATAATTATAAAACAAATACTCAAAATAAATAATAAAAGTGTGGTTAATGATATACCGTAAACATGAAATATTAATACGAAACTCAATGCCGAGATTAACTCTATAATAAAATATTTAGTCTTTATCTTAGCTGAACAACCTCTACATTTTGCTTTTAGTATTATAAAAGATAATAAAGGAATGTTGTCATACCATTTAATAAGTTTTTTACATGAAGGACAATATGAACGATCAGAGATAACACTAATATTATCAGGGATTCTGTGAATACATACGTTGCTAAAACTCCCCCATATACTTCCAAAGATAAATACTATAATATAGAACACAATTTATAGTTTAATTTGAGAGGAAAATTCTATGAGCCCATTTATGCAGTATTGTATGAACATCATTGCATCAGACAGGTGCAGATAGAAATTAGGCGCATGAATAATGACTTCCATCAACTTCAAAATTATCAAAAAAATAACGAATATCAATTTATAAATAACATGTTTTTTGGCGCAAAAAAAAAGGAAACTATCAAAATAGACGACACTAGTAGTAAAGATTTGGAGCTAGTGACTAAAATGAATCAAGAGTTTGCAAAGTCTCTTGATTTGAAGGAGACCTTAAACAATTCTTTAGAGCTAATTATAAAAAGAATTAATGCACAAGCAGCAAACATTTTTCTAATAGATGAAAAAAATCAATCCTTCCAATGTATTGCTTCAAAACATCAAGCTTACCTTGAGGATTTTGAAATTCCTATAACACAAGGTGTGATGGGCAAAGCTGCAGTGATGAAAAAATGTATAAGAGTTGGCGATGTAAGAAAAGATGTAAGAGAAATTGCTGAATTTTATTTTGATTTAGATAACAAAACAAATTTCACAACGTATTCAGTATTGTGTTCTCCATTAATTGTTTCAGATGAATGTATTGGAGTTATCCATTGTTTAAATAAAAAAACAAATAATAAACTTTTCGAAGAGAACGATAGAAAGTTATTGGAAACTTTGTCTGGACCAGCAGCTTTAGCAATTAATAATGCAAAAATGGCAAAAGATTTAATAGATAAGAACAGAATGCAGAAAGAAATTGAAATTGTTGGTGAGATTCAAAAAACTTTATTGTCACAAAATAAAAAGCAAAATTTCCCTATAGCAGGAATAAATATACCAGCCAAAGTTGTTTCAGGAGATTTTTATAATTTTGCAGAATTATCTAAAGAAGTTTTTGGTTTTGGTGTTGCTGATGTATCAGGCAAAGGAATTAAATCTTCATTATTAATGTCAAAGGCATCAAGCTTATATAGGTGTTTAAGTAAAACAAATTTTTCTGCAGCAGAATTATTAAACATTTTGAATTCTGAAATTTGTGAGACAACATCAAGAGGTATGTTTGTAACAATGTTAATTGGAATTTACGACAGAAATAAAAAAGAGTTAACTTTAGCGAATGCAGGACATGAACATCCATTAATTTATACTAAGGATGGAAATTTTTCTAATTTTGAAGAAGCTGGACCACCATTAGGAATTGCACCAAAATTTAAATTTAAAGAAACAAAATTTAGTTTTCAAGAAAGCTCAATGTATATTTTTACCGATGGTATTACTGAAATTAAAAATTCAAAAGGAGATATGTTGGAGTCTGAAGGTTTTAAAAATTATATAAAAAAGTATCAACAAGTTCCAAATCATGAAAGGTTAAATAAAATTGTTGAAGATATAATTAAATCAGGTCGAATACAAAAAGATGACTTAACCATTGTAGTTGTTGACGGGGATTAAGTTATTAATTTATGTTTGGAATAAGTAAAGTAATGATATTTATTTCAATTATTATTATTTCACTTATGTATTGGGCAACTTCAAATGTTTGTAGGTATAATTTCACGATTGAAAAAAGAACTAAGCAATTAAATATTATAGCATCGGAAATTAAACCAGCTATTCCATTAACAGAAGTATATTATTTTAGAGAACTCAATTGTAATAATGTTGATTTGTCATGGGACTTTGAGAGAGTTATAGAAAATTTAAACACAATCTCTGTTTTGATCTATCAAGAATTAACAACTGATATAAAAGGTAACCCAAATTAATATTAAATTTAATAATTTTTTCTATCACGATGAAAAAATTTAATTTTTATTATTATTTACACTTTTAAAGTGAAAAAATATTAAATTTTATAAAAAATTAATCAATTTTTGCTAGAAATAGAAAAATTTTGTAAAAAATAGCCTCTTGAGAATTTTTGATATTAAAATTTTATTGTAATTTATATTTTAAAATTATCTCTAACACAAAAAATTATACTCTAACACAAAATATATAAATTTTAGACAAAAATACATTTTTGTTGATTTTATTGACTTATTTAAATATAAAAAAATAAAATTTACTCTAACACAAATCAAATTTACTCTAACACAATTTCATTTAACATGTTTGTGTTAGAGAAAATTGAAAATTACTAGGTTTATATATTTCTACTTAAAATTTATAAATTATAAAAAATGCCTATTTTACTAGCTTTTTAAATTTTTTAGCCCATTTTGAACATAATAAATATTTTTGTGTTAGACTTAATTGTAAATTTGTGTTAGAGATTCGTAAAATTGTGTTAGAGAAAATATATTTATATTGGATATGAACGATCAAGACGACGATAAAAAAAATATAAATCAGGACTCAACTGAGGGTAATTCAGAAAATCAACCTCTAGTTGATGAAACCTCTCAATCTGAGAGTGTAAAAATCTCCTCTGATGATAATTTAAAAAATGAAAATCAAAATGTTGATCAAAACAATGATCAAACAAATGTTTTTGAGGCTTCAAACGAAAAAAAAGATGAAAATCAAGACCCTGTCTCTAAAAATAATGACACAGACCCACAGGGTGCTAACGAAAATCAAAGCTCAGATGCTCTAAGTGAAAAAAAAGACGAAGAGGCTAGTTCTAGTCACCAAGTAATACATAAAAAAGATGGCCGATTACACATTTATGTTAGACAAGATAAATATAAGGGCGAATTGAAGTCAAAAAATTGGGTTGGTAGACTTTATATTGACGGAAAACAAAAAATTTCATCTTCAGGCACAACTAATTTAGATGAAGCAATTCCAATTTTAGAAAAATGGTATGACGATGTTCAAAAAGAAAGTGAAAAATTAAAAAATCAAATTAATGATAACCAAATTAATGAAAATCAAAGTGATTTAGATGAAAATATTTCAACATTAGAGAACATACAAGAACCTCAAGATACAACAACAGTATCAGATGAGGTAAAGACGACAATTGATACCACCTCAAACCAAACACAAACACAAGTCTCTCCGGTTACTGAAAGCGAAAACGCTGAACAAAGTAAACAAGATCAATTAAAAGGAAAACTCTCTAATATTTTTGGAAAATTAAAAGAGATTAAAATAAGTAAACCTTCATTTGCAAACAAATCAAATAAAAAAACTTTTAATAAATCTAAATTAGGTAGTTTTAAATCAAAGTTTGAAAATTTTTTAAAATCTAAATTGGGAAAATCAAGTGTACAAGGTGAGGAAATATTAGGTGTTGAACTTGCTAACAAAGAAATAAGATTGGTTCAAGTTTCAAGTAATAAAGCTAACCAATGGGTACTAGATAAGCTTTATATACATCCTGTTAATATTACAGATGACAGCACTCCAATTGAAAATGCTGATAAATTTTCAGAGGAACTTAGTCTTGCAATTCAAAAATATAAGATTTCATCACCAAATGTTGCAATTTCAATTCCTGTAACAAGTGCAATTATAAGAGTTGTGACTGCACCTCTCATGAAAGATGATGAATTAAATAAAGCTATTGAAACAAACTCATTATGGGAAAATTTAGTTCAACTTACTGACAATTTAGAAGATTATTCTATTTTTCACCAAGTGATTAATAGAAATGAAAAAGATAATACAATGGATATATTATTCGTTGCATCAAAACTAACCGATATAAACAGTTACACCTCAATAATAAAAAATGCAGGATTAAATCCAGTTATTATTGATGTTAAGTGTTTTGCATTAAAATCTGCAGTAGATCAGTCAAATCAACTAGCAAATAAGCCAGAAGATGCAAATTTAACTGCAGTTTTAGAGTTTGGTTTAGATGAAAATTATTTAATGATACTCTATGATAATAATCCCATAATCACTGACATTTTCATTAGAGGGCAAGATAGAAAAATATTGCAAGAGTCACAGGATGCTGAAGAAAAAGAGGGTTTAGTAAGAAGATATGTAACTCAAGTTAAACAAGCGATACAAGATTTTGAGACAAAATACGAAAAAAGAATAAGAAATATTAGAGTAGTTTCTGATATTGAGAATCTTGAGGAATATTTAGGGAGCTTCAGAAAAAGTTTGATGAATGTTGGTTTTAATACATTTGATCCAACAGAAGGATTAAAAATTCCAAGTCAATATCAACAAACTTTAGATAGTAAAGCAGATAGATCTTTTCTATCAACAGCTGTTGGTTTAGCTTTTAGAAAACTGGACGTTTTTGGTTACTATAAATTCGTAACCGCTGTAAAAAACATCAACCTATTACCTGATAGATCAAGTGTAATGAAGCAAAAAAAGATGAAGGCTATTTCTGGATTTGCTTTTAAAGGAATTACAGCTGCTGTAGCTGGAATATATTTGGTTTTATTTGGCTTATCTTTTTGGAATATTTTTTCATACAATTCTAAGTTAAAACAATACGAAATTGTTAAAGCTGATCACACAAAAATAGTTCAAGAAAAAAAAATAGTATCAAAAGAACTTGGTCTAATTAATACATCGTTAAAGTTAAGTAAATCTTTGAGCTCGAATAAAGAATTAACTTATAGAATTTTAGCTCAAGTTGCATCGAGTGTACCTAATAGAGTTAGATTTGATAAGGTTGATTATGATGGTAGTCGAAATTTAATAGTCCAAGGCGTAGCGGCGAGTGATCAAGATATTTTAAAGTTTATAGATAATCTCGGTAAGCAAAATTTAATTGAGCAAGCATCTTTATCATCGATGCGGTTACCTAAAGGTAGAGCAGGCACTGCAACAATGAAAGGTTTTAGAGTAATAGTTAAAATTAAGAGAGGCTAATTATGGCAATGAATATTGATTTAAAAAACATAAATATGTCTGACGTCAAAGAACAGATTACAAAATTATTAGCAAACAAAAAATTAGTAACAAAAATTGGAATTATTTTTGGTGCTGTTGTTTTGTTTTTAATCATTTATTACGCTGTTCTAAATCCCATGGTTAATTCGAGAAAAGCCAAGTTAGATGATATGAATAAAAAGAAATTAGAGACTGTTCAGTTTGTTAATGATGTTAAAAAAATGAAAGCAAGAATTAAAACACTTAAACCAGAATACGAAAAGTATTCTAGTCTGTTTCATTCAAAAGCTGAGGTAGAGGGTCTTTACCAAACATTGAGTGTTTTTGCAGGACAAAATGATTTAGTCATCTCAAAAATTGAGAAAAAAGAGATTAAAAGGGTTATGAAAACTGAAGCTTTAGCTAAGGCAGATGGAAAAAAAGCTAAATCAAATAAAACAAATCAAACTATTAATAAAAAGAATGTCGCTTATTATTTAATTCCCGTTACTTTTGAAATTGATGGCAATTTTATTGGATATATTAAATTTAAAAGAGCTCTCTCGCTATCCAATAAGATGTTAAACTTTGACAAAGAGTCTATACAGGTGGTAAAAGGAGATTCAACTGGAGCGATAAAAGTGAGAGGAACATTAACAATAGTGGGTTTACCTGATGAATTTTTTTAAAATATTCTTTATCTCTTTATTCTTTATGTTGATCTCAAATACATCAATGGCTGATAGCCATGATACAGAACAAAATATTTTAGATAAAGCTAAAGAGATAAATCAAAAAATTAAAGAGAAGCAAGCAAAATCACAAGCAAACATATCGTCTGAGATAAGTAAAGAAGAACCACTTCCGCTAAATGATCCTTTTGTTGGTGATAGTTCTTTAACAGGAGGTGCTATATTGACCAACGACCCAAAAGAGGCTCAGAATGAAATGAGTTTATATAAATTTAAACTTGTGGGAGTTATGAAGTCTGAAAAAAATGGCGGGTTTGTATCTTTAGTAAATGCAGGCGGAGACATTATCACTGTAAGCTTGTTTGAGGAATTAAGCCCAGGAATAAAATTAGTTGCAATCAATAACAAAGAAGCAGTTTTTGAAAAGAATAGTGAATCGTTACTAGTAATAAATTTTAAAAATCAAATTACTGAGAGAAGTTTTTAATTTATGAAGTTTAAAAATAAAACATCCTACCTATTAATTCCTTTTTTAATCTTATTGTTGACAGGCTGTGCTGATAAAATGGCTAAAAAAAAGGTATTTAAGCATGACACACCTCTGATCAAAACTGATGTTAAAGAATTAGGAAAAAAAGAATTGGAGAAAAGTGCTGAAATGGGACCAATTCCTATCGAAGGCGATGTTATAAAACTAAAAAAAAGAAAACAATTATCCTCAGTTAAAGAAAGAAATTATTTATTAATTTCTGAGGATTTTGAGTCTTTAAAACAAAACGTTTCATTCAAATTTCAAAATCTTGATTATAAAGAAGCGATGGCACTAATGGCTGAGATTGGCAATATTAATATATTAGTTGGTGAGGAAGTTGCTGGAGCTGTGAGTGCAGAGCTAGAAAATGTTCCTTGGGATAAAGCATTTAATGCTCTTTTAGATTTAAAAAGTTACGCAGCAGACATTGATGTTGCAAGTAATATTATAAGAGTATCAACTCCCTCTAATTTAACATCACAAGAAAGTTATAAATCAGCAAGGGCGTCAGCAGTTAAAAAGAAAGTTGAACTTGAGGACTCTGTAGAACCTATAATTTCAGAAATATTTAGATTATATTATATTTCTCCGGCAGAAGCTAAAGCAACAATTACAGAATTATTTACATCTGTTGGTTCAGGTGCAAGTTTTATGCCTATCCAGGTTACTGAAGAAAAAACAACGAGATCAATAATTGTTAGAGGTAAAGAGAAAGATTTAGATATTGTTGATAAGGTTATAAGAGAAATAGATAAAAGAACTAAACAAGTATTAATTGAGGCTTTTATTGTAGAGGCGACCTCATCTTTTGAAAAAGCTTTAGGAAAAAAAATGGGCGCAGTCTACACTCGAAATGGTGAGAGAATTGGTGGTACTATAGGCGGTAGTACAGTTGGTGGACCTTTTGATAGCACGGGAGAAATTTCTTCGAACTCAGCATCTTTTTCTTCTGGAGCAGGACCAGATAATCTTTTTAGTTTTGGAACCGCTGGTGCTACAAGTGGAATAGGTATTTTAAAAGCAACTGGCTCAGCAGTATTAAAAATTGAACTAGATGCGTTGGAATCTCAAGGGTTAGGAAGAACAGTTTCTAATCCAAAATTGTTTACCCTAGACAATCAAACTGCCAGTATTAAACAAGGGGAACAAATACCCGTGTCTGGAGGAGAAGGTGCTGATACATTTGCTGATGCTGCTCTAAAACTTACGGTTACACCTAATATTATTGGAGATGGGAACGTTATGTTGAAAATCGTAGTAAATAACGACACTCCAAACAGATCAACCCCCGGCACTCCTGGTATAAACACAATGGAAATTAATACTAAATTATTAGTTGCTGATGGTGATATTGTAGTAATAGGTGGAATAAAGAAAAACCAAATTTCTGACCTTAAGAGAGGAGTTCCTGGTGTAAGCAATGCGCCAATAGTAGGGGGCCTATTTAAAGGTACTTCTAAAGCTGATACTATGAATGAACTATTGGTATTTATAGCTCCAAGGATCTTATAATGTTAAAAATAAGTAGAGAAAGTGAAATCAACTTAGTCAATGTCTTAATTGATAACGATATCATATCAGGAAAAGATTTAATAAATATAAAAAAAGTAAGCACTGAGAGTAATAAATCTCAAATTGATGCTATCTTTGAATTGAAGCTTACAGATGAACAAAAAATAATAAATCTATTAATCAAAGAGCAAAATTTAGATACTGTTGATTTAAAAAAAGTTGAAGTCACAGATGACATAAAAGCAGTTTTACCATCAAATTATATAAAAATTAATTTCGTAGCACCTTTCAAGATTGATGGAAAAACTTTACATATTGCTATTTCAGATAGTTCTAAACTTGGACTAATGAGAAATTTAAAAGCCATTACAAAAAAAAATATTGAGCTACATGCTGCTAAGGTTTCAGACATTTCTGAATTTATTGAGAAGTTATCGAGTGATACAGACGAAGTAACCATTGCATCAATAAGAGATGAAAATAGAAAAAAAATAAAAACTTTTGACTCTGATTTAGGGGATGCAGGTGAAGTTTTAGAAAAAGCACCTGAAGAAGATATAGAGGCGATAGAAAATGAGTCTGAAGTAATCAAGTTTAGTACAGCAGTCGTTGCAGAGGCAATTAAAATGGGAGTAAGTGATATCCACATCGAACCTTATAGATTTAGTTCAAGAGTAAGATATCGTTTAGACGGAATGTTACAGGAACAAGAGCAATACAAACAATTTCTTCATGATAATTATGGCGCGGTAGTTACTCGATTTAAAATTATGGGTAAATTAGACATTGCAGAAAGAAGATTGCCACAAGATGGAGCAATTAATTTTAAGATTGAAAGTAAAGTAGTAGATCTTCGATTATCTATTTTGCCAACTGCTAATAACGAGAGAATTGTAATGCGTATTCTGAATAAGGATGCAGGTGACATAAAACTTGAGCAATTAAATTTTGAGGAACAAGATTTAAAAAATCTTAGAAAAGCAATCCATAGTACTCAAGGACTAATTTTGGTAACTGGACCAACTGGATCTGGAAAATCGACTACTTTGTATAGTATTTTAAAGGAAGTAAGTAAACCTCATTTGAACATATTAACTGCTGAGGATCCAGTTGAATACGAGTTAGATGGAGTAGGACAAGTGCAAATCAAAGATGATATTGGGTTAACTTTTGCCTCAGCTCTGAGATCTTTTTTAAGACAAGATCCAGAAATTATTCTTGTAGGAGAAATGCGAGATAAAGAAACTGTTGACATAGGATTAAAAGCAGCCCTTACTGGTCACTTAGTATTTAGTACATTACACACAAATGATGCTCCGAGCACAATTACTAGATTGCAAAATATGGGAACGCCAGATTATTTAATAAGTGCTGCTTGCCAGCTTGTAGTTGCGCAACGACTTGCAAGAAAAAACTGTAAAGATTGCAGAGTTCCTGATGATGATGTTAATCCAAAAGTTTTACAAGACTTAGGTTTTACAGCTGAACTTGCCTCAAGAGTTAAAGCTGTCAAAGGAAAGGGTTGTAGCAAATGTAGTAATACCGGTTATAAAGGAAGACAAGGTATTTATGAAATTTTGGTTGTATCAAAACCACTTAAAGAAGCTATTTTAAGACAAGCAACTACCCCTGAGTTAAGAGAGATAGGGGTTAAAGAGGGTTTTCAGACAATGCAAGATATGGGCAGAAGATTAATTGCATCCGGAGAATTGAATTTTAGAGAATATGAACGAGTTCTCTCTGAAGGATAATTATGGAAGCTTTTACTTATAAAGGAATTTCTGATGGTAAATATGTCCAAGGTGATATAGAGGCCATAAATCTTGATGAGGCTTCACATTTATTAAAAGAGCAGAAAATAATTATTACCAACATAGTAAAATCAAAAAAAAAGAAATCCGATACTAAAAAAAAATCTAGTAGCTTTTCATTCTTAAGCAACAAAAAGAAAGTTAAGATGGAAGATATTCTTATATTTTCAAAACAATTCGCAACGATGGTTAAAGCGGGTTTACCAATTTTACAAGTCTTAGCAATGTTAAGAGATCAGATGGAAAACCCTGGTATAAAGGACATTATTGAAGATATAAGAAAGAGTTTGGAAGGTGGTGTAAACTTGTCTAAATGTTTTGAAAAATACCCGCAACATTTTGATAATGTATATGTGAACCTGATAAAAGCAGGTGAAGCTAGTGGTAAATTGGATGTTTTTCTATTAAAAATTGTGGAATCTTTGGAAAAGAGAGAGAAGGTTAAGAAAAAGATTAAGTCCGCCTTAATGTATCCAGCAATCATGTTCTCGGTGGCAATTACTGTGAGTGCTTTCATGTTAGTTAAAGTAGTTCCAGTTTTTGCAAAAATGTATGATGGTATGGGTTTAGAACTGCCAGCTGCTACAGCAACAATTATGTCTATGAGTGATTTTTTAAGGGGGACAGGTGGAAAAATAATTTTGTTTGGTGGAGTAGGTGGTTTTTTTGGATTTAGATATATAACTAAAAAGAATGCAGCTATCCGTTTTAAATGGCACAGACAAGTATTAAAATTACCTCTTTTTGGAGATATGATTTTAAAATCTTTGTTAGCAAGAATTTCATTAATATTAGGAAACTTAAGTGCTGCGGGTGTAAATCTCTTAGAAAGTTTGGAAATAGCAAAATCAGTAAGTAACAATGACGTCGTCACTGATGCATTAGAGAATGTAAAAAAAGGTGTTTTTTCAGGTGATACATTAACAAAACTTTTTTTAAAGGAACCACTCTTTCCACCAACCTTTAGTCAATTGATTTCAGTCGGAGAACAAACAGGTCAGTTAGATGAAATGTTTAATTCCGTAGCGGCTTATTATGAAGAGGAATTCGATACAACAGTTGACAATATGTCAAGTTTAATAGAACCAATTATGATTGTTTTTATGGGTGTGATGATTGGTGGATTAATGATTGCAATGTACTCACCAATATTTAACGTTGGTGCATTGATTAATTAATTTATAATTTCTTTGTTAATACTAAATTATTTATCCAAGGTTTATCGCCCTCTTTAAATTTAATTGAGTCCATAATTTCCTGAATAAAAAAAGTTCCTAGTCCACCAGGTTTGACGTCATCAATTGCCCTATGTTTAACCTTACTTTTTTCAACTGGTTTGCCTTTATCAAAAAAAGCAATTTCAAGTTCTTTATCAGAACAAGAGATCCTTACCGCCATTCTATCTTGTGTATCTGGAAAATCCCTATAAGCATGTTTGACAATATTCTGTGCAGCCTCTGCTATAGCTAATACTAATTCTTCTCTAAGATCTTCGTTTATTTTAAATTTTTCAAAGACTTCTCTAGAAAAATTTCTCACATCTTTTAAACTAGATGATCGTACTAAAAAATCTTTCTTTTCTGATAAATTATTTTGATTTGTACTTTCAGTACTCATTAAAGGATTACTCCAAATTTAAAATTTGCTCTAATTTAGCCATCATAATTACTTTTAAAACAGATTTACTCACATCTTTGATAATTAGCTTAGTACCTTTTTCTAAAGCTTTTTGATGACTTTCAATGAGAACTGATATTCCAGAAGAATCCATGTACTGAACATTGCTTAAATTTAAGTTCACATTTTTTCCAGCATCGATAAGAGGGAAAATAACTTCTTTAGCACCTTCGGTTTTATCCATATCAATTTCACCATCTAAAAAAACAGTGCTAGTATCACCTTCATCTGTAACTTTATAGGTCATAGAAATTTCCTTGCCATAGCTAAAACTTTTTCAACAGGTTGACTGACTTCTTTTAATTCAACTTTAGTGTTTTTTTCTTTTGCTCTTTGATTACTTTCTACTATCACAGATATTCCAGAAGAGTCCATGTACTGAACATCTTTCATGTTTAAATGCACTTCCTTTCCAGAGTCGATAAGAGGAAATATAACTTCTCTAACATTGTCAGCAATATCCATGTCAATCTCCCCATTTAGAAAAACTGTACTTATGTTTTCGTTTTCTGTTACTTTAAATTTCATTATATAAACTCAATATAAGCTAATAACAAAAAACCTATTAAAATTAAACCCAATTTGATCAAGATTTGCTATTTATACTATAATTTAAGGTAATTTATTAGTTTACATTACTTATATTTTTATTAAATTTTCATTATTGTTTAATTAATTAATTAATAATAAAGAGGAACATAATGAAAAATAACAAAGGATTTACACTTATCGAATTATTGGTGGTGGTAGCGATTATTGGTATTTTAGCTGCAGTAGGAACTGTTGCATACCAAGGCTACACATCAGGAGCAAAAAAGAATGCAACAAAATCTAATCATGCATCTGTAACAAAATTTATAGCTGCTGAATTAGCAAAATGTAGTATGGGAGATGGTACTGTATTCACGAAAGGCACGGCTTATACATGTAATGCTGCAGCAAGTGGCGTTCCAGCAGCAGCAGTAGATGATTTGGCTGAATTCAAAAATGCATTCGATACTGCTACCGCTGCTGTACAAACAGTTGCAACAGATGGTGCCGCAGCAGGTACTGTTAAAGGTGTTACTCATGTAACAGTTGCCGGTAGTACTATAAGTATAACTACTTGCTATGAGGAGATTGGTACTGGTCCAGCATGCGATGTTGATAGTAGAGACTCTACATTAATAAATACCGTAGATGTAGAATAGCTTTTAATATTTAAAGTTTTGAGTAGAAAAAATATTTATGACTACTAAAAGTTCTGGCTTTAGTTTAGTCGAACTTTTAGTAGTTGTTGCAATTCTCGGAATTTTATCAGCCGTTGCCACTATAAGTTATAATGGCTATGTTGCTGGAACAAAAAAAACAGCAACCAAATCATATATGCAGCAAGTATCTCTTGCTCAAACTGAAGAAATTTCAAATACTGGTAATTTTTTTGATAATGGCGATGAAAACGCTTGCAACGGGTCAGCAACAACATCAAGAGATATAGAGACTAATTTGTTTGGAAAGTTAACCTACGAATTTGCTGATCAAAACAATCCGACTAGCAAAACAGCAAAAGAAATGGGTTATGAAATTTGTATCGCAAGTGATAGTACTAATCCCTCTAATTATTTTATAATGGCCTTAGAAGTTGGTGAAACAGCTGCCACTGGCTGTGTTCTTACCTTAAGTCGTGTTGGAGATTTTTTAGAAAACGATAATTGTTAAAAATCCCTCATTAACATCAAATTGATCACTTAATTAATTGCTAGTTGAAATTTATTTGGTAGGTAATTAAGATTATGGATAAAGTTATGGCACAAGACGTGATTGATATATTAACGAGTAACATTGATACCTTGTGGGTGATCGATTGTGCAATCTTAGTTTTTATCATGCAGGCTGGTTTTATGTGCATGGAAACTGGTTTATCTAGACATAAAAATAGCATCAACGTGGCCTTAAAAAACGCTGCTGATTTTGGTGTCTCCGTTGTTATCTTTTGGATTTTTGGTTTTGGTTTGATGTTCGGTACTTCTTATAATGGATTATTTGGTACCGATTTATTTTTCTTTAAAACAGATAAAGCTGAGTACATGACATACTTTGTTTTTCAAGCGATGTTTGTTGCAACAGCAGCAACTATTATTTCAGGAGCTGTCGCTGAACGAATGAAGTTTAATGGTTATTTAATCATGACTGTTTTAGCGACAGGAATAATTTATCCAATTGTTGGTCATTGGGCTTGGTCTTCGAGTTATTTATCTAAATATGATACAGTTGATCAACTTTTAGCAATTACAGGTACAGTCAAAACTACGGGCTGGTTATCAGATTTAGGTTTTATCGATTTTGCAGGAAGTACAATTGTTCACTCAGTGGGTGGATGGATTGCGTTAGCAGCGGTTATCATTTTAGGTCCAAGGATTGGTAAGTATTCTGATGCGAACAAAGGAAAGTTTACTGGCTCAAGTTTTCCTTTAGCAGTGTTAGGTACCCTTATTTTGTGGTTTGGTTGGTTCGGTTTCAATGGGGGTAGCAATGGTGCAATGGATGAGGCTGTTCCTTTAATTTTAATAAATACTTTCTTAGCAGCAGCTTTTGGGTTGTTAACCGGTTTAGGTATTTCATATCTAAGGTTTAAAAAGCCAGATCCATTTTATATCATTTTAGGTCCTTTAGCTGGTTTGGTTGCAATTACTGCTGGATGTAATTCAATGACTTCAGTTACCTCAATATTTGTTGGTATCGTCGGAGCGATAATTGCAATTATAGTAAACGAAGTATTAAATAAATTTGAAATTGATGATGTTGTTGGAGCGGTACCAGTTCATTTAGCAGCAGGTGTTTGGGGAACATTAGCGGTTGGTTTATTTAGCGACTTAAGTATTTTAGATACAGATCTTGATAGATTTTCACAAGTTAAAATACAATTAATTGGTATAATTTCGATTGGAGCATTTACATTTACCTCTTCATTTATAATCCTTAGTGTTTTTAATAAATTTTATCCACTTAGAGTAAGCCCTGTTCAAGAAGAATTGGGTTTAAATATCGCTGAGCATAATGCTGTGTCCATTGAACATGATTTAATATCAATTTTAGACAAACAATCAGAGTCAGGTGATCTTAAAGTAAGAGGTCCTCAAGATCCTTTTACAGCCGGAGGTGTAATTGGTCTTTATTATAATAAGCTTATGAGCAAGCTTGAGACTAGCGAAGATGAAAAAAATAAATGGCGAGAAAGAATTTCAAAAGAAGTAAAACTTGCAGTTAAAGTTCAAGAAAATTTTTTACCAAAAAGAAACTTAAATAATTATCCTGTACATGGAATAAATATTGCAGCAAGAGAAGTATCTGGTGATTTTTTCAGTTTTTATCCTCATAATGATAGTATTTATTTTATAATTGCTGATGTTGCTGGTAAAGGAATTCATGCTGGAATGGTCATGGCTAAGGCTTCAACTTTATTTGAAGTTTTAGCACAATCAAAAGTAGACCCCGATGAAATGGTCTTTCATATGAACAATGATTTAAATAATACTAAAACGGCTGGTATGTTTGTAACCTCTATAGTTGGAGAGTACAATTTGATTACAGATGAAATCAGATGGGTAAACGCAGGACATCAACCTGCAATTTTAAGAAATGGACATGGTAAATATGATCAGTTTGAAAGTTCGGCACCACCATTAGGTGTGATTAAACAAAAAGATAAAAGTGTTTATAACATTCATAAAACAAAATTAAATGGTTCGAGGTTTTACGCTTTTACCGATGGTTTATCTGAAAGTTTAAACGATAAAGGTGAGGAAATAGGGATCGATGGTTCAATTGGTATTATTGAACAAAACTTTAATAAAGATACAGTTAAACAATTAGACAGCATTACTCAATCTGTAATAGGAACGAGCCAAAACCGAAAATTATCTGATGACTTAACTTTAATAAGTATTGGAAAATAAGAGTAATTTCTAAAATTAATTAATTGAAAAAAATAATAGACTTAATATCTTTTCTTTTTTATGTTTTCGTATTTTGTAAGATTAAAATTATTTTTAATATCAACAATTCTGTTGATTGCGACAGCTGCTTTTTCGTCAGAAAAAAACATTACTTACATGCAAATCTTGCAGGACCCTAACAACTTAGATTTAAATTTAAAGTATGCACAGCAACAAGGAAAAGTTGGTAACTTTAAACAAACAATCTCAACACTTGAGAGATTGAATATGCTCTATCCAGACAATGTTGAAATAAAATTATATTTGTTATCTGTTTTAGTTCAGGTCGACTCTCCAGAAAAAGCCAACACTATAATAGAAGACATGAAACTAAGAAGAGACCTTTCTGCAGAGGACTTAGAAACTTTACAAGAAATTGAAGAAGAGTTAAGAGATCGTGAACCAAGTTTGTGGAATTTAACAGCTGATATTGGTTTTGGTTTGACGTTTTCTGATAACGTAAACAGTGTTTCTAAAACCAGACTAAAATATGATGCGAATTCAATTTCTGCTTTTACCTCTCCTAAACATGACAGAACTGAAGTTGCATCTATAGGTATTGCTGCTACTAGACCTATAGGAGAAGAGTCATCGTTATTATTAAATTTTGCACACACTACATCTAATCAATATCAAGAAGCTGATGATGATTTTCAAAGTTATGGTTTAACAATTGGTTTAGATACCACTCTAGGTAATCAAAGTTTAAGTCCTTATGTTATTATGAGTAAAACTGATGCACAGCATGATGCAGATAGTTTCTCATTGATGTTAGGAATTGGAGGTTTTTTTACAGCAGGTGAAAGGCATTCTTTTAGTTATGGTTATTCTTATTCAGACTCTAAAGCAAATGTGAATGCATCAGATGGAACAGCAGATGAAACAAATGCAATTGGGCATGGTTATACTTTTGGTTATGATTTAATTTTGACCCCAATAATTTCTAGCTCACTAAGTTTAGGTTATAGTGATAGTGATGCAAAAGTTGATGCTGGAAATGATTATGAAACCTATGAATTTGGTATTGGTTTAAATTTTGCGTTTCCTTGGGCATATATTGCTTGGAGCGCCTCAACTAGTTTTAATGACTATAAAGCTGCCGATACTACTGTAGACACTACCAAGTTGAGATCTGACCACGCAACGACAACAGACTTAATGATCACAAAAGCCATAGGAGATATTTTTCCAAATATTGATCCTAACAGGTCATTGTTTATAAACCTGTCATATGAAAAAACTTTTTCAGAGGCAAATATTATGAATTATGACTACGTAGCTGATTCTTTTGCTTTGAGTTTTTCAAAAGCTTTAAGACTTAATTAATCAATCTTTTGAAAATTCACTTATTACGGGCTTTTTTTGACGTTCAATTTGAGTTTTTAAAGTTTATTTTTTTTAAATTTTTGTTAACTTTACTACGATGAGAAAATTACTATCAGTTATAACAGGTCTTATTTTCATGATCAGCACAAGTGTTTTTGCTGAGGAAAAATTAACTATTGAAAAACAATTAGTTGGAATTGTAGGTGCAATTTCAGGAACTGTTAAAACTGAAACAAGAGAATTAAAAGCTGGTGACAAAATTTATTTAAATGAAACAATTGTTGCTGGTGCAGGATCCGGAACACAAATTTTACTTTTAGACCAATCAACATTTACTATAGGTGAAGACTCAGAAGTTGTAATGGATACATTTATATTTGATCCCGCAACAAATGATGGAAAAATAGTTGCAAGTGTAAAACAAGGAAGTTTGAAGGTTATCTCTGGTTTAATTAGTAAAAAAAATCCTGATAGTTTGACAGTGGAAGTGCCAGAGGGAACACTTGGATCACGAGGAACAGAGTTTCAAACAGTTGTATCAAAAGGTAAGACAGATACTCTATTAATAGGTCCAGGAAAAAATAATACTTTAGGGATGAGACCCGGAGCAGTTTTAGTTGGAAACAACTTAGGTTCAACCTTACTTGATAATCCATACAGCATGGCTTCGATGACGAAAGGTAAAGCGCCAGGACAAGCAAAAAAAATTACAAAGAATCAGTTAAAGAAATTCAATAAAAAAATGAAAGCTCTAAGAGTTGCCAAACTCTCACCGGAGGAAAAAAAAGGTAAGAGAAAAGAAATGAAAAAGCAGTTAAGAAAAGAGCTTAAGTCGATGGGTTTTGAAAAAGAAGAAATTAAATCAATTATAAGAGAAAATATTCAAAAAGATAAAGAGAAGAAAGTAGCTATTAAAAAAGAAAGAGCTGAGAAGAAAAAAGCTAAAAAGAAAAAAGCTAAAGCAGAAAAGAAAAAAAATAAAAAGAAAAAAGCTAAAAAAGTAGATAAGAAAAAAGGTAAAAAGAAAAAAGCTACTAAAAAAGGTTCTAAAAAGAAAAAAGTAGTTAAGAAAAAAGAAGGAAAAAAGAAAAAAGCTACTAAGAAAAAAGCTACTAAGAAAAAAGCTACTAAGAAAAAAGCAGTGAAGAAAAAACCTGCTAAAAAGAAAAAAGCAGTTAAAAAGAAAAAAGTTAAAAAGAAAAAAGTAGTTAAGAAGAAAAAGAAAGTAGTTAAAAAGAAAAAACCTAAAAAGAAGATTAAGAAAAAAGTAGCGAAGAAGAGAAAGATCGTTAAAAAGAAAAGAGCTGCTAAAAAGAGAAAAGCCAAGAAGAAAAGAAGAAAAAAGAAGTAATTAGCTAGTTCTTAATAAGTTTCATTTACATTGCTTAAATTAGTTATAAATTTCACTTTGTGGAAGCTTTTGTACAAAAAAATCTAAATTATTTTGTTTTCTTAATTGTACTTACCTTATTAATTTTTCTTAAAATTTTAAATCCAGCATTTATCAAGTCAGTTTCCTATTTAAGTTTTGATTTGTACCAAAAAATTTTTGTTGAAGAAAAAGAGAGTGAAGTGGTTATCATTGATATTGATGAACAAAGCCTTGGTAAGTTTGGTCAATTTCCATGGAATAGAACAGTGTTTGCAAAAATCCTTGATCAATTAAATACCGCAAACCCAAAAGCAATTGGGTTCGATATATTTTTTACTGAAAAAGATAAGCAGTCACCTGATGCAATTATCAAATCATATAATCTAATTCCATCAGATGTCTCTGAATTACAAAATCTTAAAGGGCCAGATGATTTATTTGCTGAAAAATTAAAAGAGTCAAAATCAATTATTGCAGTGTTAGGTAGTAATGTACCTTCTCATGCGAATTATAATCGAAAAGCAAAAGCACGATTTCTTTCCAAAGGAGGAAAGCCAGAGGAATTTACTTATGCCTATCCTTACTCAATAGGTTCATTAGAAAAATTAGAAAAAAATGTTCAAGGTTTGGGCTCAATTTCTTTTTTAGATCAGCTCGATGGTATTATTAGATCATTACCTCTAATAGTTCAGTTTAATAAAAAAATATATCCAACCATGGGTTTAGAAATGGTTCGAGTTGGATCAAAACAAAAAAATATTTATGTTGAATTAAATGAAGTAGGCATTCAAAGAATAAGTGCTAGACCTCATAAAGTAGAGTCTGATCCTAATGGTATTATTTGGATTAAATATAAAAAATCACAAAAGAAACAATATATTTCAGCTGGTGATGTTTATGAAGGCAATTTTGAAAAAAGTTTTTTTGAAAATAAGTATGTTTTAATTGGTGCTTCCGCTCAAGGTTTATTCGATCTAGTTAAAATACCACTCGGTGTAACCATTCCTGGAGTAGAAGTTCACGCTAATGTTATTGAAAATATTTTAGATCAATCATATTTAATTAGAAATCCAAACACTTATATTTTTGAGCTAATCTTTTCTATTATTATTGCTCTTTTAACTTTTATTTTATCACAAAAAATTAAACCAAAATATAGTTTATCAATCTTCTTTGGTAACATTTTAGCAATTATTATTATTGGTTTTTCTATTTATAAATTTAGATCAGAGTTAGTAGATTTTAGTTATCCTATTTTCATTGTAACAATAACTTTTTTAACAGGATTATATTTTAGATTTATAGAGGAAAATAAAATGGCTTTAGCTAATTTACAAAAAGAAGCTAAACTTTTAAAAGAACGAGAACTTGCTGCAGGAGTTCAAAAAAGCTTATTCCCTGATATTTCAAAGTTTGAAAACTTTATTTTTGCCAAAAACGTTCCAGCTAGAGATGTATCAGGAGATTATTTTGATGTTGTCAGATCAACACCTGAAGAATATTTTTTCACCTTAGCTGATGTATCTGGCAAAGGGGTTAAAGCTGGAATGTATATGGCAAAAGCATCTTCTATCTTTAGAACTTTAACTAATTTAAAATTTCCTCTAGAAAAAGTTGTCTTTGGTGTCAATAATGAATTAGTGGAGGCAAAGTTTAAAGGAATGTTTGTCACCGCTGTTTTTGGTAAATTAAATATTAAAACTGGCGAGTTAGTTTTTATAAATGCAGGTCATGAAAGCATTCTTACTTTTGATGAAAATAAAAATTATAAATATATCAAATCCGAAATGCCACCCATTGGCATTGTTAAATATTTCACCGAGTCGATGGTGAAATCAAATACTATTAATCTTAAAGATAAAACTTTTGTGGTTTACACGGATGGAGTTACTGAAGGGTATATGAAAAATGGTGAAGAGTTAGGCGCTGAAGGGGTACAAAAAATTATAAACGAAATGTCACAGGTAACACCAAAGTCCATCGTCGAAGCTATCGAAAAAGAGCTTAACTGGGGTGCAGAAAAGTTAAGGGATGACATCACTTGTATGGCAATTAACATTAATAATACTGAGCTGATAAAGAAGAAATAATTTGAAACCCAAATTGAATAAATTGGTTGTTTAAAATTAATCATTTTTATGTAGATTGCAGTTGTGAAACGAATCTTTTTTTTATTGTTACTATTACCGATATTGAGTAATTGTACTCAATACACTGCTGTAATAGGTCCGAGTATAACATTGGCTCACACAGGAAGTTTTGCTCAAGCAACAACTTCTTTATCAAGTTCATTAGCGATTAACGAAGCGAAAAAAGACTATGCTAATAATTTAGAAGCAGAAAGAATTTGTCAAACTTTTCATTCTTCAGAAATCAATAATATATTTTTTGAGACGATAGAGGAAACAGGTTGTTATCACGATCCACTAAGTGTTCTTCGATAAATATTTACGTTTTATCACTTTTTTACGCTAAATTATCTTTTTGACTCGTCTATAAATCAAAATATAAATTTGTCTTATGAAAGTTTTGAGACAATTAAAATCAAAAAAGATTTTAAAATCTGTATTAAAAGGTTCTCTTAAAACAAATGTATTCCTAATCCTTTTAGGGATTTTTTTTTCTACACTAGCTCTAGCCGCCGCTTTAACACTTACACATAAAGATAATAGAATACCTTCTGGTGCATCCGGTTGTTTTAGTTCTCAAAGAACAACAGTTGAGCTTGATAATGATCGAACCGAAGATCTTAGAGATATTATATGGAGCAATGACGGTAGAATGGTTTTTACTACAAATGCTAATATGAATGAATCTGATTTTGGTGATCTTGATTTATCTATGAATAAAGTTAGTACTCCATTTGAATTAAACACTGTAAAAACTTTCCTTGGAACACATACTTGTGATGATATTGATGGTTTTGATATTGATCATCCAGATTTTTTGGCACAAGGTATGAGCACTGAAACTACTGCATATAGAAGTATTCATGTAGCTCAAGGTGGTAAAATTTTTTATATTATGAGTGCTGAATCTGAAGTACATAGATTTGATTTAAGCACAGCTTTTGATTTTAGAACAGCGGTATATGTAAATGAATTTGATTTTAATAATCATTCAATAGGTGGTTTTTCGATTAGCAGAGACGGTACAAAAATGTATTCTTTGCTTGCAACTACTGACACACCTACGCTAATAACTTATTCATTATCAACAGCATTTGATATCACATCTGCTACACAAATACATAGTCTAGACTTACGTACAATTGGAATTGCAGATGATACATCAACTAGAGATATTGAATTTAATGATAATGGTAGTGCAATGTTTATCTCAGTTTTTAAAGGATCTGATCATACTAATAGTATTCAACAATTTAGTTTAGGTAAAAATTACGATGTTTCAACAGCAACTCATGTTGGGGGCCACGATTTTCTTTATCGTGTGTCCCCTGGAGGAGCTTTACGAGCAGCAGATACAGCAAAAGGATACCCAGTTGGTCATGGAATAATATGGGGATTTTCCTTTTCAAGCGATGGTATGAAATTATTTATTTCACAAGTAGATAGGGGTCAGGCGGTGGATAATATTTATCAATTTGACCTTGAATGTCCTTTTGGTGTTGTTGCTTGTGTATCAGATCCAACCGCAAGTATTAGTTCTCAAGTTGAATTAGCTAAACAAAATATTGCTTTAAATATCTCCTCAATTTTTTACAGATTTGAATGGATCAAAAGAAATAGAGATGAAGAAAACTTCACCAGTCATAACATCAACATCAATTATCCAAATCCTTTATTGAAGAGTTTAGCAATGAGCTTAAAGCCAGCTGCTAAAGAAAAGATAGCTACTCTTGTAAGTACCCCAAAAAAGGATCAGAAGAAATCTAAATGGTCTTCATGGAGCTTAGGTGACTTATCCTTAAGTAATTTTGATAAATTGGGATTTGAAAATGCAAAAAGTATTAGAACTGAGGGAATAACATTTGGTGCTGATAGAAAATTCAGTGATAATAAATTTTTTGGTTGGGCAATAAGATATGGCAATGGCAGATCGAACATTGCTCAAACAAAACAAAATATTCACATGGACTCGTTAACATTGAATTTATATGGCGTTATGCCAAAGGATAAAGAAAAATATTTAAATGCAGTTTTAGGTTTGAGTGCGCTTAAGATAGATAGTCATTATTTAGGAAAAAAATCAGGCCAAAGATACGGTAAACAATTGTTCACTGCAATAGATTTTAGAACTAAAAATACCTATAGTAAATTAAATCTAACACCTACAACAAAATTGACTTTTGGAATTACAAGGTTAGGTGAATATACAGATTTTATAAGTGATGCAATTTCACCTGCGCAAAATATCAGATACCATGAAGACACGTTCACAAGTGGACAAATTTCCAGTGGGTTTTTGTTCGAGACAGATCAGATAATTATAAATGATAAAACCTTTCAACCGATGGGAGGAATGGAATTTTATTATGATTTAACAAGTGATATTGATTATGATTATTCACTAGTAGGTTCAAATCAAGTAAATACTGACACTATTAACGGGGCATATTCTGAATCAAATCTAAGAACCAGACTAGGTTTTGAACTGATTTATCCTGATGGTCTCACTTTATCACCGATGTATGAGAAAACATTCGCTATTAAAGGATCACCTTTAAATTATGATGATTTCATAGATAAAGCTATCACTGAAAGGTTTATAATTAAAATTAGTCGCTCAAAAGAAACAGACGAAAATAATTTTGCTTTAGATTTTGATCCTCTCAATCAAAATTATGCGAACATCAGCTTCAATAAAAATCTTGGTAATTTAAATCTTAAATTAAATTCTAACTATAGTTTATATGATAAAATTCCAGACTATGGGGTAAATCTAGAAATTTCTGGAACTTTCTAGTTTAAAAGCAAATAACCAAAATATTACTTAAAAAAATAATTATTTTTATGATAGGAAATTAATATTTTTTAAGAGTAAAATTTTTAACTTAGTTCTTTTTGACTTTATTGATATTTTTTAAATTATAATATGGGTTATGCAAAAAATAATAAATTGCCTAATATTATTTTTACTTGTATTTCAATTTACATATTTGAAAGCAGAAGTTAAGCCAACTTTTGTACGCTCAGCAGACACAAATGTAAATCAAGCGATTGGAGTAACTTTAACTCCAGATGGAACCAGAATACACTTTTCTCAGTATGGAACTTCGCCTGTTATAACCCAGTATGATTTAAGTATTCCATTTAATGTGTCATCAATAGATACTGCTTCAATAGTTACTTTAAATGTAAATAGTGGTGACAGTGGTGATTTTTTAGTAAGTAATCGATTGGAAGGTCACACATTTAATAGCGATGGTACAAAACTATATGCAATAGATATGGCTGGGAATATGAATGTCCATAGTTTATCGACTCCTTATGATATATCTAATTTTTCAAAAGATGCAGATGATGGGGTAGATTGGGCAACCTTTGCAGCTGGTGAAGGTGGCTCGGATAGTGCTCGTAGGTCTCATGGTATACGTTTTAATAACGATGGAACAAAAATGTTCTTGATGGATGTCAACGGTACAGTTGGTATTGCTGAATTTAATCTAAGCACTCCCTTTTTGCCAGGTTCAGCAAGTTTTGGAAATTTTTTTGCAATAACCGAAAATTCTAAAACATTACAAGATTTTGATTTTGATGATGATGGTACAAGAATGTATGTTATTGAGTCAAACGAAGCATCAACAAATAATAAGATTTATGTTTATAAGTTAAGTACTGGTTTTGATACTTCAACAGCAACTTTCGTTGGAAGTGTAGTGAATGTTTTTAGTGCTGCAGGAGCTGATGGATCAGCAGGAGGTATGCGTTTTGCGAAAAATGGTATGAAATTTTATCAGGTTACTTGGAATGGTACCTTAAAAAATAAAGTTTTTGAGTATGATCTAAGTTGCCCCTTTGGAATTGTAATTTGTGAAGCAGAAGTTGCTACAGCAATAGGGGCTCAAGCAGAAATTGCTAAAAATGTAATTTATCAAAATTCAAATACAATTTTCAGAAGATTCGATTGGTTACGTAGAAATGAGGAAAAAAGAAATTTAAACAGTCATGATATTAAACTAGATATCAATAATCCAATTTTAGCTTCATTTAAGCATAAGTTAGAGAACTCATTAAAACATAATTTAGAAAACTCACTTAATAATAATCAATATATTCATGCATCCTTAAAAGATAAAAATCCTTTCAAGAATATGAGAAATTGGTCTCATTGGTCTCATGGAGATATTTCATTTGGCAGAGTAGGCGAAAAAGGTTTCGTTAAACCAAAAGACATAAGAACAAGAGGTATTATGTTTGGAGCTGATAAATTAATTGATAATAAAATTTTTGGCTTGGCTTTTCGATATGGCAATGATGATGTCAAAATTGATACAGATGCTGGAAGTAAACTAGACTCACAAGCCTATACCTTAAATCTCTATAGCAGCTTACCTCTTGACGGCAAATCAAATTTAAACGCTTTAATTGGGGCAAGTTTCTTAAGTATTGATCAATTAGTAAAGGGCACAATTACAGGAGAGCGATATGGTAGACAAATTTTTACATCACTCACTTATCAAAATGAAAATGAGTATACTGACTATGATTTAATTCCTTTTGGAAAATTAGAATTAGGCATCACTCAGCTCTCAGAATATACAGATTTTGGTACCTCTGCTACAAATAGTGTGGATTTACATGAGAGACTAACATTTAAGACTGGAAATATTTCAGGAGGTCTAAAGTTTGATGATATTTTATATTTAGATGAAAAAACTATCAGTAGAAATGGTTTTGTAGAGTATATTTATGATTTAACTCCAGATATTGATCATTTTTTTAAAAATTATCACGACAATGTACTAGTTAGAAAAACTATAAAAAAACATTCATTACATAATACTAGAGGAAATATTGGTTTCGAATATGCGAATATTAATGGTTATACTTTTGCAATCAACTATGAAAGATTTCAAAGTTTAAGCGATAGTGCTTACTCAGATAGTTTATTATTTAAATTAGGAAAAAAACAAGTTCATCAAGCAAATTTTGATGTGATTTATGATCCAACAAATAATAATAAGACGACGATTAGTTATTTAAAAAATTTTGGTAATTTTAATTTAAAATTAAATTCTAATTATAGTTTATTTAGTAAAATCCCAGATTATGGTGCAAATTTAGAGATTTCTGGTACTTTCTAGTTTTTGCATGAAAAAAATTAGAAATTTCATTTTAGTTTTTTTATTTCTATTTCCGTGTACCAATTTATTTGCGGGATATGTAACCTTTAATCAAGAAGTTGATTTTGATAACTATGCCTCTGGTGGTACTGCTGGTCTTACTGCCGGTATAGAATTCAACCATAATGGAACAAAAGTGTTTGTAAGTTATTCAAACAATTTTAATATGAAAGATGCCAATGAACTTCATTTTATAAATGAATATAATTTATCTATTCCTTACGACATTTCTTCGAGAGTTTATGCGGGAGACAGCGAGAGATGTATATTGACTGGTGCAGATGCATTAGAACAAATATATGATTTAGAAATCAGTAAAGATGGAATGAAATTATTGGTCGTTACAAGATCAGGTAATGCTAATGTAGCTGATAAAGATAAGGCTTACGTATTTAATTTAAGTTCACCATATGACATCTCAACTTGTAATCTTGCTTCAGAAACAACAGATCTTGATTCAAGTGGCTTTAACACTGGCAGTCAAGCTGGAAATTTTGATTATACTCAAAATTTAAGATTACACAGATTGCAATCAATAGAAATTAATAATGATGGTTCTAAACTGTTTTTACTTTTTTATGATGTTCATAATGGCTCGGTTGACTCTAGACTTTATGAATACACACTTTCAACTCCATATGATTTATCCACATTATCAATAGTAACGTCTGCAGGAATAGAATTTACAACATCAGTTACAATTGGAACGGATAATCCAGCAGGTATGAGATTTAGTGCAAATGGAAAAAGATTATTTGTTACAAGTCATGCCCATGGCGGAACTATGAGAGTTACTCAAATTTCACTCTCAAAAGCTTTTGATACATCTTCATTTACAATAGATGGAAGTTTACAGATTGGTGGAGCAGGTCATGGAATGGCTGACTCAAACTCTCAACCTCGAGGAATTGCATTTAGCAAAAATGGATTACAGATGTACGTAACAAGTGATCGAGACAATGGCCAAGACGAGATCTTTCATTATGATTTAACTTGTCCATTTAATATCATTGAGGGTAAGTGCCCCGAAATTACTGCAGGGGATCGTAAAGGATTGGTCGAAGCTCAAATTGAAGTAGCAAAAAGAACGATTGAGTACTCAACCGATACAGCTCTCAATCGACTAAAATGGATTAGACGAAACAAAGATCTTCAAAACTTAAGTTATCAAAATTTAAAACTTAATTTTTCTAATCAAATGTTAGCTTCTCTTACTGAAGCTATTAAAGTTTCAACATCTCCTAAAGAAAATAATAAAAATAAAGATATTTTTTATTGGACTGAGGGAAGTTTAGCCTTTGGTAAAGTTCGAGAAACCGATACATCATCTAAGAAAAAAATCTATACCGATGGTATCACCATTGGTGCTGACAAGTTTACTGATGATGGAGAGATTAAGGGGCTAGCATTTAGATTTAGCCAAAATGATGTGAGTGTAGGTACGGTTGGAAGTGGGTTAAATACTGATACTTATAACTTAACTTATTATTCAACTACTCCAGTAAAAGACGACAATAGATTTTTAGATGCGGTTATTGGTATTGGCGCTTTGAAATCAAAAATTTTAAGTGTCTTAGATGGAAATCAATTAACCGGAAATAGAAATGGTAAACAAATCTATGGAACTTTAAAATTGAAAGAGGAGATTAAAAAAGATGAACATATTTTAATCCCAGCAGGTCAAATAGATTTTGGTTATACACTATTAAGTGATTATTCTGAAAGTGGAAAAACTGCGATGAGATTTGATAAACAAAGTATTCAATCAAGAAATTTAAGATTATCCCTAGCTTCAGTTGAAGAATTAAACAATAAAAAATATAAAATGAAAAAACATGGTAAAATTGAGTACCAAGCTAATCTAAATCGTTCCTCAAATGCGAAATATTCCTATATTGGTGATAGTGCGAGTGGTAAGTTTGATACTAAATTCACTGCAGGTGCATTACACAATATTAATGGTGAAGTAGGTATTGATATTATTTACGATGATAACTTTAGTTTATTTTTTATTTGGGAACATAATAAGGCACTTGGCTTTAGTCATACTCAAAAAATTCACATAGCAATTGGTTATCTACCGCAAAAAAATACTAATTTTGCTTTTAAAATCGAAGGAGATGAAATTTTAAAATCAAAATATATTTATACTAAAAATGTTAATGGTTTAGATATTGATTTTCATTTATTAAATAATAATGCGATGAGACCTGAAACCATTGATGAAATTGCCTTAAATTTAAGAAAAGTTTTTTAAGCCAAGCTCAAATATAGGTTATAGTAAAACACCTAATTATAGTTCAAATTTTTAACATTTCTGTTATTTTTGTTCCTTAATAATTAAAAATTAATTTATAAAATTTATGAAAAAAAATAAGATCTACATATTTTTATCTTTTTTTTTTGTAATATCTAATTTTTTTGCTCAAAACGCGTATGCGAATTTTATAGCAAGTGGCGACACACTTTCTACTTCCAACTATGAAATACGAAGATTCGATACTTCAGCTCAAACAACCGACCCTAGAGATATTACATTTAGTAATGATGGAAAAAAAATGTTTACGGTTGAACAACAAACAAGAAGTGTATTTGAATATATTTTATCAACACCTTACAACATATCGACAGCTTCTTTTGTCCAAAGCCTATCAGTTAGTGGTCAATCTAGTAAACCTTTTAAAGTTAAGTTTAACAATGATGGATCAAAAATGTTTATTGCTGGAAGAGGAGAAAGAAAAGTATTTGAATACTCGCTCTCTACAAATTTCGATATATCATCGGCATCAGTAACGTATACTGGAAATTTTATTGATGTTTCACCGCAACTTACTAGCTTTTTAAATGGTCTAACTTTTAGTCCTGATGGCAAAATTATGATTATTACTGAGCAAGCGTTTGGCTTGCATCAATATTCATTAAACAAAAGTTTTGATCTTTCGGGTGGAGCTAATTTTATAAGATCTGCTGCAGTGACAACACTTTTGAATGGATCTACACATAATGGTATAGTGTTCAATCAAAGTGGTACAAGATTGTTTATGGTAGACTCACAAGTAAATGCTGTTAATCAATATACTTTATCTGAGGGTTTTAATATTGCGACAGCTTCTTTTGATGGTGGTGCAAGGGATACCGAGACTGACGCCAGTAGTATAGACTTTAGTCCCTCCGGGTTAAGAATGTATGTTGCAGGAATTGATGATTTAGTTAAAGAGTATCACTTACCTTGTCCGTTCAATCTTTTTGCTGGAAAATGTACAGAGATCACTGAAGGAGATAGAAGAGGAGTGGCTGAAGCTCAAGTTAATATTGCAAACAGAACAATTGAACACTCAACAGACACAGCGCTCAATCGTTTAAAATGGATTAGACGAAATAAAGATCTTCAAGATTTAAGCTTTAGAAATATTAAACTTAATTTTTCTAATCAAATGTTAGCTTCTCTTGCTGAAGCTATTCAGGTTTCCACTACATCTAAAGAAAAAAGTAAAAATAAAGATATTTTTTATTGGGCTGAGGGAAGTTTAGCCTTTGGTAAAGTCCGTGAAACAGATACTTCTTCTAAGAAAAAAATCTATACCGATGGTATTACTATTGGTGCTGACAAGTTTACTGATGATGGAGAGATTAAGGGGCTAGCGTTTAGATTTAGTCAAAATGACGTTAAAGTTGGTATCGATGGAAGTAAATTAGATACTAATACTTATAACTTAACTTATTATTCAACTACTCCAGTAAAAGACGATAGTAGATTTTTAGATACGGTTATTGGTATGGGTGCACTTAATTCAGATATCTCAAGTGTCTTAGATGGAAATCAATTAACCGGAAATAGAAATGGTAAACAAATCTATGGAACTTTAAAATTGAAAGAAGAAATTGAAAAAGAAGAACTTACCTTGATACCAGCTGTTCAAGTAGATTTAGGATATACGTTGTTAAGTAGTTATTCTGAAAGTGGAAAAACTGCAATGAGATTTGATAAACAAAGTATTCAGTCAAGAAATTTAAGATTATCTCTAGCTTCAGTTGAAGAATTAAACAATAAAAAATATAAAATGAAAGCTCATGGCAAGATTGAATATCAAGCTAATTTACACCGCTCTTCTAACATAAAGTATTCTTACATAAGTGATAGCTCAAGTAAATTTGATACTGAATTAAATTCTGGAGCATTACACAATATTAATGGTGAAGTAGGTGTTGATGTTATTTATGATGATAACTTTAGTTTATTTTTTATTTGGGAACATAATAATGCACACGGAGTGGGTAATACAAATAAAATTCACATAGCAATTGGTTATCTA
>CACIGI010000002.1 GCA_902586125.1 uncultured Pelagibacteraceae bacterium | reverse complement strand
TGATCAGTTAAAAGCTGTCATAGCCGGTGAAAAATCAAAATATTAATTTATATTTTTAATCATTTGCTCCGGCATCCATAAAGCTATTTCTGGAAAGATCACAACTAATATAACTGCGAGGACCATTAATAAGAATAATGGGAAGGCACTCCTTGCAATGTATCCCATATCTTTTTTGCCATACCTTGAAGTACAAATAAATTAAAACCAACAGGAGGGGTGATTTGTGCCATCTCAACAACAATAACTAAAAAAATACCAAACCAAATCATATCAAAACCTGCCTGTCTAATCATGGGTTCAATGATTGCCATTGTTAAAACAACTGCTGAAATACCATCAAGAAACATCCCTAAAATTATATAAAAAATCATTAATACAAATATCAAAACATATGGAGATAATTCCATATTTTGGATCCAGAGAGCTAGATTTCTTGGTAATCCAGTGAACCCCATTGCTAAAGATAAAAATGTTGAACCTGCTAAAATAAAAGCGATCATACAAGAGGTTTTTGTTGCTCCAAGTAAAGAGGATTTAAAAGTTTTTAATGTTAAACTTTTTTGAAAGTAAGATAATATTAATGCTCCAACTACTCCTAATGAAGCTGCTTCAGTAGCTGTTGCAATTCCTGTATATATCGATCCAATAACAGCTAATATCAAAATTATTACTGGCAAAAGTTGTTTTGATCTTTTTATTTTTTCAAAAAATGAGTACTCCTCAATAATTTTTGGCATAGATTTTTTATTAATTAAAGACCAAATAATCACGTAAGACATGAATATTAGTGCAATCATTATCCCAGGAATAATCCCAGCAATAAATAATTTTGCTATAGACTCTTGGACAGCAACGCCATAGATAATCAATATAATTGACGGTGGTATCAATAAACCTAATGTTCCTGAACCCGCTAAACTACCTAGTAAGATTTTTTCTGGATAATTTCTTTTTCTTAGTTCAGGAATAGACATCTTGCCTACTGTTGCAACAGTTGCTGCTGAAGAGCCTGAAATTGCTGCAAATAATGCACATCCAACAACATTAACATGGATTAAACCCCCTGGTAATTTTTGCATCCAGGGAGATAATCCTTTGAATAAATTTTCAGAGAGCTTTGTCCTAAATAAAATCTCACCCATCCAGACGAATAGTGGCAATGCGGTAAGTGTCCAAGAGGATGATGTGCCCCATATCGTTGTAGCCATCGCATCACCGACTGGTCTTGAGGTAAATAACATCATGCCAATAGCCGATACACCAATCATACTTATAGCAACCCAAATTCCAGATCCTAAAAAAAAAAGCAAAACACTGATAAAGAAAATTGTTAAAAGTATTTCGGTCATTTAATCCTTTTTGATTGTTAAAATAAATTGATGAAAAACGCTTATAAAAAAAATTGTTGATCCAATAGCTACGCTTGTTTGAGGAATCCAAATCAAAATTTCATCTGCCCCTTCACTTCGTTCTTGAAATTTATAGGAAATAATTATCATTTTAACGAAGTAAAAAGCTAGGTATCCTGAAAAAAAGCTTGCGATACTTAAACACCAGGTTTCAATAAATTTTTTCTTTGTACCCGATAATTTTTCTAAAAAAAGTGTAATCCGAATATGCCCTCCTTCTACAAATGTGTACGCTAATGCAAAAAAAGATGCAGCAGCCATACAATAACCTGAATACTCAGCAAGACCTCTTAAATAAAAACCAAATATTCTCGATGAGATACCAATAAGAATAAAAACTGCTACTAAAATTAAGAAAAAAGCAGCGACATAACCTGAAAATTTATAGAGTTTATTTAAATTTCTATCTAGTGATTTTAACATAACAATTTAAGGCCACTCAAATTTTAAGTGGCCTTAATTTTAAGAATTGAATTATTTATAACTTGATAAAACAGCAGCTCCTCTTGAACCAGCTTTTTGAGACCATTCCTTAGCCATAGTCTCTCCAACTTTTTCAAAATGAGCTTGTAGTGGTGCATTTACTTTACCAACTACCATACCAGCATCGGCTAAAGCTTTTTTGTCACCAACGTTACCTTGTTTTGATAATTGCCAACCTTTTCTTTCAGCTAAAGCTGCTTGTTTCATAACAAGATCTTTAGTTGCTTGATCTAATTTATTCCAAGCATCTTTGTTCACAATTATCATATTTTTTGGAAACCAAGCTGCAATATCATAAAAATATTTCACACCATTTTCCCAAATTTTTGAGTTTTTACCTGTAGTAGGTGATGTGATCATACTTTCTACTGCACCTGTAGAAAACGCCTGACTAATTTCAGCAGCCTCTATTTTTGTAGGAGCCATTCCTGTTAGCTCAGCAATCCTAATGGTAGCAGAATTATAAGCTCTAAATTTAAGACCTTTTAAATCTTCAACAGAGTTAATTTCCTTTTTGCTATACAAGCCTTGTGCTGGCCACGGCACAGCATAAAGAAATACCAAGCCTTTCTCGTCTAATCCCCTAACTATTTCGTCTTTTGACGCTTTATATAATTTCATTGCATCGGCGTAAGACGTTGCTAAGAATGGTTGAGAGTCTACTTCTAAAAGTGGATCTTCTTTTCCTAAAGCTGACATAAATCTCTCACCAATTTGAGCTTGACCTGTTCTTACTGCTCTAAAAATTTCTCCACCTTTAAACAACGAGCCACCAGGGTGTGTTACAATTGTTAACTTGCCACCACTTTTTTCAGTAACATTTTTTGCGAATTCAGCTGCATTTGCAGAATGAAAGTTCCCCGCCCCATAAGCTAGAGCCATGTCCCATTTCTCTGCAATTGCAAGATTAATTGACAAAATTAATGAAACTAAAATAGTTGATAAATATTTTAAGAATTTCATTTGTCCTCCATTTTTATTAAGACTATTTCATTATGTATTAAAATAATTATCAATAAAAAAATAATACTACTTTTAATTGAATTATTTTAAATATTTTATACTATGCTCTTACTTTGTTAGAAGAAGCACTCATATTAGTTCAGATTATTTTTATCGATATAATCTTGGCAGCAGATAATGCAATTATCATTGGATTGATTGCTGCAAACTTTGCTCCAAAACATAGAAGACAAATTATTTTATGGGGAGTGGCTGGTGCTTTAATATTTAAAGTTATTTTTGCATTGTTTGCAACTTACTTGTTCAAATTTTATTTTATTAAAATTTTAGGCGGTTTACTTTTAATCTGGATCGTTAATGATTTAAGAAAAGATCTTTTTGAAATAAAGAAAGTAAAGTCGCCAACAAAAAAATCTAAAGAACCATCTTATATTCAAAGTGTTTATAAAGTTTTGTTTGCAGATATTACAATCAGTTTTGATAATGTTATTGGTGTAGTTGGAGCTGCCAAAGGCAATTTTGGCTTTATGATATTTGGACTGGTTTTATCAGTTATTTTAACGGGGGCAATGGCGACATATCTTGCAAGTTATATTCAAAAACATTTATGGATTGCCTATGTTGGTTTAGGTTTTATTCTTTTAGTAGCCCTTCAATTAGTAATTGGAGGTTTAGTAGACTTAGAAATTTTATCGATCAACGAACAATTTAAGAAATATTTTTAATACGAATGTTTTTTAGTTGGATATTTCTTAGATCTTACCTCTGAAGCATATTTTCTTAATCCGGCTTTGATATATTTTTTTACGTTTAGAAATTGTTTAACAAATTTTATTTTTGTTTGATTAAGACCAATTAAATCATCCGTAACAAGAACCTGACCATCGCAATGAACAGATGAACCAATTCCAATTGTTGGGATATTTAAATTTTTTGTAATTTGTTTTGCTATTGGTGTTTTTATACACTCCAGGACAATTGCAAAAACTCCATTATTTTGAAGTAATAAAGCATCATTAATTAATTGATTGATCTCTTTAGTGGTCTTTCCTTTAGATTTAAATTTACCTTTGGTTGATTGGGGTAATAATCCAAGATGGCCCATCACAGGAATCTTGTTTTTGGTTAATAGTTTAATTTGATGGATAATTTTTTTTCCACCTTCTAACTTCACCGCGTCACAGTTGGTTTCCTTAATTATTTTTTTAGCATTTTTCAGAGCAGCGTTTGTTGTTGAATAGGTATTAAATGGCATATCAACAACCATTAAACTTTTTTTTACCCCCATTCTTACGCTCTTAGAATGATTGATCATTTCTGTTAGAGTAACTTTTCTGGTAGTTGAATAATTATACAATACTGATCCTAGCGAGTCTCCCACTAGCACAATATCAACATATTTATCTACCTCTTCTGCAATATTTTTTGAATACGCAGTAAGACAAACAATTTTAGATTTATTTTTTTTATTTATAATTTTTTTTATTTTTTTCATTCAAGCTCAATGGTGCTCGGCGGTTTAGATGTAACATCATAAACTACTCTATTAACTCCTCTTATGCTATTAACAATTTTATTTGAAATCATTTGAATAAATGATTTTTTGAAGTTATAAAAATCAGCTGTCATTCCATCCTCAGATGTAATTGCTCTTAACAAACATAAGTATTCATAAGTTCGGTTGTCACCCATGACACCTACAGTTTTAACTGGAAGCAATGCAGCATAAGCTTGCCAAATATTATTATATAAATTGTGATCTTTTAAAGCTTGAATAAAATAATTGTCAGCTTCTTTTAAAATTTTGATTTTTTCTTTAGTAATAATGCCAGGCATTCTTATCGCCAGACCAGGTCCTGGGAACGGATGTCTTGAAATAATTTCTTTACTAAGTTTTAATTCTAATCCTAATTTTCTAACCTCATCTTTAAATAAAAATTTCAATGGTTCTACTAATTTAAGTTTCATTTTTTTTGGTAAACCACCTACATTATGATGAGATTTGATTTTTGATGTTTGACTTCCAGTCACTGACTTACTTTCAATAAGATCTGGATAGAGCGTTCCTTGTGCTAAAAATTTTACATTTTTTATTCTTCTAGCGTATCTTTCAAAAATTTTGATAAATAAATTTCCAATTATTTTTCTTTTTTTCTCTGGGTCAGAAACATTGTTGAGCTTTCTCAAAAACTCATTCTCTGCATTCACATAAATTAAATTTATTTTCAATTTTTTTTTAAAAGTTTTAACTACTTGTATTTCCTCATTTTTTCTAAGAAGACCCGTGTTAACGAAGATACAAAATAACTTTTTACCAATTGCTTTATTCAATAACTGAGCGACAACACTACTATCAACTCCACCTGATAATGCACATATTACTTTATTTTTACCGACTAAATTTTGAACATCTTTTATCAATTTAATCTTTTGATCTTTTGATGACCAATTTTTTTTAATTTTACATATCAAGAATATAAAATTATTTATTAATTTTTTTCCATTTTCTGTATGGGTAACTTCAGGATGAAACTGGACACCATAAAAATTTTTTTTCTTATTTTCAATTATAGCAAATTTCGAGTTTTGACTTGAGGCAATAACATTAAAATTTTTGGGAAGTTTCGAAACTTGATCAGCGTGACTCATCCAAACTTTATTAATATTTTTTTTATTAAAGAATTTTTTAGTCAAAATACTTTCCCTCTTTTTGCGAATGTTCGCTAATCCAAACTCTCTATATTTTGATTGTTTAACTCTGCCACCATTAAGTTTTGATAAAATTTGATGACCAAAACAAATACCTAGGACTGGTATTTGATTTTCGATAATCCTTTTATCAAAAGAATATTTATTGATTTGGTAAACATTTAAGGGTCCGCCTGATAAAATTATTCCTTTAATTGAATTATCAATATTTTTATTTTTAACCTTTTTATGACTTATAATTTCGGAATAAACTCCTGACTCTCTTATTCGCCTGGCTATTAACTGAGTAAATTGTGAACCAAAATCTATTATTAAGATTTTGTTCAAATTCTTATTAAGACTCATTTCTTTTGGGCTCTATATTTGCAAGGGTGTCTAAAATTTCTTTATTTTTATCACATAGTTTTTTGCAAACCTTAGAAAAAGTATTAGATAAGTCTTTAACTTTTGAATAATTAGATCTCTCCAAAGCTATTTTCATAGACATTAATATTGCTTCCTCGTTTTTAGGTTCAATTAATAATGTTGCTTCCAAATTTTTTTCTTCTTTGTCTTGATCTTCTTGAATGTTGTAAATTTTTGCTAAATAAAGATAAGAATTTGAATCTTTAGGATTAAATACTATACCTCTTTCAAACATAAACCTAGCATCCTCATATTTTTTATCTTTAAATAATTTTAAACCTTTATTAAAAAAATTTTCATCCGCTATAGCAATACTCATGCTATTGATTATTAAATAAAATAAAGAAATTAACTTAAATATTTTTGTCATCAGTATTTACTATCACTTTTAACGATATCGACATTATGGACCATACTTTCATAAAATCCAGCTTTTGTAATTTTAACAAATTGCGGTTTATATCTTAAATATTTTATCTGTTTGGAACCAAGATAACCCATAGACGATCTTAATCCACCAACTAATTTAAAAATAACTTTATCAACTTTACCTTTATATTTTGCTAATCCTTCTACTCCCTCAGGCACATACTTTGAGCTGTCTTTTTGTTTTTTTTGAAAATATCGATCAGCTGAGCCTTTGTTCATCGCTCCGACTGAGCCCATGCCTCTAAAACTTTTAAATAATTTACCATTTTTTTTAATGAGTTTACCTGGCGTTTCATCAGTTCCTGCAAACAATGAACCTATCATTACTGCATCAGCACCAGCAGCAAAAGCTTTAGCGAGGTCACCTGAGTATTTTATCCCTCCATCAGAAATAATTTTTACATTTTTATTCTTTATGCCATTTCTCACATTTAATATTGCGCTTAATTGAGGAACTCCAATACCTGCAACCAACCTAGTTGTGCAGATAGAACCGGGACCAATCCCAACCTTAATTACATCAACGCCTAATTTAAGTAAAAATTTAGCTGCATCAGGTGTTGCTATATTTCCTGCACACAGAGCTGTTTTTTTATTTTTAATTTTTTTGATAAATCTAATTATTTCAGAAACTTTTTTGGTATGTCCGTGAGCAGTGTCCACAACAATCATATCCAATTTTTCTTTTAATAGTACTTCAGCTCTTTTGAACTCATTAGGTCCTGCTCCCACAGCTGCACCTGCTAGTAATTTTTGTTTTTTTACTTTCCTAACTTCAAGAACTTGTTTTTTGATATCTAAATTTCTGTGGATTATTCCTAGTCCTCCAGCTTTTGCAATAGCAATAGCCATTTTGCTTTCGGTTACAGTATCCATTGCTGAAGATAAAAGTGGAATTTTAAGTTTTAATGAGTCTGTTAACTTTATACTCGTATCAACCTCTGAGGGTAATATTTCAGAGTACTTAGGAACTAAAGTTACATCATCAAAGGTAAGTGCTTCTTTTATAGGAACCATAATCCTTTATATATGATTCCTTTTAAATTAAAAGTGTCTATCTAAGATTTTTGCAAATAATAAAACTCTCTTTAGAGTCTTTACGACTCGACTTAGGTTTAAAAACCTTTACTTCCTTAAAAATTTTTTTTCCTAGTGCGACAATTTCATTAAAAGATCTGCCCATAAATATTTTAGCAATAAAAATACCCTTTTCAGATATTACATCTTTTGAAAATACCATCGCCTCTTTACATAACTCTCCAGTTTGGATTGCATCAACATCTTTTATTCCAGTCGTATTTACTGCCATATCAGATATAACCACATCAATTGGATTGTTAAGATTTTTTTTTATTTTCTCTTGAATATTGTGCTCTGTGAAATCACCTTCAATTTGAATAGTGTTTTTAATTTTTTCCATTTTTTTTAAATCTATCGAGATAATTGTTCCATTTTTTACAACCTTCGAAGCATATTGAGACCAACTTCCTGGTGCAGCACCAATATCTATTACAGAAATTCCACCCTTAAAAACTTTAAACTTTTCATCAATTTCAATCAATTTATATGCAGATCTAGCTCTATAACCATCCACTTTAGATTGACGAACATAAGTATCTCTTCTTTGTTTATTAATCCAATTTTTTGAAATTTTATTTTTTTTCAACTAAATATCAAATCTTAAACTTTTATTAATCTTTTTATTATCTAAGGTTTCTAATTCTATCTTTATACTTTTATCTACTCGCATATCTTTACCATCTTTCCATATTCCAGCTGCAAGATGCATTATACCTATTTTGTAATTTGGAAGATAAGGTTCTACAAATGTTTTTTGATTTTCATCATATTTCGGTAAAAGATTGCTAGCGATCCAATTACAATTTAAAGGTAAAAATTCTGTTTCAAGATCATCAATATAAACTGACATGTTAATTGCTAATCCCTCAGAACCAAAAATATTCCCAGCTTTTAGTGTTTCTGATAAATTGTTTTGCCACAAGCTCCACCCTTTTGAGTTTTTTTCTAAAGAAAACACGCCAATATTAATATGTGGAGCAAAAGCAAGTTTTCTAGCTTTGTCAGTACCAATTTTTGATTTTATTGCATGTTTAAAATTCTGGGATTTAATTATTGCTAATTTTCCAAATAACCAATTTACTTTTGAGGTGATTTTGTAACCTGGTCCTATTGTTTGTGTAATACCCAACTTACCATTTTCGCAAGCTTGAAAATAAAGCTCAACAGAACTCCAGTCATTTACCCAAGCATCACAATCAATCCACAAATATTTTTCATAGTTTGGAAAATATTTAGGTAAAAATGCTCTTGAAACTTGGCTTTTAAGCCATTCCTTTTCTTTAACTTTAGATTGAGTAACTTCAATATCCCACTCTGCAGATTTAATTTCATCTACTTTAGTAGATAATTTTTCTTTTTGATCTTTGTTTAAGCCTGCATCTAAAATACAGATCGCAACATTTTCACTTTCTTTGAATCTTTTTATAGAATTAATTAATTCCTCTAATAAAGGAAAATAGTTAGCATCAGCAAGAGAAACTATTGTGTTTTTTTTCATTAAAGTATGTCTTCAAGATCATCATCTTCTTGAATTTTGTCATTTTCATGTTGTTTTTTTAATTTTTGAAAATGAAAAAAACTAATTGGTAATAAAAGCACATAAACTAAAGAACTTATTGCAATTACATTAAATGTATAAACTAACAATAGTCCAAAAAATAGAACTATACCAAATAATAAAAATATTGTTGTCCTTCTTGGTATAACAATTTTTTTAAATGAATAACTCGGAAATTTACTAATCAGAAGCAATGATGTTGCTACAAAAAATATTGGAACAATGATATTAAAATTTAGTTCAATATAATCAAAACCACTCAGGCTTATTATTAATGGAGTTAATAATAATATAGCACCTGCTGGAGAAGGTACTCCTTCAAAAAAGTTATCTTTCCAGGAAGGTTCCTGATTAGAATTAACATTAAACCTTGCTAATCTTAAAGCAACACAAATTACGTAAACTAAACATAGTAACCATCCAAATCGACCTAGGGTATTTAATTTCCAGAAATACATAATGAATGCTGGAGCAACCCCAAAACTTATTACATCCGTCAAAGAGTCTAATTCTTTTCCAACTTTTGAGGTTCCCTTTATAAGTCTTGCTATTCTTCCATCTAAGCCATCAATCAAAGCAGCAAAAATTATTGCAATAATTGCTATTTCAAATCTTCCATCCAAAGCAAATCGAATTGAACTTAACCCAATACATACGCCCATCAGGGTTAACATATTTGGTAAAATCATTCTTGCGTTTTTTTTATCCACTACAATTTTAAGATTTGGTTTTTTTTGTTCCATATTATTTTTTTGCAAGTAGTGTCTCACCTGAAATAGCTTTTTGACCAACTTTCACAAGCGGCTCATAATTTTCATAATAGATATCAGCTCTACTACCAAATCGTATCATGCCAATACGATCTCCTTGTTTCAACTCTTGATCTTTATTAGACTCACAAACTATTCTTCGTGCAACTAATCCAGCTATCTGAACAACTATAATATCATTGTTGTGAGGGTCTTTAATTTTAAAGTAATTTCTTTCATTATCCTCACTTGCTTTATCTAATGAAGCATTTACAAACTTTCCTGGCTTATATAAGATTTCCTCAATCTTTCCTGCACATGGAGTTCTGTTTACATGACAATCAAAAACATTCATGAAAACACTAATCTTTTTAAATTTTTTATTCTCTAGACTAAGTTCTTTAGGCCCATCAACTTCTTCAACTTTGATCACCTCACCATCTGCTGGACTAACAAGATAATTATCATCATCTATAATAACTCTCTCTGGATCTCTAAAAAAATAATAAACCCAAATAGTCAAAACTAAACCAACAAGACCTAAGAAATTACTAAAAATATAAAATACTATTGTGATTATTCCGGCTATAACTAAAAATTTATAACCTTCAGCGTGAATTTTTGGAAATATCTTACTAAACATATTCTTCTATTTGATAATTTGTCATTAATATGTATATAAAATCGCGAAATTCAATTATTAAGATAAAAATATAAGTGAGCAAAATTAGCGTTAAAAACCCAATAGTAGAGTTAGATGGCGATGAAATGACCAGAATAATCTGGGAATTTATCAAGAAAAAATTGATACTTCCGTATTTAGATCTTGGCATTGAATATTACGATTTAGGAATGAAAAGTAGAGATGACTCTGATGATCAAATCACTATCGACTCTGCTAATGCAATTAAAAAAATTGGTGTCGGTATCAAATGTGCAACCATCACTCCAGATGAAGCACGAGTTGAAGAGTTTAAATTAAAAAAAATGTGGAGATCTCCAAACGGAACTATCAGAAATATCATTGGAGGAACTGTATTTAGAGAACCCATAATTTGTTCTAACATTCCAAAACTTGTACCATCATGGTCCGATCCAGTAGTGATCGGGAGACATGCATTTGGTGATCAATATAGAGCAACAGATTTCAAAGTGCCTGGTAAAGGTAAGATGGAAGTAAAATGGACCTCTGAAGATGGTAAAGATGAAATTAAATATGAAGTATTTAATTTTACTGGTCCAGGAGTTGCACTCTCAATGTATAATTTAGATAAATCAATCGAGGATTTCGCAAGATCCTGTTTTAGTTATGGATTAATTAAGAATTGGCCAGTTTACTTATCAACTAAAAATACAATTCTAAAAAAATATGATGGAAGATTTAAAGATATATTTGAAGAGGTCTATAATAAAGAATTCAAGAAAAAATTTGAGGATGCAAAAATTACTTACGAACACAGATTAATTGATGACATGGTAGCATGTGCAATGAAATGGAGCGGTAAGTATATATGGGCATGTAAAAATTATGATGGTGATGTTCAATCAGATACCATGGCTCAAGGATATGGTTCACTTGGTTTAATGACCAGTACACTGCTTACACCTGATGGAAAAATAATGGAGGCAGAAGCAGCTCACGGAACAGTAACCAGACATTATAGAATGCACCAACAAGGTAAAGAAACTTCCACAAATCCAATTGCCTCAATTTTTGCATGGACAAGAGGATTGGCACATAGAGGAAAACTTGATGGTAATGACGAACTTATCAAATTTGCAAATACAATTGAAAAAGTTTGTATTGAAAGTGTTGAAAATGGTTCCATGACAAAAGATCTTGCAATATTGGTTGGACCTTCAAGCAAATATTTAACAACCAATCAATTTCTGGATGTAATTGATAACAATCTTAAACAGAAGCTAAATTAAAGACTTTAGTTTTTCAAAAGCCTCATCAATTTTGTCTTTATCCTGTCCCCCTGCTTGGGCAAAATCTTTTCGGCCACCCCCACCTTTGCCACCAATAATTTCTGAACCTAATTTTGCAAATTTTACAGCATCATATTTATTAACTAGCTTTTCAGTAACACCAACTCCTAAACCAACTTTATCTTCACTACTTGCAAAGACAATTATAATCCCATCACCAAGTTCTTTTTTTCCATTATCAACTAATTTTCTCAAATCTTTAGGAGGTAAATCTTGAACTTTTTGAAATCGAACTTTTATATCTTTTATTTTTTGATCATTAATAATATTTTTTGTTTTATCTTGAAGAACTGAATTAACATTTAATTGTTCAAGTTGTTTTGAAAGATTTTTTATAATTTCTTTTAAATCTTTATTATCAACCTTCGGTTTACCTCCAAGTTTGATTATTTGTGATGACAAATTTTTGATAGTCTCCTCATCTTTTTGTACAGATAAAGTTGAGAGCTTTTCTTTATTCTTAATAAAATCTTCAAGCTGTTTATCTCTTAGAGCTTCAACTCTTCTTACTCCTGCAGCAATAGATGATTGACTGACTGTTTTAAATTTTCCAATATCTCCAGTGTTTTTTACATGTGTTCCACCGCATAATTCCGTTGAAAAATAAGCATCTTTTTCTTTACCCATTGAAACGACACGAACTTCTTCACCATATTTTTCACCAAAAAAAGCAAGCGCTCCCTTTTCTATTGCAGTTTTAGGTGTCATAATTCTTGTGGTCACTTCAGAACCATTTTGAACGTATTCGTTAACTAATTTATCTATTGTCTCTAATTCCTCATTAGAAATCGGTTTCATGTGACTAAAGTCAAACCTCAAACGATCTGGTGCAACTAATGATCCTTTTTGCATCACGTGCTTACCTAAAGTTCTTCTTAAAGACTCATGAAGTAAGTGAGTTGCAGAATGATAAGCTTTTAAATTGTTTCTTCTCTCAACATCAATTTTCATTTCAACAACATCGTTAATTTTTATTTCTCCGGTTTTAACTAATCCATAATGAACAAATAAATCTCCAAGTTTTTTTTGTGTATCCTCAACTTCAAAAACTGAATTGCCAGAGACTATTGTGCCTTTATCTCCGAGTTGTCCTCCTGACTCACCATAAAAAGGAGTTTGATTAGTTATAATCATTCCTTCTTCTCCAGTAGCTAATGATTGTGATTCCTGATTGTTTTTAATTAGATTTAATACTACTCCCTCAGATTGATTAGACTCGTAACCCAAAAATTCTGTAGGACCAGTTTTATCTTTGATTGAAAACCAAATTGCTTCCTCTGAGCTGTCCCCGGATCCTTTCCAATTCTTTTTTGCAAGTTCTTTGCTTTTTTTCATCAACTCATCAAATTTTTGATGGTCAACCTTTAATGATTTATTTTTTAAAATATCTTCTGTGAGATCTAATGGAAAACCATAAGTGTCATATAATTTAAAAGCTACTTCACCTGATAACACTTTATCAATTTTGGAAATTTCATCATTTAGAATTTTAATTCCTCGATCAAGTAAAACTAAAAATTTTTCTTCTTCCATTTTTAATGTTTCTGTTATCAAAGATTCAGATCGCTCTAACTCTGGGTAATTTCCAGACATTTCATTTTTTAAAGATTCAAAAATTTTGTAAAAAATAGGTTCTTTTGATCCTAATAAATGAGAATGCCTCATACCTCTTCTCATAATTCTTCTTAAAACATATCCACGACCCTCATTGGATGGTAGAACACCTTCAGCTAAAAGAAAAGAACTTGCTCTTAAGTGATCAGCAATTACCCTGAAACTCGATATATTATTATCAGCTTGTTTAACTTTAGTTACATCTGATATCGAACTTATTAATTTCTTAAAATGATCAGTTTGATAATTGTCGTGTGTGCCTTGTAAAAGAGCAGCTATTCTCTCCAATCCCATTCCGGTATCTACGGATGGTTTGGGTAAATCTACTCTTTTATCTTTTGAAACTTGTTCGTATTGCATAAATACCAAGTTCCAAATTTCAATAAAACGATCTCCATCTTGATCTTTTGTTCCTGGTAAACCACCTTTTAAATGATCACCATGATCGTAGAATATTTCTGAGCAAGGTCCACAAGGACCTGTCTCACCCATTGACCAGAAATTATCTGATGTCGAAATTCTGATAATTCTGTCATCGCTAAAACCCGCTATTTTCTTCCAAAAATTGAAGGCTTCATCATCTTCATGAAAAACTGTTACATAAAGTCTATTTTTATCTAAACCAAAATCTTTAGTAATTAAATTCCATGCAAGTTCAATTCCTCTTTCTTTAAAATAGTCCCCAAAAGAAAAATTTCCCAACATTTCAAAAAAAGTATGATGTCTTGGAGTGTAACCAACATTTTCTAAATCATTATGCTTACCTCCTGCTCTGACACATTTTTGAGAAGTGGTTGCTCTTTGATAATCTCTTTTTTCTAAACCAGTAAATACGTTCTTGAACTGAACCATTCCAGAATTAGCAAACATTAGTGTCGGATCATTATTTGGAACTAAATTGCTAGACTCAACAATCTTATGATCATTCTTTTCAAAATATTTTAAGAACGTACTTCTTATTTCATTTAATGATTTATCCGCCATACTTTAAAATACAGCTTTTTTATTCTATGTCTAGTTAGGGATAAAGGGGGGGAAGGCGCTTATAACAAGCGCCTTTTATAATTTAAAGATGACCTTTAATTTTAGTTCTTTTTAGAAGGAGTAGCTTCTTTTGCAGCCTCTTCTTTTTCAGCTACCTTCTTCTCTTTTTCAATTTTTTCAGGGCTTAATGGATTTCCTTCAATTTTCTTTGAAATCACACCTGCTTTTTCTCTAATTGCCATTTCTATTTCTGCAGCAACTTTAGGATTTTGAGCAAGGTAAGTTTTTGCATTTTCTCTACCTTGACCTATTTTTTCACCCTTATAAGCATACCATGCTCCTGATTTTTCAATAATGTCAGCTTTAGCACCTAGGTCAACTAATTCACCCATTTTGCTAATTCCTCTGCCATACATTAAGTCAAACTCAACAACTTTAAATGGTGGTGCAACTTTATTCTTAACTACTTTTACTCTTGTAGTATTGCCGATAATTTCATCTTTATCTTTGATAGCACCAATTCTTCTAATATCCATTCTTACAGATGAATAAAACTTCAACGCATTTCCACCTGATGTTGTTTCTGGACTTCCAAACATAACTCCAATTTTCATTCTAATTTGGTTAATAAAAATCATCATTGTGTTTGTATTTGAAATTGAACCAGTTAATTTTCTTAAAGCCTGACTCATTAATCTTGATTGAAGACCAACATGATGATCACCCATCTCACCTTCAATTTCAGCTTTTGGAGTTAAAGCTGCAACAGAGTCAATTACGATAACTGAAATAGAGCCTGATTTTACTAACGTATCAGCGATTTCTAAAGCTTGCTCACCTGCATCTGGTTGAGAAATTAAAAGCTCTTCAGTATTCACTCCTAATTTTTTTGCATAGACTGGATCTAAAGCATGCTCCGCATCAACGAATGCACAAATTCCACCCGCCTTTTGAGCTTCAGCAACTACTTGTAATGCTAATGTTGTTTTTCCAGAACTCTCTGGTCCATAAACTTCAATAATTCTTCCTTTAGGTAAACCACCTATTCCTAAAGCTAAATCTAAACTTAAAGAACCTGTAGATATCGACTCGATATCCATCGCTCTTTTTTCGCCCAGCTTCATAACTGAACCTTTTCCAAAATTGTCAGTTATCTGGCTAATCGCAGCATCTAATGCTTTATTTTTTTCTTTAATATCCAATTCTTGATCTTTTGTAGATTTAACTACTTTTAAGTTATTTTTTGTCATTTTTTGCCTCATTTCTTACTTTTTTTAACACTCGAATCATAAAATAAATGTACACATTTTGTTCTCATTGGCAAGATATTTTATTTTTCCTCAAAAAACCAATAATTATCTTATTTTTAGATAATCACTATTTAGCAATCCTAAGGACTTTAACAAATTAAACTGGGATAAAATGTAATTTCTCTCAGAATCTGCCAAAGAAATTTGAGCATTCAAAAGTAATGAGTTGGATTGAATGACCTCTAAAGTTGTTCTTCCTGCGCCACTATTATATTCGGCTGTAATTCCTTCATTAGCAATTTCAGCAGCTTTAACTTGGGATTGAACAGAATTAAGTAAACTTCTATTAGATTGATAATTAGACCAGGCGCTAGCGACATCAGTTTGATTTTGTTTTACAGCACTATCTAAAATCAATCTTTTTCTATTTTCTAAACTTTGATTTTTTTTATATTTAGCGATGTTTTTGCCACCTGAAAAAAAAGGCCACGAAACAGTTGCTTTAACAGTATCTTTTTCTCTCTCATCATATGTTGTATTTAAATCTTGAGTATATGATCTTTCAAAAGATAATTTCGCTGTAGGTGCTAAATCAGATTTAGCTATTGATTTATCTTTACTAGATTGTTCGTACTCTAACTTTGCAATTATTAAATCAGGATTATTTTTCTTTGAAAGCTCAATTGCTGAACTAAGATCTCCTGGAAGTTTGTAATTAGTAATTGAACTTTTATCCAATAATTCCACATCATTAATGCTGCCTATTATATTTTCATAATTTAATTTACTAGTTAATAAATCATTTTGTGCTTTAATAAATTGAGCTTCAGCGCCTGCTAATGAGGACTCTGATTGAGAAACATCTGATAAAGAAATTTGACCTCTGCTAAGTCTAATTCTATCAGTTTCAACTTGTCTGCTTAAAAGCTCAACGTTGGCTCTATTAATTTCCAACTTTTCATTTGCCGAAATTAACCCAGTATAAGCCTCGGTAGCTTTATATAAGATGTCTTGCTCTTTTTTTAATAATTTTGCTTTTGCAAGATCAATACCTATCTTATTTTTTGCAAGATCTGCACCTCTTCCAAAATCTATCAAAGTTTGAGTAATTGAAACTGATCTTGTTGACGGATCCACATCACTAATCGATGCGTCTCCCCCACCTTGATTGGTAAGTTTATTGGTATCTTCCTGACTTTCAGTTCCCTCAAGCGTAATGGTTGGTAAATAAGATCCACGTGAAATATTTAGATCTTGCTCAGAAACATTAATATTTTCTCTTTCAGCGTTCAGTTCTGAGTTATTTTTATATGCTTTTGATAACGCACCAGAAAAGATTTCTGCATTAACTTTAGGTAATAAAAAGAATGCCCCTAAAAAAATTGAAATTATTTTTTTCATTTGTTTTTATATACTGCAGATTTGATCTGATGGTTACTATTTAGATTAAAAATTATAGATGCATACTTAGGCATATCTCTAAACATATTCTGGGTTATTCTTTGATATGTCTGCATAAAATTGATGACATCTTCTCTACTCATAATTTTTAAATTCGATTTTAATTTACTTTTTAACCAAAGTTTTCTTTCTTGTTTCAATCTCCACTTCTGAAGTAAACTAAAATTTTTCGCTCTTAAATAAATTAAACAATTAAGTTGGGAATATAAGTTTTTGTATTTTGATTTCAATTGCTTGTTTACGTATTTTCTCCAAATTTGGTTTTGATCTCTAGTTTTTTCAAGAGAATTGATGTTTTTTTTTAAAGTATTATTTTTTTCTGATTTTGCACCAACACACCAACCTTCAAAAATAATTACGTCAGGTCTTACTTTTAAATCATACCAATTTTTTTTGTTAAATCGGTCATCCATTGCTTTATTAAATGTAGGCAATTTAAGCCTTTTAAATTTTCTACTCTTTGCCTTTCTAAAAAAACTTAACATCATATTAATATCATGTGTTCCTGGCACTCCTCTAGTTAAAAGCAATTGGTGGACTTTGCTTGATAAATTTATTCTCTCTTTTCTTGTTTTATAAAAATCATCTATAGAAATTTTGAAAACTTTTAATTTAAAGTACTTTATTAAAATTATTTTAATGAGTGAACTAATTGTGGTTTTGCCAGTGCCTTGACCTCCTGCTAGACCCACAAAATAAGGTCTTTTTTTTTCAGCTTTTTTACTGATCCAAAAACATAATGGAATTAAGAAAGACTTTATCATTCGTTCCTTATTTTTAAATTTATCTGTTTTTGTTTCTTGAGATTTAATAAACTTTAGACAATCTTTTTTTACCCTACCAAAGCACAAGCTGAATTGTTTCATGAAAATTATTTTTTATCCAATGGATGATTTTGACCATCGTTTACTGGAACTTCTTTCAAATCGAAGGTATTTATTTCATCTATACAACCAACATTAAATCCTGTCATTGCCGGATTGATCCTTGGATTATGGTGTGTGTAAATTCCACAATCAGAACAAAAGTAATGTTTGGCTACTTTTGAATGAAATTGATAAAGTTTTAATTTATCTTCACCTTTAGTAATTTTAAAATTTTCATTTTTTACCATCGACATAATTGCTCCTTTTCTTTTACAAATAGAACAATTACATTTTAATACTTTAGCTAAATCTCCGTCTAAATTAATTTCTGCCTCTACAGCACCACAATGACATACTAATTTTTTCATTTACTTCTTAACGTTCATTATAGACCATACAATATTCACCAGTTTCAACAATTGTAAAACCTAAAGGACCTTGGTCTACCTCTTCCATCATTAAATTATCCATACATAATGTTTCTGCATATTCATACCAAATGCCTGGAAAAAATTCACATTCTCCTGCAAAGCATGTTGCTGTATCTGCACGAATATTTTCAGTTGAAAGAATGAAAGTTATAATTGCTATCCCTAAAAATTTTTTCATATTGATGTTAAATTAAACTATCCTTGGTTGAAGTTATCCACAAGCATACAAAATATAGTTTCGATGTTCACGTTTTGATTCAGTTTTGATTCAATTACGGACTCAAAATACAACCTATTGACTGCATTGTATAACTGCGCTACAAATAAGAACAAAACAAGAACATGAAGCTGACTATTCCTTATTATCTGCATAAAGCTGGCGCTGGTTTTCCATCGCCTGCCACTGATTATATCGAAGAAGATATTGATCTAAACATGCATTTAATCAAAAATGTTCCTGCCACTTTCATCATCCGAGTACAGGGAAAATCTATGGTTGATGTTGGGATTAATGATGGGGATTTATTAGTTGTCGACAAAAGTTTGAAGCCAAAAAACTTTTCAACCGTTATTGCAAATGTTCATGACGAGCTTGTAGTTAAAACTTTAGTTCAAGAAAGAGATAAAAAATTTCTATCCTCAGGCTCTAAGGATTTTTCTAATAGAATTTTGATTAACGAAGAAGAAGATGTCTTTATTTGGGGGGTTGTGACTTATGTCATCCATTCAACGTACTAAAAAAATAGGCTTAGTTGATTGTAACTCTTTCTATGTTTCATGTGAAAGATTATTCAATCCAAAAATAAGAAAAAAACCTGTAGTTGTACTATCAAATAATGATGGTTGTATTATTTCTAGATCCAATGAAGCAAAAGCTTTGGGGATTAAAATGGGTGAACCTTATTTTAAAGCAAAAGATATTATTGTTAAAAATAAAGTTGAGGTTTTTTCATCAAATTATTCTTTATATGGTGATTTATCTAGAAGAGTAATGAGAACACTTAAAAGATTTAATACTGAAATAGAAGTGTATTCTATCGATGAAGCATTTATAGATTTATCCAATTTTCCAGATTCTGAAGTTGAAAAAGTTGGTAGAGAAATTAGAGAAACAGTTTTACAATGGACTGGCATTCCAACGAGTATTGGGATTGCTAAAACTAAAACTTTGAGCAAAGTTGCAAATCATATTGCAAAGAAAAAACAATCAGGTGTTACTAGTTTAATTGGAATAGAAAATTTAGACCCTATTTTAGAAAAAGTTGAAATAAATGACATATGGGGTGTTGGTAGGCAGCTAACAAAATTCTATCAAAAAAATGGTGTTTATAATGCTAAACAACTTAAGAATAAATCTAATACCTGGATCAAAAAATGCTCTAATGTTTTAAGTTCTAGAACAGCAATGGAACTTAGAGGAATACCTTGTATAAATTTAGAAACTACCCAAACTAAAAGAAAGAGCTGTGTAGTTTCAAGATCATTTGGTAAAAGAATTGAAAAATTTCAAGAATTAAAAGAAGCAGTTGCTAATTACTGCTTGAATGCATCTGAAAAAATTAGATCAGAATCTTTAGTTGCAAAAGCAATTACAGTTTTTGTTCGAACCAGTCCTTTTCAGAGAGACTATGGTTATTATTCAAATGCTAAAACAGTTGATTTTCCTATTGCAACAAACAATAGTATTGAAACTGTTAAGACTGCAGTTGCAATACTAGAAAACATATTCAAAAATGGTTATCGTTATCAAAAAGCAGGCGTGATGCTGACAGGACTACGTAATGACGATGGTAGAAAAAATTTATTTTCATCTGAAAAAGACGAAAAAATAAAAAGTTTAATGAGGTCAATAGATAACACTAATTATAGATATGGCAGATCCACTTTGAGTCTTGCAAGCGCTGGGGTTCATAAAAAATGGAATATGAGAAGACAATATTCTTCTAAAATAGATACCGCTGATTTTTATTCCTTACCTAAAATAGGAACATAGAATTATGATTTTTTGTTAAGAAGATTAAAGAATTTTTTTTTAGTAATTAAATAAACTTTATTAATATTGGAAGTAGACTTGATAATAATGAGATCTTTTGAAAACTCAAAATTTTTAATTTGATTATTTAATAAAGATATTGGAAAAAAATGATTACGCCTTGAATTTCGAATAAATAATTCTTTATCACTACATTTGAGGTAAAAAAAATAGCAATTATCTAGTTTTTTTGAAAGTAAACTTCTATAAGATTTTTTTAATGCCGAACAAGAAATAACATAATTAATCTTTGTATCTTTTTTTGATCTTAAAAAAAAATTAATTTTATTTAACCATGGTTTTCTATCTTTATATGTTAAAGCTTTTCCATTAATCATTTTTTTTATATTCATTTTTGAGTGAAATTTATCCCCTTCAATATACCTAAACAATTTCAATCGATTAAATTTCTCTCCAATCGTGGACTTCCCACTTCCTGCTGGTCCGACTAAAAAAAAATACATAAAAATTCAATTTTTAATCTTAATTTTATGATTACCAAAAATATTTCTCATTTTTTGTACTAATGAAAAAGAGCTAAAATGTAATTTTTGATTATGGAATATCCACACTCCTACAGATACAAAAGTTGATGGATATAAGTTATTTAAAGACAATTCTCTCAAGGTTTTCAAAAGCATATTTAATTTTTTTTGTGAAAAAATTCTTTTGTATACAAAACTTAAATTAAATTTGTTTTTTTTTTATGTATTTTGAAAAATTTGCTAATAAATTTGATCTAATGATACTATTAAATTTCCAATTTAAAATTATGTTGTTTAGATTAAGTCCAAGTTTTTCTTTTTTGTTTATTTCATTTAACAGACCAAAACCCTGAATATAACTAAATTTAATAATTAAAATTAAAGATTCTGTTAAAGTTCTTATATTTAAGTAAGAAATTTTATTATTAAAAGGTTTTGTAAACTTGTCTGATTTTGACAAATATCTCGCATCGACTGAGGCGTGTAATATTTGTGCTGGAAATTTATATTTCATACACATTTGGGCAGCCCAAGCACCAGTGTTATTATCTTCAACTTTGTCAATTATTTTTTTTAAATTTATTTTTTTTATAATAATTTCTTTAAATATATCTAATAAATGAAAATTGTTAAATTTCTTTTCTAAAAATAATATTTCTTTTAATATTTTATGGTCAGAACATTTTATAAATTTCTTGAGTATTAGATAATAATCAGCAAAACTTTGTAGTATCGCATATTCAATTGAATTATGAATTATTTTAACATAATTTCCTGCTTGTGGTTTTTTTCCAACTAATTTAATTGATTTTATTTTATTTCCAGAAATATCTAAAAAAAGGTCATTCAAATATTTCAATTGTCTTTTATTACAACTCAACATCAAAGAAGCTTTGCCTTTAGCACCTTCAATACCACCTGAGAATCCTGGATTAATATAAATAATCTTATTCTTTTTTAAAAAATTAAATCTTCGTAAAGTATCATCTGGATGGTTGTTGCCTAGATCAATCAGATATTTAATTTTTTTCAAAAATTTTAAATTTTTTAAAATAAAGTTATCTACGTTTTTACCTGCGTTAATAGTCAATATAACAATATTATTTTTAAAAAGATTTTTAGAAAATTTATTCTTAAATTTAATTTTATTTCTTTTCGAAAAATTTTTTAGTTTTGATAAATCTTTATCCCAAACTGAAACATTGTAATTACAGCTTAATAAGAATTGAGCTAAATTTGCTCCAATAGAGCCCAATCCAACAATTATTAAATTATTATTCTTCATCTTTCGGATAAATATATAATATATTCTAATTAATAAATGAAAAAACTAATACACTCAAAACCAAAAACTTTAATAAAGTGTAAAGCTTTATTGGCGGAAGGACCAGTATGGAATCATCGCACAAAAGAATTTTCGTTTGTCGACATACTTAATCAAAATATTTTTATTTATAAAAATAAGAAAAGAATCAGAAAATTTAAATCAAAACAAATGATAAGCAATTTTTTGCCTTCAAGAAATAATAGTTGGATATCGTGTGGAAAAAATAAAGTATTTCAAATAAAGATTAAAAAAAACAAAATTTTTTGCAAGAAGTTAATATCTATAAAGCATAAAAAAAATAATAGATTCAACGATGCTTCAATAGATAGCCAAGGAAGACTGTGGGCTTCTACAATGGATGAACATGAGGTTTCAAAATCTGGAAATTTGTTTTTTTTTCAAAAAATTAATTCACCAAAAAAACTTTTAGGAAATTTTATTATTGGAAATGGTATTGATTGGAGTCCATGTAAAAAAAGGTTTTATTTTGTAGCTAGTGATAAACGAAAAATTTATATTTTTAATTATGAAATGAAAGATGGAAAAATAAGTAAAAAAAAGATATTTGCCCGTATCCCTTCTCAAAATGGAAAACCTGATGGATTATGTGTTGATAGTATGGGTTTTGTTTGGGTCGCTTGCTGGGATGGTAGTTGCATTATTCGATTTAAAAAGAATGGAAAAATAGACAAAATAATTAAATTGCCAATTTCTAGACCTACTAGTGTTTGTTTTGGTGGAAAAAATCTGAATACTTTATTTATTACATCAGCAAGAAAAACCAATAAATTTAATCAACCTGAAAAAGATTCGGGAAATATTTTTTTTATTAAAACAAATGTAAAAGGTATTGAAACTAATTTTTTTAAATAAATAATTATTTTTGAATTAATTTTAAGAGTTTTTCTTTGCTGTTTGTTCTAAAGAGATTATCATAGTAAACAACTTGTGTTGGATATTCTCCATGAATTTCATCTTTCCATCTACTAATCCAACTATGATAAATACCAAATTTATTATAAAATTTCCCACCATAACCTGTTCTTCCTTTGTAATCGTTGTAAAGAACGTCATCGACATACATCTTAATAAATCCTTTGTCTGGATCTTTAGACATTTTGGTATGAAATATTATGGTCGTCCATTTATCTCTCATATCATCAATTTTTAAATCTTTATATATCAATCCTTGGGAGTCCATTCCATTTACAGCAAAATATCTAGGCTCTAAATTACCTCTTTTAACTCTAAGCATCATCCTAGGATGTCTTTGTTGATTGGTATTTCCCCATTCATATATCTGAAAAAGAGAAGTGCTGACAGGTTCAACTGTTTTAAAATCTTTTGGGATAAAAATACTTACTGAAATCCATTTCTCTCCTGTATATCTCGGTTTTGCTGAATACTCACTTCTCGCTCGATCTCCTCCTCCATGTCCAACCACAGCATCTCTTCCATTATTTGTACAATCAGAATAATCACCCTCTTGATCCCTACCACAATCTCTGGGTAATAATGTTATCTTCCAAGCTTTTTCCCCTAAAGCTGGAGAGATAACAGTTTCTCTAAACTTATTAAGTTTCTTACCTTTTGCTACACTTTTTTTCCATTGAAGATTTGTTATTTCTTTTGCATTAACTTTGTTAAGTAAATTCGATGGTTCTAGAAAAATTATACTTATAAAAATTGTAAAAAAAATTTTTTTCATAAAACTTATTTAATATTTTCTATATCATTTATGTTAGATAAAGCTTTATCAAATTCAGCCATATTTTCTCTTAAAGCTAAATTTGAAATTAAGTAAACGGCTATCAATAAAAATACCAAAGGCAATGCCGTAATCACAGAAGCATTACTCTTAATAAATAAAATATATAAAATAATAAATAAACCTGAACGAATTAAAAATGTTTTTCTAAAAACACTCATGATTGAAAGCGAATGTTTTATCAAATTAAAAAAACTCATTTTCGATGGACCAAAATATCTACTGCCTCGAGTGGATGGTATTGGCAATAAATTATTTTCAATTTTTTTTAATGATCCAGAAAAACTATTCCAGGTAGCTTTTTCTTTGATCATTTTTTCAACTGTGCTTTTTGGTATGCATGTATAATTTCCAAATTTAATTGATTTACCAGTAAAAGTTAGTGTGATTAATTTATGTAATTGATAGCAAATTTTAAAAATTAATTTTTCTGATCTTTTCACTCTTTCACCAACTATTGAATTATTATTTGAATTATCGATTTGATTAATAAATTCTTTGATTTCTTCTGGCCTGTCTTCTCCATCTCCGTCCATTGGAATTACATAATCAAAGTCTTCTTTTTCAAAGATATATTTCAATCCAGTTGCGATACATCTAGCGTGACCTTGATTAATTTTCATATTTAGAATTTTAATTGAATGTAGATTCTTAAAATCTCTTTGCTCATCTTGACGATCGTGTGTTGAAGCATCATTGACAATAATCATAGAGATTTCGTGATCTAAATCCGAAATATTATTATCAATCTCTTCCAGTAATTTTGAAGCTGATTGCCAGTCGTTATAAATAGGTACTAAAATTTTAATTTTCATTCAAAAATTAATATCTTCCCAAACAAACATCACCTACACAAATAAATTGCGATGAGTTATTAAGAATCTCTTTATTATTAAATCCCTCCCACTTTGGTCTAGATTTTAAGTGATATGAAAGATTACCAGCTTTCCACTCATCACCAGTTACAAATTGAATTTCTTTATCAAAATCTTGATCCCAAACATATTGAATTTTCATTGCAATTTCTTTTCCAGGATAATCCGTTCGTTTATCTGACTGCGATATTGAGACATAAGAATAAAGAATGGGTGATAAAAAAAATAGAAAAAGAAATCCGTAAAGAAACGAATTTATTTTTTTTAAATTAATTTGTGATTTTAGAAGATATAAAAATAACACTCCAAAAAATAAATAAAAAGGCGTCATCCACATCGTTCGAATTTTTGAACCAGTAATCAATGATGTCAGAAACATTAATATAATAGGCATAAAGTTAATAAATAATAGAAACATCAATTTTTTATCTTTTATATTTAGCTTAAATTTTATCTTTTTAGTAAGTAACCAAATTAAAAAGAAGAAAGGAGACAGTATTCCAATTTGTTTTGTTAAAAATAATACTGGATTACTAATGTGATCTAAAATACTAGAACCTTCTAATCCTGTTCGATTTAACCCATACGCTATAGTTATAAAATCATTGTTAAAGAGCCAAATTAAATGAGGAACTAATAAAACTAAAAAGACCTCAATTGTTATCAAATATTTAAAATCAAATTTTTTAGTTTTTTTAAAAAAAATTAAATAAATAAACAATAAATCAATCGATACCAAAAGGTAGATAAATAAGTATTTAGATAAAAAACCAATTGCAGCAAATAAGCCAACTAAAAAACAATCTGAAAATTTAATTTCTTGTGATGAATAAATTTTCCATGAATAATAAACGACTAATGACCAAAATGGTAATTGACAAACATTTACATTAAATTCAGGAGTAGTGAAATTATAGAAATAGATAGAAACTAATAATAAAACAGAAATTAAACTTAATTTTAAATCTCTAAAAATTTCAAAAGCAAATTTAAATACGTAATAAAAAGAAACTATCACGAATATTTGACTTAATAAATAATAAACCCAATCTTGAGAACCGAAAATTTGAAAAAATACTTCAGGAAAAAAAGCACTCATAGGTGGATGTTTGTTAAAACCCCAATCTAAATTGCTTCCCCATGCTAAAGCTTCAATTGTGTCTAATGGTAAATTTTTATTTGTTAATGAGGGAATCAGTGTCCAAATTATTAAATGCGATAATGCAAAAATAAAAAATATATTATTAATATTTCTATTTAAGACATTCATAAGTAAATATTTACAATAATTAACGTTGCTTGACACCTCTATTTTGCTGAATATACTCCCTCGAATTCAAATTGAAAAATGCCTAAAACTAGCAAAGTTAAAAAAAAAGTTACCAAAGCTAAAACTAAAACTGTAACTAAATCAAAACCTAAGACCATCAGTAAAACAAAAGAAATTAGCAAGGGACCTATTAAGATTTCTAAAACATATATTCCAAAAGAAACTGAAAAATATATGTGCGAAAAACATAAAGTTTTCTTTAGAATGAAATTACAAGAGTGGAAAAAAGAGCTGGTTAGAGCAAATAATGAAGCTCTGTATAACGGCAGTATGGATGATAATAGTATTTCAGCCGATATTGTCGATCAAGCAAGTTCATACACAGATAAAAATGTTGAAATGAAAGCAATCAATAGGCAAATCAAATTAATTTCAGAAATTGATAAAGCTTTAGCTAGAATAAGAGAAGATACCTATGGATTTTGTCTAGATACTGCAGAACCAATAGGGCTAAAAAGACTCATGGCAAGACCTGTTGCAAAATATACTATAACTGCACAAGAAAAACATGAGAAAGATGAAAAAGTTCACGCCGATGACTAAAAAAAAGAAAAGTAAAAAAATTCATAATCCAATTACCTATAATTTTACCAAAAAATATATTTACTATTATTATGGTTTTTTTTGGGTTCTGTTATTGTTATTCGTATTCATTAATTAAATGAACCAAAAATTAATTTTAATAATTATTGCAATCATAGCTATAGAACTAACTGGTCACGGAATTTTTGCTTCACTATTTAGGTTAATTAGCTCAATGAACTAGGGCTTCGGTGGAACTTCATCTTTATTCATAAATTTAAAACCCTTCTTCACCGCTCCTCTTTCAGATATCTCAACATACCATCTAGTAAGATTTTTATAATTTTTAAGACCAATGTCATGCCACTCATGTCGTGCTATCCAAGGAAAAGTTCCTATGTCAGCGATTGTATAATTTTCTCCAGCTAGAAATCTTGATTTAGATAATCTTTTGTCCAATTCCTCATATATTCTTTTGGATATCTTGAAGTATCTTTCTTCACCAAACTGACTTTTGCCAGGGTTGTAATGATGAAATTGATGATGTTGTCCTAACATGGGGCCAACATGACCCATCTGCGCCATCAGCCATTGGTTTATTTCTAATCGATCTTCTGCATCATAAAATTTTCCACTTTGCTCGGCTAAATAAATTAAAATTGCACCTGACTCGAAAATACTCTTATGATTATCCTGATCAATGATCACTGGTATTTTACTAAATGGACTTATCTTTTTAAATTCAGGTTTAAATTGATCACCTTTGTTGAGATCTATATTAACTACTTTGTATTCATAGCCAATTTCCTCGAGCATGATACTTATTTTTTTTCCGTTAGGAGTATTAGCAGAATAAAGTTCAATCACCTTTTACACCAAGACGCTCTTTAATGGTTTTTGATGAAGTGGTAAATTCAAATCGATATTTTTCATTAGGTCTTGCTAATTTGAAACAAGCTCTTGCCGCCAAAGCACCTTCATGAAAACCAGATAAGATTAATTTTAATTTACCAGGGTAATTACAAATATCTCCAACAGCATAAATTCCTTTTTGATTAGTTTCAAATTTTTCTGTATCTACCTCAATTGTTTTTTTATCAATATTAAGACCCCAATTGGCAATTGGTCCAAGTTGCATAATTAAACCAAAAAAGCCTAAGACATAGTCAGTGTTTAAATGCTTAACTTCGTTATTGTCATGTTTGATATCGATTGCTTCTAAATTTTGATTTCCTTTAACAGAAGCCATTTGATATTTTGTAAATAAATTTATTTTTCCATCTTTTGCTAGTTGATGCACTTTATCTATTGTGGCCTGTGCACCTCTGAATTCATCTCTTCTGTGTATTAAATTAACATTACATTCTTTTGATAATTCAACAGCCCAATCTAATGCACTGTCTCCTCCGCCAAAAATTGATACTGTTTTCCCTGTGAAAATATTTTTGTTTTTTACAGAGTAAAATAAAGATTTATTTTCAAATTTTTCGCATTCTTTTGGAGAAAACTTTCTTGGTTCAAATGAGCCAACACCTCCAGCAATTATTACGTTAGGTGTGTAAAATGATTTATTATTACTTGTTTTTACTATCCAATTGTCATTTTCTTTTTTTACTTCATCTACTCTCTCATTTAAATGGAATTTAATATCAAATGGTTTTAATTGTTTAATTAAATTATTTGTTAATTCTTCACCAGTACATTCTGGGACAGCAGGTATATCATAAATTGGTTTATCCGGATAAAGCTCAATACATTGGCCACCAATCTTATCTAAATTATCAACCACTTCACAGTTAAGACCAATTAATTTTAATTGATGCGCAGTAAATAAACCTGTAGGACCCGCACCAATGATTAATGCATCTGTCGTAATCATTTATGCTTGCTTCGATGGAATATTCACCTCAAGGCCATCTATTTCATCAGAGACTACTATTTGACAACTAAGCCTACTATTTGTTTTAGGTTCAAATGCCATATCTAACATATCTTCTTCACCATCTTCTTTTTTAGGAATTTTATTAAACCAATCTTCTTTGACATAAACATGGCAGGTTGCACAAGCCATTCCTCCACCACAATCAGCGTCAATACCTGGAATATCATTTTGTACAGCCCCTTCCATAACAGTCAGGCCATTTTGAACTTCAACTTCGTGCTTTTGATTATCATGGGTGATGTATATAATTTTTGCCATTGAAATAGATATAGGTGCTAAAAAAAATAGGGCAAGTATGTAAAAACATACTCGCCCTATAAATTTATTTTAAAGCGTAATTATCTTGCTCTTGCACCAGCTGAACTTACTGCAGCAGCCCAGATTACCAGACCAAATGCAATTTTGTTAATAAAGTCAGCTAAGTTGTAAATCACGTTTAGTGAGTCAGCGTCTACTCCACCTGTTAGGTAACCAAAAACGTAGCCTAACGGGTAAATAGCCCATCCTACTGTTACAATCATTCTCATTGCACCAAAAGCAGTAACAAGTGCTTTGTTTCCACTCTTAGCAGCAGCTTTTCCAGCTTCTCCTGAGAATATTTCATATAGAATGTATATCCAACCTGCCATACCGATTACAAAACCAAGTGTAGCGTTGATATATCCAGCTTCTCCTAAATATCCACCGATTAACATTACTAATGAACCAATTAACAATCTCCAGAACATTCCAGAATTTGCTTTTCTTATAGCTGCTAGAATTAAGTAGAATTCTATCATCTGTAATGGCACAGTAATTAACCAGTCAATATATCTATACACTGTTGGTGAGTCACCAGTAGTTACCCATACATCCCTCATGTACATGTAATGGATGAATGCGATACCAGTTACTAGACCAGCAACAGTTACTGACGTTTTCCAACCTGCAGCCACTGTACCTCTCTCCATGAAGAAGAAGGCAGTTGCAGCCAACATACCCATTGAGATTATCCAGAAAGATATCCCAACAAAGTCATCTTGAGCTAACATAGTGGTCGCCGCGTTTGCTACACCTGTAATACCGATAAGAGCAACAGCTGCTAATGCAAACATTTTAAGTTTTTTCATAAAAAACTCCCTCTTTAGTTAGTTTTTATTAGTTTATATAAACTAAGCTTAGATAACTCTAAGCAAAAGTTGTGGTTAAATACCAAATAAAAAGAGTTTATTGAAGACTTAATTGTCATTAATTTACATTGATTTTACTTGTTTTTTAAAATTAAATACAATTTGTGATTTAAAAACCACAACAAATTATAACAACGAATCAAAATAACTATGTCAGACAAATTCAGCAAAATTTACGATCTTTCTATCAAAGATCCTGAAAAATTTTGGCAAGAAGCCGCTAACGACATCTTTTGGTTTAAGAAACCCACAAAAATTTTAAATAAATCTAATCCCCCTTTTTACAAATGGTACGAAGATGGAGTGACAAACACATGTTACAACGCCTTAGATTTTCATATCGACCAAGGCAAAGGTAATAAAACTGCTTTAATTTACGATAGCCCCATTACAGGAAACAAAAGTAAGTTCACTTATGAAGAATTAAGATCAAAAGTTTCAAAGTTTGCAGGCGCACTTAAGGATCAAGGTATCAATAAGGGGGATCGAGTAATAATTTACATGCCAATGATACCTGAAGCAGTTGTTGCAATGCTTGCTTGTGCAAGAATTGGTGCCATACACTCAGTTGTCTTCGGTGGGTTCGCCTCAAATGAGCTTGCAAGCAGAATTGATGATAGTAAAGCCAAACTTTTAGTGACTGCTTCATGTGGTTTTGAACCTGGGCGAACTGTTGAATACAAACCTTTGGTAGATGAAGCAATCAAACAAGCGCAACATAAAATTAGCAAGATGATTTTATTTCAAAGAATGGGTCACGAGGTAAAATTAAATGCTCCAATGGAGATCAGTTGGGATGAAGCCCATGCAAATGCCAAAGATATTGATTGTGTTGAAATGAATTCAAATGAGTTTGCTTATATACTTTACACATCAGGTACTACTGGAACCCCAAAAGGAATTGTCAGAGATATTGGGGGTCACATCGTTGCATTAAAATGGACGATGAAAAATATCTATAACATTGATGCAGATGATATTTGGTGGTCAGCGAGTGATATTGGTTGGATTGTCGGTCACTCTTACATTGTCTATGCTCCATTGTTCAAAGGATGCACCACTGTATTATTTGAAGGTAAGCCTGTGGGTACACCAGATGCAGGTGCTTTCTGGAAAATTATTTCTGATTATAAAGTAAAATCTTTATTCACTGCACCAACAGCTTTTAGAGCTATCAAAAAAGAGGATCCTGAAGGTAAATTCTTTTCAAAATATGATTTAAGTAAATTTGAAAGTCTATTTCTTGCAGGAGAGCGTGCTGATCCAGATACAATCAAATGGGCAGAAAATTTATTAAAAGTTCCAGTAATTGATCACTGGTGGCAAACTGAAACAAGTTGGGCGATCAGTTCAAATTGCACAGGGATTGAAATGATGAAGACTAAATATGGCTCAGCATGTAAAGCTGTGCCTGGTTATGATGTTAAAATCATAAAATCAGATCAAACTTTAGCTAAACCCAATGAGATGGGAGATATTGTAGTAAAATTGCCTTTGCCGCCAGGAACTTTTCCAACTCTTTGGAATGCAAATCAAAGATATAAAGAAAATTATATGTCAAATTATGAAGGATATTATCAAACATATGATGCAGGACACATAGATGAAGATGGCTACATCTGGATCATGTCTAGGACTGATGATATTATCAATGTTGCAGGTCACAGATTATCGACAGGCGCAATAGAGGAAGTTTTATCAGAACATCAATCAGTAGCTGAATGTGCAGTGCTTGGAATAGCTGACAAACTTAAAGGTCAATTACCTATTGGATTAATTGTTTTAAAAGCAGGAGTAGATAAAGATAACGAGACAATTTCTAAAGAATGTATCCAAATGGTACGAGATAAAATTGGACCAGTGGCAGCATTTAAAGTTGCAATAGTTATCAAAAGGCTTCCAAAAACAAGATCAGGTAAAATTTTAAGAGGAACAATAAGAAAAATTGCTGATAATGTTGAGTATAAAATGCCTCCAACAATTGATGATCCAGCCATTTTAGATGAGATTAAAGAGGATTTAATCAAAAATAATATTCTAAAAAGTGGTTAAAACTTATTTATTTCTAATCGGTGCAATTTTTTGTGAGGTAGCAGGCACTATGCTATTACCTGTATCACAAAATTTCACCAAACTTATTCCTACAAGTTTTCTTGCCATATTCTATTTAACTGCTTTTTATTTACTTACTTTTGTAGTGAACAAGCTACCAATAGCAATCGTTTATGCTACTTGGAGTGGTCTTGGAATATTTACAATTGCAATACTAGGGTATATTTTTTTTAAGCAAACTTTAGCTTGGCAGGCAATATTGGGATTATTTTTAATTGTAATTGGAGTAGTGTTAGTAAATAGTTATACAATAAAACTTAATTAAACTTTAATGGGGTTCCTTCTGGATCTCCTAAAATTTTTCCATCTTTCATTTTTGTTTTACCAGCAATAATTGTTGCTACAGGTGTTCCTTTAAATTCAACATTATTAAAAGGCGACCAGCCACATTTACTCTCAATATTTTCATTTTTAATCACAATCTTTTTATTCATATCGACAATTGTGAAATCAGCATCATAACCCTCTTTTATAAATCCTTTATTCTTTATACCAAAGATTTTAATTGGATTTTCACACACTAAATTCATTAATTGTTTAAGTGATAATTTTCCATCATTTACATGATTTAACATCACTGGCATTAATGTTTGAACGCCAGGCATACCTGAGGGTGAATTAGGATATTCTTTATCTTTGTTTACCTTTAAATGAGGTGCATGGTCTGAACCAATTGTGTCATTAATATTATTTTTTACTGCATACCATAATCGATCGTAATGAGATTTGTCTCTAATGGGTGGGTTCATTTGTGCATACGTTCCGAGTTTATCATAACAATCTGGTGCATAGATTGTTAAATGCTGTGGGGTGATTTCAAAAGTAATATTACCTTTGTGTTGAGATAAAAAATCTATCTCTTGCTTTGTTGTAATATGAAGAACGTGAGCTTTTTTATTATATTTTTTGGCAATCCTAACAATCCTTCTAGTTGAAGAAATAGCACACTCCTCACTTCTCCACACAGGATGAGAGTGAACATTTCCAATCTTAATTAATTTTTTATTCCTATTTAAAATTTCCTCATCTTCGGAATGAACTGCAACAATTTTTGAGCAATGTTGAAAGACTTTATCGATATCATCTTCAAGAGCTACTAAAAGATTACCTGTTGATGAACCGACAAATAATTTAATACCACAACATCCTTCTAAATCTTTAAGTTCTGCTAATTGATTGACGTTTTTAGCAGTTGCACCAAAATAGAAAGCGTAATTGCAATACATTCTTTTTTCTGCAAGATCTAATTTTCTTTGAAATTCTTTTATATTGGACGTAGGTGGATTTGTATTGGGCATTTCAAATACTGCTGTAATACCTCCCACAACTGCCGCTCTACTTCCTGAGTGAAGATCTTCTGTATCTGTTGAGCCTGGTTCTCTAAAATGAGTTTGGGTATCTATACATCCTGGTAAAACTAACAAATCTTTTGCATCAATAGTCTCTTTAGCATCAGATGAAATTTCACCAATCTTATCAATTTTGCCACCCTTAACACCTACACTTACTTCTTTGAGATCACCGTCGATATAGCATTTTCCATTTTTGATTATTAAATCTAACATTTGTGAAAAAAGTAATTATATTAAAATTAAATACTAATCAAATATGAATAATGATGTTTATATATTAGATGATAGAGCCATACTTTATATAAATGGCACTGATGCGAAAGATTTTTTACAAAATCTTATCAGTAACGATATTAATAAGGTCACAGATAATTCAAGTTGTTTTGCATCATTATTTACCCCTCAAGGTAAATTTCTCTATGAATTTATGGTTGTCAAACATAAATCGGGTTACTTTATTGATTGCGAAAAATCACAATCTGAGGAAATTTTTAAACAACTAAATCTTTATAAAATAAGATCAAAAGTAGAAATTCTAAATTTAAGTAACGAATTTGTGGTTGCTTGCTTCGGATATGAAAAATATTTATCGATTAAAGGTTCAAAAGATATGTTGGGATTCACTTTTAAATACAGGGAAGACCCAATATTTTTAGATCCAAGAAATAAACTTTTGGGTGCTAGACTTATCATCAATTTAGAGAAGCTATATTTATCTTTAAAGAAACTCGATTTAAAGGACTCTAAAATAAATAATTATCATATCAAAAGTTATAAGCTAGGAATTGTACCTAAAAATTTAAATAAATTAAAAAATAGATTATTTGGTATTGAGTGTAATTACGAAGAATTGAATGGCATTGACTTTAAAAAAGGTTGCTATGTAGGTCAAGAAAACACTGCAAGAATTAAATTAAAAAATAAACTTTCAAAAAGACTATTACCAATAGAGATTATCGATGGAAAATTGAATGAGAATGATGCAATTTTTGCTAATGACTCTGAAATTGGAAAAGTTTTAATTAATGGTGATTATCCCTTTGCTTTAATTAAATTCTTAGACAAAAACTTCAATAAAAATAAAATTTTTAAATGTAAAAATGGGTCAATAAAAGTATTAATCCCAGATTGGCTTGAAATACATTTTTAGTTTGCTAAGGATACCCTAATGAAATCAAAAATTATCTTTTATAAAATTTTTATTTTAATCTATTTACTATTTTCTAAAAATGTCAGTATTGCTGATGATGAAATCTCTTTAGGTATAGCGCTGGGTAAAGGTATAATGGAAAATGTTAGTGGCTTACACACTCCTGTAACTGGTAATCCAGGTACTAACATTAAAGGTTTAGTTTTAGATGACGATAGTTTAAACACTAATATCTCATTAAATATTGATTATAATAAAAATCTAAAAGACAATCTTTATCTAAATTCAGGAGTATCATTAGTAAAACATAGTACCACTGACACAACTATCACATTCGATGGTGGATATAATTCTTCTTTTCCAGATATATATTTTTATGGTTTAATTTTTGATTTGGGTCCAAGTTATAGATTTAAAGAAATTTCTAATCTAACACCATATGCAAATTTAAATGCTACCTATTTTTTAGGTAAACAATCAGACACTCAATATGATGGTCCAAGATATGGTGAGGGTGGGCCACACACATATGTAAGATGTTTAGGTGTAACTCCAAATTTGGGTTTTTTTGTAAATTCAGGATTTCTAAAAGGTTATGGTTTCTCTATTGAAAGGTTACTTCTTGAATGTGAAAATGATCAAATTAGAAGTATGGAAAATGGTTACGATGCTGATTTTGACATAACGCACTACAGAATTGATTACAGAATATCCTTTTAAATAAATATTTTTTGGTGCGGCTAGAGAGACTCGAACTCTCATGGACTAAGTCCACACGGCCCTCAACCGTGCCTGTCTACCAATTTCAGCATAGCCGCAAATTTGCCCCACATTAAATCAATGACAAGTAGGTTTCAAATTGATAAATTTTTATTATGGAATTTAATCAGGAAGTAAAACAAGCAACTGATCCAATTTATAAAAAGATCTCAAAGGTTATGCCAGAAATTGAATGGTCAGTGCATGCTCCTTATATACATAAAATCAATAAACTTAAAAAAGAAAAGAACGCAGTAATTTTAGCTCACAATTATCAAACCCCAGAAATTTATCATGGTATTGCAGATTTCTCAGCAGACTCTCTAGCTCTTGCTGTAGAAGCTTCAAAAACTTCAGCAGATATAATTGTTATGGCTGGTGTGCATTTCATGGCTGAAACTGCAAAACTAATGAGTCCAAATAAAAAAGTCTTACTACCTGATATGAAAGCAGGTTGTTCTCTTTCATCTTCAATCACAGGAAAAGATGTAAGATTATTAAAAGAAAAATATCCTGGTGTTCCAGTAGTTTCTTATGTCAATACTTCTGCGGATGTTAAAGCTGAAACAGATGTGTGTTGTACATCTGCAAATGCTGTAAAGATTGTAAAATCTTTAGGAGTTAAGAAAGTAATTTTTCTACCAGATGATTACCTTGCAAAATATGTTGCCTCTCAAACAGATGTTGAGATCATTTCTTGGAAAGGAATTTGTATTGTGCATGATCAATTCAATGAAAAAGAAATTCAAAACATTAGAAAGAGTAACCCAGGGATAAAAATCATAGCTCATCCTGAGTGTCCACCAGATGTAATCAAAGCAAGTGATTTTGCTGGGTCAACTTCAGGAATGATAAATTATGTTAAAGATAATCAGCCTAAAAAAGTAATGATGGTTACTGAATGTTCAATGAGTGACAATATTCAAGTCGAAAATCCAAATGTAGAATTCGTTAGACCATGCAACATGTGTCCTCATATGAAAAAGATAACCTTACCAAAAATATTAGATTGTTTAGAGAACGAAACTGGTGAAATTATTATGGATCAAGAAACAATCAATAAAGCAAGAATGTCTGTAGAAAAAATGGTTGCTATCGGCAGATAACTTTTGTGTCTCAAATAAAACTTAGCGAAAATTTTATTAAAAGTAATGTTAAACTTGCACTTAATGAAGATTTATATCCATCAGGCGATATTACTTCTGATTTAATCAAAAATAATAAAATCATAGAAGCAAAATTAATATCTAACCAAAACGCTGTTATTGGTGGGTTACTATTTGTAAAATATACTTTTTCACTTATTGATAAAAAAATTAAATTTATTGTAAAAACGAAAGATGGATCTTTTGTTAAAAGAAATTCAACAATTGCAATTATTAGAGGAAATAAAAAAAATATTTTGATAGCAGAAAGAGTTGCGCTAAATTTTTTATCTCATATTTCGGGTATAGCCACAAAAACAAATCAATTTGTAAAATTGGCAGGAAAAAAATGTAAAATCTGTTGCACTAGAAAGACTATACCTAATCTAAGGGTTATACAAAAATATGCTGTAAAGTTAGGTGGAGGAACCAACCATAGATTTAACTTAAGTGATGAATTTTTGATAAAAGACAATCATATTGCCAATTCAAAAATAAGAGAAATGGTAAGTTTGGCAATAAAAAATAAAAAACGAAAGAAAATAACTGTGGAAGTAGACACAATTAAACAACTGAAGAAAATAATCGGATTAAAATTTGATCGTGTTTTATTTGATAATATGAGTATTAAAAATTTAAAATTAGGAGTTAAACTTGCAAAAAAATATTATCAAACTGAAGCTTCAGGAAATATAAATCTCAAAAAAGTAAAAACGATCGCAAAAACTGGTGTAGATAGAATTTCTGTTGGCGGCATAACTCATAGTGCACCAGCGATTGATTTTAAATTAGAAATTTAATTAACAAATTTTGAGAGATCTGGTTTAAAATAATTTGGACCTTTCATTACTTTGCCATGTTCATTATAAATTGGTTTTCCATCCTCGTCTAACTTGCTCATATTAGAATTTTGAACTTCATCAAAACACTTATCTAAATCAATTCCAAAAGCGTGCCCTGCTCCATATGTAACATACAAGATATCTGTTAGAGCATCAGCAACCTCTAATAAATCCTTATTATTCATTGCATCTGTGAGCTCGCTCAATTCCTCTTTTATTAGATCTAATCGTAATTTATTGATTTTCTCTGTGCTAAATGAAGGTTTATTTTTAACCTCTTGACCAAAGGTTTTCATAAAAATTCCAACCTTGCTAAAATTTGACATAATGCTCCTGTAAGTTTTATAAAATTAATGTATATTTATAGTAATTTAAGATTTGTCTATTAATCAATGAAATTAAGAAAAGAATTCGATAGTATTGGAACAATTAATGTTCCTAATGATAAATATTGGGGAGCATCAACTCAAAGATCAAAAAAATATTTTGATATTGGAGAATTTCTAGTTAGACCAGTTTTAATAAAATCTATTGCAATAATTAAAAAAGCTGCCGCTATAGTTCATAAAAAAGAAAAACAGATTGCACCAAAAATTTCTAATGCAATTGTAAAAGCATCTAATGAGGTAATCAGTAGTAAATTAGACGAACATTTTCCACTAAAAGTCTGGCAAACTGGCTCTGGCACTCAAACTAACATGAATGTAAATGAAGTAATTGCAAATAGAGCAATAGAAATTTTAGGTGGAAGAAAAGGTACAAAAAAACCAGTTCATCCAAATGACCATGTAAATAAATCTCAATCTACCAATGATGTATTTCCTACAGCAATGCATATAGCTATAGCTATGGAAACTAAAAAAAAATTGCTACCATCCCTTGAACTTTTAAACAAAGAATTGAAAAAAAAAGTTTCTCAATTTAAAAATATTATAAAAGTTGGAAGAACTCATCTTCAGGATGCAACTCCTTTATCGTTAGGACAAGAGTTTTCAGGATATCAATCTCAATTAGAGGATTGTATTGTAAGAATTAAAAATGCTTTAAATGAAATTTATTATTTAGCTCAAGGTGGTACTGCAGTTGGCACAGGAATTAATAGTAAAAAAGGTTTTGATAAAAAAGTAATAAACGAAATAAAAAAAATAACAAAACTACCTTTTAAACCAACTAAGAATAAATTTGCTGCGTTGGCAGCTCACGATGAAATTGTAAATTTTTCTGGAACCTTAAATACCACTGCTGTTAGTTTAATGAAAATTGCTAATGATATAAGATTTTTAGGGTCAGGACCCAGAGCTGGATATGGTGAAATAATTTTACCTGCAAATGAACCAGGTTCATCGATTATGCCTGGAAAAGTAAATCCAACACAATCAGAAGCAGTGACAATGGTTTGTGTAAAAGTGATTGGTAATCATAATGGAATAACAATGGCAGGTTCACATGGACATTTTGAACTTAATGTTTTTAAACCATTAATTGCTCACAACATTTTACAATCTATTGATCTTCTTGCAGATAGCACCAATAATTTCGCTCTATATTGCGTTAAAGGAATTAAAGCAGATAAAGTAAAAATTAAAAAATTTTTAGACAACTCATTAATGCTAGTTACTGCACTAGCTCCTCATATTGGATACGATAACTCTGCCAAAATAGCTAAGACAGCGCTTAAAAAAGGCACAACACTAAAAGAGGAGGCTTTAAAAACAAAATTAATAAATGAAAGGGATTTTAACAGAATTGTAAATCCCAAAAAAATGATTTATCCAAAATAAGCTGCTAAAATATCATTTACAAAATTTTTAAAAGTAATTTTATTAAAAAATTTTTTACTATTTGAATTAAAATTTGAGATAATTTCTTCTATCTTTTTATTGGACTTATTGTCAATTCTTAAATTGTCAAAAGTAATTTTCTCCTCATTAAAATCATAATTAAAGTCTAATTCTATTTTTCCTATATTTTTTCTTAAATCTTTTTTTATTTGAAAAAATTTAAAAAACTCGTCCTGATTTTTAACATCAAATGAAGTTCTTCCATTAAAATTAATTTTTTCTTTGTCAAAATTTAAAAATGCATCAGAAAAACTTACATTTACATTTTCTTTCCAAATTATATTAGAGTTAGAAAAATTATAATTTCCTTCCTCTATTTTCAATTTTAATGATAAATCTGAAAATCTATCAAAACCATAAACATTCTTAACATCAAAATTTACTATAGCGTTAAGATTTTTATTATCTAAAATTTGAGATTTTAAAATTTCAATGAAAAAAGGATTATATAAAAGATCTTTTATTCGAAAAGTTTGATATTTAAAATTTGAAACTAAATAAAATGGCTTAAATTCTATTAAACCTCTAAATATCTTATTATTATCATCTGAAGTAATATCTAAAGAATTCTTATTAATCTGATACCCAAAAATATTATTTTTATTTTTAAAGCTTATTTTTAGATTACCGGTATCATTTTCTTTTTTATAATCAGTTTCATTTTCAATCTTTAAAACGAGTTTTTTAGAAGTGAATTCAAAATCTAAAATTTCGTTTAACTTATCATTTCCTATGATTAATTTATATGGAACATTAAAAACTTTACCTTTTAAAACTAAGGCATTTTTCAAATTTTTAAGATCGTAATAAAAATTACTGTCATTTATTTGATTAATAAATAAAACTTCATCATCACTATTAGTAAAAAAAAGATTACTCCTTTTAATTTTTATTACATTTCTATTTGGCTCTGTTTTTAAGAGATCTGTAAAAAAACTTAAGTCGGATTTTTTAAAATTAAAATCAGCTTTATCAAAAATTACATTTTCTGTTTGAATTTCATTAAAGTTAAAAAAATTTTTAAAATCAATAAAAATTTTAAAATTTTTTACTTCACCAATTTTTTTTTTATCATTATATATAAATAAATTTTTTGAACTAAAATGTGGTTTTGGAAAAAAATTATATCGTATTTCATTATCAAATTTTATACTTATATTATATTTTTGAAGAACTTGATTCTTTATTTCTTTTTGAATCAATTCTTTATTATAAGCAGTAGGTATTAGAAAATACACAAGTGTCAAAAATATAATTGAAACTATTACAAAAAATACTTTATTATTCTTATCAAATCTTAATCTTTTTGTGTCTAATATGAAGCGTCTTAAACTATTGAAATAACTCTCTAATAAATTATTTATAGATAAAATTTGTTTACTAATTTTTTTTGATAATAAATTTTGTTTTCTCATATAAATTGAGACAAGTTATAATTTAAAATAAAAAATGTTAAACTCTGAATATTTAAAAAATCTTAATAATGCTCAAAAAGAGGCTGTCACGCATCTTGATGGACCTCTTTTAATCGTGGCTGGTGCTGGTTCTGGAAAAACTAAAGTACTTACATCAAGGATAGCAAATATAATTAAAGAAAAAAAAGCTTATCCTAATCAAATACTAGCAGTAACATTCACTAATAAAGCAGCCAAAGAAATGCAAACTAGAGTAAGCAAAATTTTAGGCTCTTCAGCGACTGGGTTATCATGGCTTGGAACTTTTCATTCTATTTGCGCAAAACTCTTAAGAAAACACGCTCCAGCAGTTAATCTTAATTCAAATTTTACAATAATAGATACTGATGACCAAACAAGGCTAATAAAAAACATATGTAAAGCAGAAAATATTGATATTAAACAATTAGCTCCAAGATATATTCTTGCAATAATTGATAAGTGGAAAAATAAAGGATTTTATCCAAATGAGGTAATAATCAATCAAAAGGATATTTACGAAAAAACTATTTTGCCAATTTATAAAATTTATCAACAGAAATTGATTGATTTAAACTCTTGTGACTTTGGTGATTTAATTCTTCATGCAGTCAAGATCCTAGAAAAAAATAAAGATTTAAGAGAAATTTACTCAAGAAATTTTAAATATATTCTAGTTGATGAATATCAAGATACAAATTTTATACAAAGTAAATGGCTTAGATTATTATCAGAAAAAAATAAAAATATCTGTTGTGTAGGAGATGATGATCAATCAATTTATAGTTGGAGGGGCGCAGAAATAAAAAATTTTTTAGAATTTGACCAAGTTTATGAAAATACAAAAGTAATTAGACTAGAGGAAAATTATAGATCTACTGAAAATATTCTAGCTGTTGCATCAAACTTAATAGCAAATAATAAAAATAGAGTTGGCAAAACATTAAAGACAACTTTAAACGAGGGTGAATTAGTCAAATTAAATTGTTATAAAAATGGAAAAGACGAGGCTATTGGAATTTCAGATGAAATTGAGAAAATAAAGAAAGATTACTCATATAATAATATTACCATTCTTGTAAGGGCGATATTTCAAACTAGAGAATTTGAGGAAAGATTTTTAAAAATTGGACTACCTTACAGAATTTTAGGAGGAATAAAATTTTATGAGAGAGCTGAAATAAAAGATTGTGTTGCATATTTAAGATTAGTGTATCAAGAAAAAGATGATCTGGCTTTTGAGAGAATTGTTAACAATCCAAAGCGCTCGATTGGTGATAGCACGCTAAAAAGTATTCATGAATTTGCAAAAAAGCAAAAAGATTGTTTAGAGATATCTTCTAGAAAAATGATAGAAGAAAACTTAATTAAACCTAAAGCTAAAATAGGTTTAATTTCTTTTTTAGATTTAATTTCAAAATGGAGAAATGATCTAACAATAAAAAAAAAGGGTCATGTTAAATTATTACAAACTATTCTTGATGAGTCTGGATATTCAGCAATGCTTAAAAATAAAAAAGATTTAGAAAATGAAAATAGACTTGAAAATATAAAAGAATTATTAAGCGCGATGAAAGAATTTGATAATTTAGAAAGTTTTTTAGATCATGTTTCACTTGCAACGTCAATTGACCAAGAATGGGAAGGTGAAAAGATTAATATGATGACAATGCATGCTGCGAAAGGTCTAGAATTTGAGGTAGTTTTTTTACCTGGTTGGGAGGAAGGACTTTTTCCTCATCAAAAATCCATTGAAGAAAAAGGTCAAAATGGATTGGAAGAAGAGAGGAGATTGGCTTATGTAGGTTTAACTAGAGCTAAGAAAAAGGTAGTGGTATCTTTCTCGATGAACAGATTTTACCAAGGTGATTGGATAGATAGCATGGCCTCGAGATTTATTGATGAACTTCCAGACAAATATTTAGAAAAAAATTCTTTTTTTGATGAAACTAAAGAGGAGATAGAGGAATTTGAATTTAATCAAGATATTGAAGATGAGAGTGGTATTAATAGTCCTGGATGGTTGAGATATCAAAAAAGAATTAAATGATTACTGAACGAATAAAAACTCTTATTAGTAAATTTAATAGATATAATATAGATGGATATATTATTCCCAAAAATGATGAATTTTTTTCAGAATACTCTGCGAATGATAGACTTAAAGCTATCACAAACTTTTCTGGCTCTGCTGGCTATTCAATCATTTTAAAAAAGAAGAAATATTTATTTGTTGATGGGAGATATACAATTCAAGCCAAAAAAGAGGTGGGTAAAAGCTTTAAAATTGTAGATTTGCATAAAATTATTAATTGCGATTTATTCCAAAATCTATCAATAGGTTTTGATCCAAAGATCTTTACATCTAAACAAATTAAGAATTTTTTTCACAAAAACAATAAAGTCAAAAGCATTGAGTCAAATTTAATTGATCAAATTCGTAAAAACAAAGTTAAATCTAGTAAACCTTTTTTTTCTCTTAAAAACAAAATAGTTGGTGAAAATTATAAAACTAAAATTATGAAGATAAGAAAATACTTAAATAAAAACAAATCAGATTATTTATTTATTACAGCACCAGAAAATATAGCATGGCTTCTTAATATTAGGGGACATGACAATCCAAATAGTCCTATTCCTAATTGTCAATTAATCATAAACAATAAAAAAAGTTTTTATTTGATTTCATCTAAAGATAAAGTTTCAAAATTAATTAATGAAAAAAAAATAAAATCTGATCAGGTAATTGAGCCAAAGAATTTCAATAAATTTATCTCAAATCTTAAAGGTAAAAAAATTATTATTGATAAAAATACTTGCTCAATTTTTTTTGAAAATATATTAAAAAAAAAATTCAAGGTTTTAAGTATTGAAGATCCAATTTACTCACTTAAATCTTTGAAGAATAAAACAGAAATAAAAAATATGTTAAATGCTCATATTTTTGATGGAGTAGCTTTAACAAAGTTTATTTACTGGATCAAAAATATAAACAAAAAAACGATTACTGAGTTTGATGCACAAAATAAATTAGAAAATTTTAGAAAAAAAAATAAAGATTATTTATATCCAAGTTTTAATACTATTGCTGGTACCGCGGGGAATGCAGCTATTGTTCATTATAGAGCAACAAAAAAAAATTCCAAAAAAATAAAAAAAAAAGATATTTTTTTATGTGATTCTGGAGGGCAATATAGATATGGTACTACAGATGTGACTAGAACAATTTGTTTCTCAAAACCCAAAAAGAATATAAAAAATATTTTCACACGAGTATTAAAAGGTCATATTGCAGTTGTAAAATCTAATTTAAATAAATATTCCTCTGGTAATTTGATAGATATTAGAGCAAGAAAATTTTTAAAAGAGATCAACTTAGATTATCAACATGGAACTGGACATGGTGTAGGTTTTTTTTTAAATGTGCATGAGGGCCCCCAAGGTATCTCAAAATTTAATAAAATAAGGTTACGTGAGGGGATGATTTTAAGCAATGAACCAGGATATTATAAAAAAAATAAATTTGGAATACGTATAGAAAATTTGATTTATGTTAAAAAAAATAAAAATAAACTGTACTTTAAAAATTTAACACTTGCTCCAATTGATAAAGATTTAATTAATTTCGATTTATTAACGAATGATGAAAAAAATTACCTTTGGAAATATAATTTAGATATTTATACAAAACTTCATAAATATTTAAACTCAAATGAGAAAAAATGGTTAGCTACTTTTATTCAATAATTTATGTAATTCTGATTGATCTATAATTTTAATCTTTAACTCTTTTGCAGCGTCAACTTTCCGTTTAGTAGGTTTCTCTCCGATTATCAGATAATCAAGTTTTTTTGAAACATTACTGATTATTGTTCCTGAATTTTTCTCTATTAAGGACTTGGCCTCTGCTCTACTCATACCTGTTAATTTTCCAGTAAACATAAATATCTTTTCACTTAATACGCCATCAGTTTTATTTTCTAATGTTTTCTTGATGTTTAAAATTTTTTGAAGATCTTTAATTACCTTTAAATTAGTCTTATTCGAAAAAAATTTTTTTAAAGAAGTTATTTGAGTTTCTCCAATCCCATCAATATTTAACAAATCATCAACTTTATTTTCTTTAGAAAGATTTAAAAACTTCTCGGGATTTTTGAGTGTTTTCGCAATTAATTTAGCATTTTCAAAACCAATATGTCTTATACCAAGAGCATATACAAATTTTTCAAAGGAAATATTTTTCTTTTCCTCAATTGCATATCTTAAATTAGCGACAGATTGTTTTCCCCAACCATCTAATGACTCAATTTTTTTATAATTCAGGTTAAATATATCCTGTGGAAGTCTTATCAATTTTAAATCCCAAAAGTTTCCAACTATTTTTTTACCAAAACCTTCAATATTAAAACCTTCCTTCGACACAAAATGTTTAAGTTTTTCCTTGGCAATTCTATCACAGTCAAACCCTCTATCAGGACATCTTCTTACTGCATCAAATTTTTTAGTAATCTCGTTGTATTCCTTTATTGTTTCATAACCACATGGGCATTTTTTTGGAAAGATAAATTTTTTTGACTCCTTTCTTCTTTTTTTTGAATCTACTGAAACAACATGAGGTATCACATCACCTGCTCTTTCTAAAACAACAGTGTCGTTTATTCTAATATCTTTTCTTATTATTTCATCCTCATTATGGAGAGTAGCATTTGAAACAACTACCCCACCAATATTAATTGGTTTTATTTTTGCAACAGGTGTCAATGCCCCTGTCCTACCAACTTGTATCTCAATATTTAAAATCTTTGAAATGCCTTTATTAGCAGAAAACTTGTGCGCAATAGCCCAACGAGGTGAATTCGCTACGTTGCCTAAACGTTTCTGTAAATCAAAACTATTTATTTTGTAAACGATACCATCAATGTCAAAGTCAATCTCATTTCTTTTTTTTTCTATTTCATGGTAATTTTTCATTAAATTTTTAATACCTTTTATAGTTTTATTAAATGGATTTATTTTAAAACCCCACTCACTTAATTGTTGTAAGTAGTTGCTTTGACTTTTTATTTTCATATTATTTACATACCCAAATGTATAAGCAATAAACTTTAAAGGAATTTTCTTTGTATCTTGAGGATTTTTTTGTCTTAATGATCCAGATGCAGCATTTCTTGGGTTAGCGAACTTGTCTTTCAAATTTTCAAAATCATTATTTTGAATAAATACTTCACCCCGAATATCTATTTCATCAGGAAAATTTTTAGCTGAAATATTTTTAGGAATATCATCAATTGTCATTAAATTATTTGTAATATCCTCTCCTTCTTTACCATCACCCCTTGAAAGTCCCATTATAAATTTCCCCTTTTTAAAAATTAAGGAGGCAGAAATACCATCAATCTTAGGTTCTGCACTATACTCTAATTCGTTTAAGCTTTTTTGATCTAAAAAATTATTAATTTTTTTTTCAAAATTTACTAGATCCTCCTCATCAAACGCATTTGAAAGGGAAAGCATCGGAACTCTGTGTAAAACTTTTAAAAAAGTTTTGGATGGTTTAAAACCTACTATTTTAGAGGGTGAATTTACACTTTCTAAAAAATCATATTTTTTTTCTAAAGATAATATATCTGCTTTAATTTGATCATACTCATGATCATTTACTAAAGGTTTATTTAAATCGTAATAATGTTTGTTTAGCCTTAATAAATTTTTAATTTTTTCATTATAATCTTTTTTAATTTTATTTCTATCCATCTCATTCTAATAAAGTTTTAAATTTTTTTATTAAGCCATCGCTTTTTTTCTTAAAAGTGTTTAATCTCTTTTTTTTTCTTTTTTTGTAAGTTTTATCAAATAAACTATAACTGTTTTCATACCACTTGGATGATTGATAATTATAACCTAGTAATTGAGCATATTTTTCAGCCTCATCAATTAAACCAATTGTATAATGTACCTCAACCAATCTATGTAAGGCCTCTTCTGCAAAAATAGTAGTGTCATAATTATCAATTATTTCTCTAAATCTATTAATCGCAGGTATCCATTTTTTCCTATCAAAATAATATCTGCCTAAATACATTTCTTTGGCGGCAAGTATATCATTTATTAAATCTATTTTGAACTCTGCATCCATTGCATATTCTGTGTTGGGATAATCTTTAAGAATTATATTGAAATTTTTTTTTGCATTAATAATAGATTGTAAATCTTTTTTCTCATCAACAATCTGTTCATAATAACAAATTGCTATCATATAATATACATATCCTATATCTTTATGTGCAGGATATACTTTTAAAAATCTTTTTAATTCAGCTATAGCATCACCATAATAATCTTGAGTATAATAAGAATATGCTGCCATTAATGCTGATTGAGGAGCTGATACTGCTTGTGGGAATAATATTTCAGCCTCGTTAAATTTTTTTGCAGCATATAAAACATCACCACTATTCAGAGCTTCCATTCCTTCTTTATAAGCTTCTTCAACTTGTAGTTCCAAACTTTTTTCTTTTATAGTTGTATCTTTTAATGGTTCTTTAGAACATGAGCTTAATAAATTTAAAATTATAAAAAAAACTAAAATTTTAAACTTTAACATATTGGTTTTATACAGACTTAGATAAAAATTTCAAAGATCAATATATCTTAAGCAATCGATCTTAATAAGGTTTTATTAAGAATTGTGTGAGGAAGGTTTCTTTCTTGTATCTCAATTATTGAAAAGTTTTCTTTGTTTTCAAACATTTTTTTTAAAAGTTGATTTGTAAGAGAATGACCTCCTTGTGAACAATTTACACTCCCAATCATTCTATAACCACATGTGTATAGATCTCCAATACAATCAAGTATTTTGTGATTCACAAATTCTTTCGGATTTCTTAGCTTTTCAGAATTTAAGATTTCGTTACCCTTAACAACGATTGCATTCTCTAAACTCCCACCTTTTGCGAGTCCTTTTTCTTTAATTTTTTCTACATCATCGAACAAACAAAATGTTCTTGAGTTAAAGATGTCGTCCAAATTGTCTTCGTAAACGTTTACTTTATTTTCTTGATTTCCAATTAAACAATTGTCGAATTTCAATTTAAAATTAATATCCAAACTTAACTTAGAAGGCTCTATGGTAATAAATTTTTCTCCATAATGATATGATATTTTTTTTAGTATCTTGATTATCTTAATTGGCGCCTCGCTTTTTTCTAACCCACAACTTTTTAAAATTTCTATAAATTCTCTTGCTGATCCGTCTAAAATTGGTATCTCCTCATTGTTAATTTCCACCAACGCATTATCAATTCCTAATCCAAATAAAGCACCCATTAAATGTTCAATAGTTGATACTTTTACTCCGTGCTCGTTAGATATAGTTGTATTTAATAATGTATTGGTTACGTTCGTAAAACTTGGGTATACATAATTGTTTGATTGTAAATCTACTCTTTTAAAAACAATTCCTGTATTTGGTTTAGAGGGTTTTATTAACACTTTGGCAAATTTACCATTATGAAGTCCTACTCCACTAAAGGTTGCTATTTTTTTTAAGGTTTTTTGACTTAACAATGACACGAAAATTCTTTTAATATGTTAAGAAAAAAAACTGAAAACAACAAATATTACGATAAACTACTAATTAATCAAAAAAGTTAAAGAATCTCTCAAAAAAACCCTGTTTTTTAATAATTTTACCAATTAACAAAACCTCATTACTATTATGGCCTGAAATAATTCTACTAGCTGTTGTAAAAATAGTGCTATCTTTATTATCTTTAAATTTTTCTAAATATGTAGCACTTAAAATTTGTTTTACAGAAATATGATATTTTTTTAAAATTTTTTCTATATTTTCAATTAAACTTTTTGAAAGACAGATAAATTCTGTATCTAAAGAAAAAATATTACAAATAATATTTTCTGGTAAAGTTGTATAAAATTTATTGTCGATCACGTATTTTTCTATAAGAAAATGTATAACTTTTTCATTTTGTAAGTTCGATTGACATAAATTTTTTAAGTCGTTTAATGGATGAATTAAAGCCTCTGAGTTTATAAGATTTCCATTATTATCTTTTTTGATTGACAATTTTATTGAGTGAAATTCCTTACTATCTAAAATAACATATACGTCATTAATAAAATTATTTAATTTTTTTTCAATTTTTAATATGTTGGAGTCTAAAAATTCATCCAATTTACTAAATTTCAACTTTGACGAATTTTCTTCTAGTGTTAATTTTTCAGAATAAATTTTTTCATTTAATTTATTGTCGGTAACATAAATTATATATTGAGTATTATTTAAATAAAGATAAGTTTGATAATCTGCTTCTCTAGTCATTTATAACAATTTGATCTTTTTGACGTATATCCAAAATTTTTATATTACTAAATTCTATATCATCAAGTAAATCAATTGATAAATTTAAGGACTCTTTAATTCCTGTGATTGGTAATTTAATTAAAACTCCTGAAATCATTTCAATATCCCATCGCCCAGAGGGAAAATAGTAAAAATTTTCGATATTATTATATTTAAAACGAGTTTGAAGAATAATATTTTTGAATTCTAAAAATTTTTCTGTTTCAAAATTTCCAAAAATAAAAGGTAAATTTTGAGAATAGTTTTTTGTATTTATTAATTTGCCATTAGATCCAACTAAATAATTTTTTCCATCAAAATTTGTAGATGCTAAAAAATTTGTTTTTTTTATTTTGATTTCAAGAGATGATGGATATCTTTTAAATACTTCATATTCCTCAATTAAATTATTAGAGTTTAATATTTCTTTTATTTGGGATTTTTGAATAGATAATAAATTATTTAATTTCATCAAATTTGTGATTTTTAGAAATTCATTATTATCAAATTCTATTCCTTCTATATTAACTTTATCAATTTTAGAAAGTTCAAAATTTTTCAAATTTTTGTTATTGAAAGTGCCAAGAATGATTATTAATGAAATATAAAAAAAAAATTTCTTATTTATTCGTTGAAGCATCTTTTAAAATTAATTCAATAAGTTTAATGAAACTAATACCACGAAATGCAGCAATCTCAGGAACTAAAGAAAGTTTTGTCATTCCTGGCTGAGTATTAATTTCTAAAAGATAAAACTTACCCCTGTAATATTTAAAATCTGAACGGGTAACTCCTCTACAACCAACTAAATTGTGTGCTTTCGAGGAAATTCTCATTATTTGTTCATATTTTTTTTTAGGTAAATCCACAGGTATAATGTGTTCCGTTTTTGCTTTTGGATTATATTTTGCTTGATAATCATAAAATTTTCTTTTTGGTTTTAATTCAATTGCACCAAGTTTCTTGGTACCAATCATTGCAGCCTGAATCTCTCTACCAGGTATGAATTCTTCAATAATTATTTTTTTATAATCTTCTAAATACTTCAGTTTTTTTTTGAAATCTGTTTTTGTACATATAAATACATTAACGCTTGAACCTTCATTGATTGGCTTTATCACAACTGGAAATTTAAGTTTTTTTTCAATGGTTCTAACAATATTTTTTTTATCTTTGCTGAAAGAATAGGTCAAGAATTTTGGGGTCAATATTTTATTCTTTATAAAAATCTTTTTTGATAACACTTTATCCATTGCTATTGATGATGAAATTACACCTGAATGTGTATAAGGAATTTTGAAGCCCTCTAATATTGTTTGAATATAGCCATCCTCACCAAACTGACCATGCAACGCATTGAAAATTTTGTTTGGTTTAAATTTTTTAACAACATTAAATAAATGAAAATTTGGCTCTGTTATCTTTACAAAATAATTATTTTTTTTTAGTTCCTTAGCTACTTGTTTTCCAGTATCAAGGCTAATTGCTCTTTCTTTCGAAATTCCACCTGAAATTATTAATATTCTTTTCAACTTATTTTAAAATCTTAATTTCTTTTTCTAATTTTACACCAGTTTTTTCTAAAACCTCTTTTGATACAAATTCAATTAAATTGTTCATATCATTAAAAGAAGCGCTACCTTTATTTACAAAAAAATTACAATGTTTTTCTGAAATACATGCATCCCCAAAGCTTTTGTTTAAAGGAACTGATTCTTTAATTAACTCCCAAACTTTCTTATTTGTTTGTGATTTAGGATTTTTAAAAGTGCTTCCGCTAGTTTTAATCCTAGTTGGTTGTGCTTTTTCTTTTTTTTTTTCTAAATTCTCAATTTCATTTTTTATTCGAGAAGGACTGGATTTTGACCCTTTAAATGAAGCGCTTAAAAAGATCAAATTATCGGATAAGTTAATTTTTCTATACTCAAATTTAATTTCTTTACTTGGGATAGTGATGATATTTCCATAATTATCGATTGCTTGAACAGATATCAATATATCTTTAAATTCTTTGTTAAAACAACCTGCATTCATTCTTATTCCACCTCCTATTGTGCCTGGTATACAAGATAAAAACTCAAATCCGCTGAGACTATTTTTTACAGCAAAGTCTGATAGAGACTTATCAGTCACAGCACTTCCGGCAATTATCACATCATCTCCAAGAAGTGAGATTTTATTAAAATTTTTTCCTAATTTTATGACTATACCATCAAATAAATCATCAGATATTAAAGTGTTAGAACCTGCTCCAAGAATAAATATTTTTTCCTGATTATTTACTATTTTCAAAAATTTAATCAGTTCATGAAGATTGTTAGCTTTAAAAAAAACTTTTGTTTTTCCACCAATATTAAACCAATTTTTTTTTTTAAGATCGTACTCAAATCTAACGCTTTCATCAAATTCTCCAAACAATGTTTTTAATTGATCTAATTTCATTATATTAATTTTGGAAGTTCCCTCATCCAATTAGAGATGGAACCTGCACCCATTCCAATTACGATTTTTTTTCCACTCATATTTCTTTTTATAAATTTAGCCAGTTGAAAATTATCATTTACTAAAAATAATTTTACTTTCGAATTTTTTATAATCTCTTTAGCAAAATTTATATAATTAAATCCTAACTTTATTTTTTCTCCAGCTGAATATACAGGGCATAAAACAACAATATCAGCATTTTTAAACGCAAAAGAGAATTCTTTTCTCAAATCTTTAAGTCTTGACACTCTATGTGGTTGAAAAATACAAACTTTTTCGTAATCTTTATAAACTTTGTTTACACCATCTAAAACTACTTTTATTTCAGTTGGATGATGAGCGTAATCATCATAAAAATCAATATTGTTGTGAGTAAATATTTTATTAAATCTTCTTTGAACACCCTTAAAATTTTTTAATCCTCTTTTTATATCAGATATCGAAATACCAATTGTAATCGCAACTGCTGCAGCTGCAACAGAATTTCTTACATTATGAATACCTAGTAATGGTATTCTTATTTTTTTTATATTTATTTTTTTCTTATTTGGGACATTTACTAATACATCAAACTCTGTAAAATTTTTATTTTGATTTATATTTTTAATAAAAAAATTTGATTTTGGATTAAGCCCATAAGTATAAAAATTTCTATTACTTAATTTTTTAATTATCCTGTTATTAATAGGGTCATCTAAACAAATAAATGATTTTCCAAACGAAGGAACTTTTTTTATAAAATTAATAAAATACTTCTCTAAGTCACCCATAGATTTATAAAAATCCATATGTTCTCTGTCTATATTTGTAATAATTGAATAAGTAGGAGGTATATGAAGGAAACTTCCATCAGACTCATCAGCTTCCAAAACTGTCCAATCACTCTTTCCCAACTTAGCAGTATTTTTGATAGAATTAATTACCCCTCCATTAATAATTGTTGGATCTAATTTAGTTTTTTGCAGTATTGAGGTAATTAAAGAAGTTGTTGTGGTCTTGCCATGTGAGCCAACCACAACAATATTTTTCGTAAGAGAAACAATATGAGCTAACATTCTTCCTCTGGTAATAATTGGAAGTTTTTTTCTTCTAGCTTCAATGTATTCTGAATTATTTTTTTTTATTGCTGAGGAAATAACTGCTATTGTTGCATTATTTAAATTTTTTTTTTTTTGACCAATAAAAACTTTTATTTTTTCTTTTTTCAATCTATCTATATTCTTATTTGAGAATACGTCACTACCTTGCACTTTAAATCCTTTCCCTTTCATGATTAAAGAAAGTCCGCTCATACCAATACCGCCGATACCAATGAAGTGAATAACCTCAGTTTTTGCTAATTCAATTTTCATTAATTATATTTAATATTTTTTGATGTACATTAGTCCAAGTATTTTTGTAATTTAATTTTTTTAAATTTTCCTTTTTTTGCAAAAATTCAGAATTATTAGTTAATATATTGTTTAAAAGTTGCTCTATATTATCTTCAAATGTCTCTTGATTAAGCATCCAGCAACAATTTTTTTCTTTGTAAAATAAAGCATTTTCAAATTGATGATTATCCTTAGAATTTGGTAATGGCACTGCAATAAATGGTATATTTAATAATGATAATTCAGCTAAAGTTGAAGCACCTGATCTAGTTATACAAATATCTGAATTATTAATTATTTCTTCAAAGTTTTTATTGAAACTGAAGATAAAACATTCAACCTTATTTTCATCATAGAAATTTTTTAAATTAAGAATATTTTTTTCATTTGTTTGATGCAAAATTCTGATTGGGTGTTTTTTTGAAATATTAACAATTTTATTTTTGAGATTAATATCAAAGATATTTGCTCCCTGGCTTCCTCCAACAACCAATAAATCTAATTTTTGATGGTTTAAATTTTTTTGTTTTAAACTATAAAATTTTTCTTTTACCAAGGGAAATATAGTTTCAATTTTACTTTTATATTTTGGCGGAAAATTTTTTATCTTTTCTTTGTAACAAATTATTTTTTTACATGAACTTAAAAAAAATTTATTTGCTTTACCCAAAACTTGATTGGGTTCTAATAGGTAAATTTTTAATCTTAAGAATTTTGCTGCTAATAACAACGGAAGAGACATATAGCCCCCAGTAGAGAACAATTTTTCAATATTATTTTTTTTTAATAATAAAAATGATTTTATTGTAAGTATAATTACAAATATTAAATTGATTGGAAATAAAAATATATTATTTAACCTTGGGGTATCAATAATTCTTACTTGATAATTTTCACCATTTAAATATTTTAAGCCCCTCTTATCGGTTGTGATTATTACTTTTGCATCTCTAGATAAATGTTCATAAAGTATTACTGCGGGGATTACATGGCCGCCTGATCCTCCTGTAGTTATCAAATAATTCTTATTCATTCTAATTTAGATTTCTTTTTGTAAAGTTCAAAATTATTCCAGATAAAATTGAAATACTAATTATTGAGGAACCACCATAACTTATAAAAGGTAATGTCATGCCAGTTGTAGGAAATAATCTAATATTTACTCCAATATGAATTATAGTTTGCATTAATATAAGGCTTATAGATCCAACTAAAATTAATTTAATTTTTCCTTCATTTTCATAATTAACTTTTTTAAACACTGAGTAAATGAATACTAAAAACAATAAAAAGATTAAAATTATGGCAATTACACCAAACTCTTCAGAAATTACCGAAATAATATAATCTGTATGTGCTTCTGGAACTCTATTTTTTAAAGTCCCCTCTCCTATACCTTTCCCAAAAAAGCCTCCACTCGTAATGGACTCTAAAGCTTTGTCTGATTGAAAATTGTAAGTTCCAGTTTCTGAGTTTATAAAAGATATTAATCTATTTTTAATGTATGTAAATTTTGAAACAAAAAAAATTAAGTAAAAAAATATTAAAATAATTGATGAAAATAAAAAAAAAAGTAAAAATATACTTATACCCGAAGTAAATATTAAAACTGACCAACTAAAAAAAACTAAAAGAGTTTGTCCTATATCTGGCTGTAATGATAATAGTAAGGCAATACCTAAAGTTATTATAAAAGAAAATAAATACTTTATATAAATGTTGCTAAATTTCTGGCTACACAATATCAAGCTAATAAAAATGATAAGAAATGGCTTAACTAATTCTATCGGTTGAAATCTAGGTAGAAAGTATAGATCTATCCATCTTTTTGAACCCTTAACCTCTACTCCAATTATAGGCACTAAAATTAAAAATATTAATGATAAGAAAAAGAATAGAGTAGAATATCTTAGAAGTTGTTCTTTTTTAATTGAAGATAATACAAAAATTATAATTATTCCTAACAAAATAAAAACTAAATGTTTAAAAAAAAATTGGTAATCATTTGTATCTAATTTATCAGAAGCAATTAATGATGTGGAAACTAATGAAAAAAATAAACCTGTCAAAAATAATAAAACAATCAGGGAAAAAAGAAACTTATCAATATTTTTCCACCAATCATAATAGATATCAAATAAAGTGTTATTATTTTTCATACATAAACCTTTTTACTAATCGATTAAAATATAAACCTCTTTCTTCGAAGTTTTTAAAACTATCAAACGATGCTGCACATGGGCTAAATAATATCGTATATTTAACAGATCTTTTTTTTTTGATTATAGAAAAGACGTTTTTCACTGCATCTTGTAAATTTTTATAATTTTTAAATTTGACTTTACCTCTAAGCTGTTTATGAAAAAAATTTTTATTTTTTCCATAAATAAAAGCAGTAACATTACTTAAATCTTTTTTTTTTAATTCTAATTTGTCACCTTTTTTATAAATACCACCTAATAACCATAATATATTGGAATCTTTTTTTAATATTCCAACAGAAGATGAGAAACTGGTGGATTTTGAGTCATTTACAATAGTGAGATTCTTCTTTTGGAAAATAATTTGTTGGCGATATTTTAAACCCTTAAAATTTTTTATCGTTTTTTGTAAAAGATAGTTTTTTAGTTTTAATTTTTTTGCTAATTCTATAATAAAAGATAGATTTTCACTATTTGATTCAGTTAAAAAATATTTATTTTTGATATTCGAAAAATCATTGTAATTTTTTTTTGTATTTACTTTAACAATTTTACAATTAAATTTTTTAGTTTTTAATTTTCTCGAAATTAGTATGTCATCACTTTTAACAAATGCTAAACAACTTTTGGATTGAGAGTCTAAAAGTTTAAATTTTGCATCAACATAATTTTGAAGAGTTTTATGTCTTTCAAGATGATCAGGTTTAATATTCAAGATTATTGAATATTTTGAACTAAATAACTGACTATAATCAAGCTGGTAAGAAGATGCCTCTATCACAAAAATTGTATTTTTTGATATTCTTTTTTCATTTAATGGAGGATTTCCAATATTTCCAATAAGTCTCACATCTTTTTTTTGATCTTTTAAAACTTCATATAAAATTTTAGCAGTAGTGGATTTTCCGTTTGTACCTGTAATAGTAATGCATTTATTTTTAAAAAAAGTAAAAAATACATCTAAATCTGTATAAATTTTTTTCTTATTAAATTTTAGAAATTTAGATAATTTACAATTAAAAATATTGATACCTGGGCTAATAATGATTATATCAAATTTTATTTTTAATAATTTTAATTTAGAAACTTGTTTTGGATGTGTGTTTTTTAAATCATCAAATAGATAAGTATCAGCTTTATTTCTTAAAAATCTAAAAGATGATATTCCACTTTTTCCAAGACCATAGATTAATATTTTTTTTTTCAAAAAAATATTTTCAATTTTTTTTTTCATCTCAATTTTAAAGTAGCTAATCCTATCATTGCAAGAATTATAGAAATGATCCAAAACCTTATTACAACAGTCGACTCTGGCCAACCTTTTTTCTCAAAGTGATGGTGGATAGGAGCCATCTTAAAAATTCTTTTTCCAGTAAGTTTAAATGAAATAACTTGAACCATTACAGAAACTGCCTCTAATACAAAAAGGCCCCCTGTGATTGCTAAAACTATTTCATGTTTTGTTATTATTCCAACAGCTCCTAAAGATCCTCCTAAAGACAATGAACCAGTATCGCCCATAAAAATTTTAGCTGGAGGTGCGTTAAACCATAAAAATCCAAGGCATGAACCTATTATAGCTCCACAAAATATTGCTACCTCTCCAGTTCCCTCTATGTAAGGAATTTGTAGATAATCTGAAAATACAATATTACCAGTTACATAACTAATAAATGCAAAGCATGCTGCCACCAAAATTACTGGAACAGTTGCCAAACCATCTAAACCATCTGTCAAATTAACAGCATTTGATGAACCAATAATTACAAATATTGCAAAAGGAATAAAAAACCAACCAAGATTAATGATTAAGTTTTTAAAAAATGGAAAATATAAATTAGTTATATTTTGGTAATCTATAAAATTTACATAAATAACAACACCAATAATTGATAATACAATTTGTAAAATTATTTTAAATTTAGATGAAATCCCTGAAGAGTTACTATACTTAATCTTTTTATAATCATCAAATGCTCCTAAAAGTCCAAATGAAACAGCAACGTACAAACAAAATAAAATATTAATATTTGATAAGTCTGCCCACAAAATTACTGATGTGAGTAAACCTAATAGAATAATTAATCCACCCATAGTTGGTGTACCAATTTTTTTAATTATATGATCTTCAGGTCCGTCATCTCTTATAGGATTTAAAATTTTTTGATTAGAGAAGAATTTTATAAACGGTCCTCCAATTATTAAAACTATTATAAGTGATGTGAAAACAGATAAACCAGTTCTGAAAGTTAAGTATTTAAAAACATTCAAAAATCCAAACGTGTCTACATAATTTAATAAAAATTGATAAAGCATCTACTTAATTCCTTTTAAATCATTTATCATCTTATTAAAACCTGTCGCATTTGAGGCTTTAACCATTAAATAATCATTATTATTCAAATCATTTTTAATAAATTTAATCATCTGGGAGTTGGTTCTAAAAACTTTACCTCTTTTTGATTTTACAATCTTTTCGAAAATTTGACTTATATAGTTGCCCTTTAAGAAAATTTTATCAATTTTTGTTTTATTAATTATTGGAATAATTGACTGGTGAAGTTTTTTGGAATGAGTTCCAAGTTCTAACATATCACCAAGTAAGAGATATTTTTTAAATTTTTTGCTATTTAATTTGTCATAATTTAATATCGCAGATTTAAGTGATAAAGGATTTGAATTATAACTTTCATCTATTAGATTTATATTTTTTTTATTTATTTTTATCCTTGATAAATCTCCCCGCCCTCGAGGAGTTGTAAAATTAAAAAAAACTTTTTTATCTAATTTTGTAATATCAATATTAATACTCATTACAGCTAAAGCAGCTAAAGTATTATAAATATTATTTTGAAAATTATTAGAAATCACAAAACTTTTTTTAAAATCTTTTGTTTTGATAGTTATTTTAAAATTATTATAAATTTTAATAATATTAATTAACTTCACATCAGATTTATGATTTTTGATCCCAAATGAAATTGTATTAATATTATTTTTGGTAGCTATTTTTTGATGTAATCTAAAAAAATTATCATCTGCATTTAAAATCACAAAACCATTTGGTTTCGTATTTGAAATTATTTCAGATTTTGCAAGTGCAATATCTTTTATATTCTTAAAATTTTTGGCATGAGCGTAATTTATATTAGTTATAACGCTTATGTCTGGTTTGATAATTTTTGATAAATAATCAATTTCCCCTTTTTTATCCATACCGACTTCCAAAACTCCATAATTATCGTTCTTACTCAAATTAAAAAGGCTTAATGGAACCCCATATTTGTTATTATAAGATTTTGGAGAAATAGTTGTTTTAGAAATTTTTTTTAAAGTTTTGCCTAATAATTCCTTAAGTGTAGTTTTTCCACAGCTCCCTGTTATTGCAATTATCTTTGCATCAATATTCTCTCTGAAAATAGTTGATGTTTCGGTTAAAAATTTCAATGAATCTATTACTTTTATTTGTTTTTTATAATCTAATTTTTTTTTAATTTTATTTACAACTACCATGGAAGCTTTTTTCTTCAGAGCTTCTTCAACAAACTTATTTCCATCATTTTTCCTGCCTCGTATAGCGAAAAAAATGTCATTTTTTTTAACTTCTTTTGAATTAATTCTAGCTTGTCCCAGGGTTAAATTTGTATTTAATTTTTTATCACCAGATGACTCTTTAATAAGATTTAATTTCAAATTATTCGATAAACTCAAATTTTTTAATTTGATTGCGTTTAAAATTATTTTTTTATCTGAAAAATAAATTTTACGATTACCAATTTCTTGAATTTTTTCATGACCCTTACCAGCAACTAATAAGATATTGCCTGTAGTTAAATTTTTAACCGCTTCAGAAATCGCCTTTGCTCTATCAGAAATTTCTGATATTTTTTTACTATTTATTCCTTTTTTAATATCTTTTCTAATTTTATTAGGATTTTCCAATCTAGGATTATCATCTGTTAAATATATTTGATCTGCATATAATGAAGCAATTCTACCCATTTTTGATCTTTTATTTTGATCTCTATTTCCACCACAACCAAATAAAAGAACAATTTTTTTATTAGGAAATTGCTCTCTTAGTGAAAGAAGAGATATTTTTAATGCATCTGGTGTGTGAGCGTAATCCAAGATAACTTTAGATTTATTTTTAATATTGCCAATTTTTTCTAGTCTTCCCTTAACAGATCTTATTTTTGGAATAACTGCCAAAATTTTATTTAAACTTAGATTACTTTTTTGAGCAGCTATAATTGCCATCATTATGTTCTTGAGTTGTATTTTACCAATAAGATTGAGTTTAATATTTTTGATTAAGTTTTTATATTTGATTATTAACATTTGTTTCTCACCTAAAAAATAATGAGATAAAATTTTAAAGTGATTTTTTGGATTATTTATAGAATAAATCTTTAAATTTCTCTTTAATGCAATTTTTTTTATGTTTCTAAATTCAGGTATTTTTTCATCAGTAATTACATTGCCTTGAATAGATAGAAGTTTCTCAAAAAGATAGAGTTTTGCGATTAAATAATCTTTTAAATTTTTGTGATAATCTAAATGATCTTGAGATAAATTTGTAAATATTCCTGAATTAAATTTTAAACCATCTAACCTATTTTGACTTAAACCATGACTTGAAGCTTCCAATATTACATCATCTACTTTCTGATTTTTAAGATAATTTAATATCTTCCCCAATTGAATTGGGTCGATGGTTGTATTGGATAAATTGATATATTTGTTGTTTGACTTAACACCCAAAGTTCCAATTGATGCAACTTTTCTTTTATTAAATTTTAATATTTGATAATAAAAATCAGCTACGGAAGACTTTCCATTAGTTCCTGTAATTGCTATTAAATTTGATGGTTTTTTATTATAAATTTTAAATGAAACTTCAGCTAATAATTTTCTCACATTTTTTGAATGAATAATTAATACACCATTTGGAAATTTTTTTATTTTCTTTTCAGTTACAATAATTTTTGAGCCATTGTTTATTGCATCTAATATGTAATTATTTCCATCAATATTTGTGCCTTTAATCGCAAAAAAGACATTATCTTTTTTTACTTTTGAACTCTCAAAACAGATGTCAGAAAAAAAAGTCTTTTCATATTTTTTTCCAATATTTGGGAAATAATCTTTAAGTAACATTTAAAAATTAAATTCACTATATTTTGTGGCTAAAATAGGCCCAATTTTTTCAACAATTTGACCCGTAGCTTCAACTGTTGTCCATCCAGCAGTATTAAAAGGTGTCCCTCTGTACTTTATGTTTGATCCATCTCTATAATGATAAATATAGTTTTCATTTATTTTTGGCTCATCCAACATAACGGCTAAAACAAATTTTGGTTTAGATGTTGGAAATACTGACACAAAAGAATTAATCTTCTTATCTGAATACTCTCCATCCACATTTTTTTCAGCTGTTCCTGTTTTACCACCAATTTCATATCCATTAACATTTGCTAGTGATGCGGTTCCATCTTTTGTTGAAACAACTTTTCTCAAGATTGGTAAAATTTCTCTTGATAAGTCTTGACTTAAAATTTTTTCTTTTTTTTCATTGTTGTTATTTTTGACCAACTTAGGTTTTATTTGATAACCCCCATTAACAACAATAGAATAAGCTTTTGCTAATTGAAGCAATGTAGTTGTAATGCCATGACCAAATGATGCTGTAGCAAGTGAACATTTTCCCCAATTGAATTGTATTGGTTTTCCTACTTCCTCAATATCAAAGTCAATTTTTTCTAAAATACCAGTCTTTGATAAAAATGACTTAAATTTTTCCACGCCCACTTGCTGAACAATTCTAACTGAGCCTATATTACCAGAACGAACTAATATTTGTTCAGCAGTAAGATTGGATGGAATTTTTTTGTCGTATTCTCTTATCGGAAATCCTGCACACATAAGAGATTTTGGTAAATCAACATATTCTGTTTCAGCAGTAATAATTTTTTCATCAAGAGCAGCAGCTAATGTGAAGGTTTTAAATACAGACCCAAATTCATAGACTCCTTTAGTAACTCGATTTATATAATTTGGATCTAAGATTTTTTCTCTCTGATTTGGATCAAAGTCAGGAAGAGAAACTAAAGATAGTATTTCACCATTATTTACATCCATCAAAATTGCAGCACTTCCAATAGTATTAAAAATTTTGTTGAATTTAATTAACTCTTCTCTGATTAAAAATTGGACGTCTTTGTCGACTGTTAATTGAATAGATTCTTTGCTATTTCTTAAAATTTTATCTAATGATTTTTCCAGACCTGAGACACCGTTATTATCATTATCAATTTGACCAAGAATATGGCTAAATAAGTTTTTTTCAGGATAAATTCTTGTTAATTTTTCCTCAGGTTGAATTGATTTGTCACCTAGTTTCATTACCTTTTCATAATTTTCTTCAGATATTTTTTTTTCTAAGTAAAAAAATTTTTTATTATTCAATTGATTTTTAATTTTGACAAAATCTTTATTTGGAAAAATATATTTTAAATTAATTAATAACTTTTTTTTATCAATAACTTTTCTAGTGCTTATTCCAATATCAATTGAGCTTACTGTTTTACTAAGATATTTTCCATTTCTATCAATTATGTCTGCTCTATAAAGTTTATTAGAAGCAATACCTAAATTTTCATTCATTACTTTTTTGGAGTCTCTGGAGCCAAGATGTATTAAATGTATAGAAAAAATTATAAAAATGATGAAAAAGATAAAAAAAATAAATGAAATTCTATTAAATGAAATATTAATATTTGATTTATTTTTTTGAAAAGAAAAATCGTTACGATTATCTTCTAAAATAATTTGTGAATTTTTATTCTTCATTTTTATTAAAACTTAATTGACCTATTTGGATTTCATTATTTTTTCTTATGATTGTTTGAATTTCCTGGATATCAAATTTTATTAATTCATTATCAAAATAAAAATTTTGAAACTGAAGTAATTTTTCTGTAGAACTCAAATAATCGAATTCCAATCTAGTATTTTCAAAATTTTTTTTTAAATCTCTAATGTTTTCTTTTAAGACAAATATTTCATCATCAATCCTTTTTGTTGAATTTTTAACTATTGCCGTTAAGAAAATTAAAGAAAATATTAACAATGTAACAAAAAATTTTTTCATAATTTTTCACCAAAATTCTCAATATCTAAAAGTGTTTTAAATTTTTTCACTATATCTGTCTCAAAATTATAAAAATCATCTTTTTTTACTACGTATCTGAGTTTTGCTGATCTTGATGGAATATTTTCTTTTAGTTCATTAGCTGATGGTGTTATTGGTTTTTTTTCAATCATACTAAATAGTGTCTCAGGTTGATCTATATTTGGCATATATCGGGATATACTTTTTTTTTCGGATAAACTTTTAAAAAAATATTTTACAATTTTATCCTCTAGTGAATGGAAAGTAACAACAGCCAATATGCCATCTTTTTTTAATACTTTTGTAGCTGCAATTAAACCATATATTAATTCACTTATTTCTTTATTCACAAAAATTCTAAGTGCCTGAAAAGTTTTTGTAGAGTTATTTATCTTAAAACTTTTTCTTTTTTTTGATTTTTCAATCAATTCAACTAGTTTTTTTGTATCAATTTTTTTTTTCTTTCTTTCTATAACGATATTCGATGCAATTCTTTTTGCCTCTAATTCTTCACCGAAAAATTTGAAAATTTTTTCTAATTCAAAAATATCTAAATTATTTATTACATCACTTGCAGAAAAATTATTTAAACCCATTTGCATATTAAGATCTCCCACATAATTAAATGATAAACCTTTTTTAGGATCTTTAATTTGCGTAAAAGAATAACCTAAATCAAAAAGTATCCCTTTAATTTTTTGATCTTTAAGCTTTAGATTATTTAATTGACTAAACTTTTTATGTTTAAAAATAAATCTGTTTGGGAACTTTTCGGAAATTTTATCCGCAATTTTTTTACTTTCTATATCTCTATCAATTGCAATTACTTGGGTATCTTTATAACTTAAAATTTTTTTGGTGTAACCACCTTGACCAAAAGTACAGTCAATAAATGTGCCACCATGTTGAGGGGTAATAATGCTAATTATTTCATTAAGCAATACCGGATAATGTTTTGGAGCATCCGATACCATGGTGGCGTCCATTTATTTTTTCGAAGACCATTAATTTTTTTGTCTTCGTAAAAATGCAGGTATTTCTAAATCATCCTCTTCTTGATCTTCATCTGATGATCCAAGCAAATCGTCAGAAGTTGAAGCTTGATTTTCTGTATTAAATAAATCTGGTTCATCTGTATCTACACCAAATTCCTTTAGATCATTTGAGGACTCTTCTTCAGTGTTAGATGAGCTTAATGCTTCATGTGAAAAAGAATTGTCATTGTCCTCTGAGATATTTTCTACAATATGCTCAGCCTCTTGATTTTTTAACAATTCTTCATGATACTGCTTGTTCACATCATCAACTGACTGACTCTGAATACTCTCTGATACTATTTCATTTTCTAGTTTAAGTGCAGTTGCACCTTCAGAAATAGGGTTTGAGTTTGTATTCTGAAAATTAAAAGAAGTTGTTCCAGCAGTTGTTCCAAAATCAGAATAACCAGGATTTCGATTTTGAATACGATGGACCATGTTAATAACTGATTTAGTTTCCGGTTGTTGGCCATCTAAAGATGTGGCTACAATTGAAACTCTCATTTTACCATCAAGTTCTGGATCTGTGATAGCGCCTATAATTAATTCAGCTTCAGGATCTACTTCTGCTCTTACTTTGTTTACAGCCTCATCAACTTCAAATAATTTAAGATCTTTACCGCCAGTAATATTCACTAACAATCCTTTTGCTCCTTTTAGTGTATAGTCATCAATAAGAGGATTGCTAATGGCCATCTCGGCTGCTTTCATTGATCTACCTTCTCCCTCGGCTTCACCTGTTCCCATCATAGCTTTGCCCATTGAAGCCATAACAGATTCTACGTCAGCAAAATCAAGGTTGATCAATCCTGGTCTTACCATTAAATCAGTAATACTTTGGACACCATGCATTAAAACATTATTTGACAGATTAAATGACTCTTCAAATGTAGTCTGCTCATTAGCTATCTTGAACAAATTTTGATTTGGAATAACTATAATTGTATCAACATGTCTTCTTAGTTCCTCCAAACCTTGTTGGGCTCTTCTCATTCTTGAAGGGCCTTCATATAAAAATGGGAGTGTAACTACTCCAACTGTTAGAATGTTTAATTCTTTTGCAGCTCTTGCGATTACGTGCGCAGCACCTGTGCCTGTTCCACCACCCATACCAGCAGCTATGAAAACCATATTCGCACCTTGTAAAATATTCACTATATCATTTAAAGATTCGTCAGCAGCGGCTTGACCGATATCAAGTTTTGCTCCAGCTCCTAAACCTTTTGTTAAATTTAAACCAATTTGAATTTTAGATTTTGCTTTGCTATGTTTTAAATCTTGAGCATCAGTATTTACCGCAATAAATTCAACACCTTGCATGCCATTATCAATCATTTCATTTATTGCATTTCCTCCCGCTCCACCTATTCCCATAACTAATAATCTTGGTTGAAGCTCTTTTATTTCTGGTACTTTAAAATTAATTGTCATTTTGTTATCCCCCGTTATTTATTTAGTTGATGCTCCCATTTAAGGCTGGCTCGATTTAAATTAGCTTTTTTTCTTGCAGCAACCTTAAATTTTTCAAATATTGTTGGTTCCCAAATTTGGAATGTTTTACCCTGACCAACAAAAACCATGCTATTTTTGATTTTTGCATGTTTTAATAATTTTGAAGTAAGTGAAATTCTTCCTTCGCTATCGAATTGTAAATTTGAACTTTCAGATAAAATGGATGTTGCAAAAAAATCTCTTTTTTCCTCAAAAGGATTTAAAGAGTCTATTGTATTTGAAATTTTTTCTACTCTATCTTGAGGCCATGCTTCTATTGATTGATTATTAAAAGATGGATAACAAATTACACCGTGATATCCCAAATTAGATAAATATGATCTATAACTTGCAGGCACTGAGACCCTTCCTTTTTTGTCCAATTTGTTTTCGTAGGTCGATAAAAACATAAACCATAAAATCCTATAAACCCCTTATTTGGGAATTGATGGGATATTATGGGTTTTTTTTGAATGAGTCAACAAATACTATTTATAATTGAAGTAGACCAATTGAGGATTATGATGAGTCAAAAGGTGAACATTTGGGAGATATTAATTTTCGATTAAAAGCCAGATGAACTATAAGCCGGGTTCTGTCGTTTAAACTTATCATTTGTCTAGGCTCAAGATCACTCTTAAGCTCAAGCAACTAACCCTGATGACGAGCCAAAGATAGCTTTTAGTTTTTCAACAATGTCATCTCTACTTAGTCTTGCTCCCAGTGGGGTTTTCCAGCGTTCATTGTTACCAATAGAACCGGTGTGCTCTTACCACACCTTTTCACCCTTGCCTTGTTAAGGCGGTATATTTTCTGTGGCACTATCCCTAGGGTTTCCCCTGCCAGGTGTTACCTGGCACTGCATCTTTGTAGAGTCCGGACTTTCCTCTTTAAAGTTCTAAAGCGATAAGTCGTTCATCTGGCATGTTCAATTTATTGCTAAAATTTGATATTTCAAGCAAAATTTTTCTTATTATAGAAGGTTTCTACTAATTAATAGGCACTCTTTATCAATCTTACCATTAACAAGACTCTGTCTAAATCGTCTTTGAAAAGCTAGTGTAAGGAACTTGATGTTTTTATGAGATTTGAATTTTTTTACATTATTATAGCCAATTTTATACAGATTTTTTAAAAATAAACTTTCATCAACTTTGTTAATAAGATTTTTTTCTCTAAACTTTTTAATTTTTTTTTGATTAAGATTATGCCAAAAACTTAATTTATTTTTTGCTAACATTTCCCATGGAAATTTTTCACCTGGATCTTTTTTCCTACCTGGAGCTATATCAGAGTGACCAAGAATATATCTTTTTTTAATTTTATATTTTTTTACTAAAACATTGAGTAATTTTTGAATTGAAAATATTTGCTTTTTTGAAAATTTTTTATAACCATGTTTATGGCCTGGATTAGTAATCTCAATACCTATTGAATTTTTATTAAGAGATTTAAAGTGTTTCCAGCTTGAAACTCCAGCATGCCAAGCTTCAAAAAGATCTGGAACTAAATTTATTATTTCACCATTTCTTTTAATCAAATAATGCGCGCTAACTTTTGATTTTGGGTCTTGCAGTCTTTTAATAGCTGTAGATTCTTTTTTCATACCTGTGTAATGAATTATTATAAATTTAATTTTGTTTTTTACCCTTTTGGGTAAATTAAAATTTGGGGAATAACTTGTGGCCATTTTTAAGCCTATTTTTTGATACATTTTTATATTTAATTAATACTTAATTTACTTTATGGTCGAATATAATATAAAAATTCTATGATAAAAAAATTCTTAATTATTATATTTACAACCCTTGCGTTAACTCTAAATGTCAACGCCGGATCTGACGGAGATTTAATATTAAAAAAAAATGAACCTGCTGAAGTAAAGGATTGCTTCGAAAAAATTAATAGGTTTACCTTTGCATTCAATCAAACTTTAGACGGGGTGGTTTTTAAACCCATTGCATCTTTATATAGAAAATTACCCTCACCGGCAAAAACTGGTGTAAGTAATTCTTTGGATAACATTTCCCACTTGATAACAATACCAAATAATATTTTACAAGGTGATTTTAAACAGGCAGGTGTAAACACTGGAAGATTTATAATAAATACAACTGTGGGGATTTTGGGTATTTTTGATGTTGCTGAATATCTAGGACTGACAAATTATGAAAAAGAAGATTATGGTCAATCTTTAGCTAAATTAGGTGTTGGCCCAGGATGTTACATTGTTCTGCCAGTTTTAGGTCCAAGCACAATTAGAGATACAGTTGCTTCAACTTTCAATTACCTTGGTGGTGATCCTTGGTACAATATAACAGTTGGTGAAGACACTCAATATTTCAAAAACTCAGATTATTATTATTCCAAAGGTGCCTCTGGAATTGATTTCAGAGCTAAAAATTATGACTCGATTGAAAACTTAAAGAAAAATTCATTAGACTTTTATGCTTCAGTTAAAAGTTTATATTTACAAGATCGCCAACAAAAAATTCTCAACTCCAGGAAAATAATTAACACTCAAAATGATAGTGATTGGGATGAGATAAGCCAATAAAATTAAAAATATGAAGATCAGAAAAATTATTTTAATAATTTTTTTTTATTTTTTAACAATAGGAAGCTCTTTTTCCATTGAAGCTGACATATTTGTACAATCAACAGTTAATAGAGCTTCAAAAATACTCTCAGAAAACTTATCTAAAGATGAAAAAATAAACAAACTAAAAATAATTGCTGAAGAAACAGTGGATATTAGAGGTATCGGTTTCTATACACTTGGTTCTATAAGAAAAAACCTTGATGATAACCAGAAAAAAAAATATTCAAAATTATTTAGAGAATATTTTCTTAAAAGTTTTTCTAGCAGACTTTCGGAATATACAAATCCAGAAATTGATGTTTTATCTAAAGAAGTTTTGAATGAAAACTACACAATTGTGAATAGTCTTTTAAAAGGAACGTCAGAAAGACCTGAGGTCAAAATTGACTGGCGAGTTTATACAAAAAATCCTGAAAATCCTTTGATTAGAGATTTAATTATTGAGGGACTAAGTTTAGCTAGGACACAAAAAGAAGAGTTTGCCTCTATTTTGAATTCAAATGATAACCAAATAGATGCTCTTTTTAAAACTTTAGAAGAATTTTCTAAAAATTAATCTCAATTTAAATCATTAGGTTCATTGCTATTATTTTTTTTTTATGAAAGCAATTTCAGACACGTTGACCTCTTTGTGAGTCAAAACTCCTTTATTTATTTCCACATCTTGTACATCATCAATAAAATCCATAATCTTATCATTATATTTTGATTTTAAAATAGTTTCAGATTTTTTTGAAACATCAATTAGTAAATTTCTTAAAAAATTTTGATTAGGATCATCTTTGTTATTCTCTGATTGAAAAAAATTTAATTCTTCAATCACAAAAATCCCTCCACTTTTAAGATTTTGAAACATTGAAAAAAGAGTCAATTTTTGGTGAATTGGGTTATGGCTTGCATCATCTATAATATAATCATAATCTTTATTAAGATAATTAGATAAGCTCGCTAAATTTTTTTCTGAGGATACATCGCAATGTAAGGTCCTTATTCTTTTGGATTTATAATTGGTCGAAAATGGATTTTTATCTACTCCTACTATATTTGCATTTGGAAAATAACTAGATAGGGCCGCAAGAGAGTCTCCATGATGAATTCCGAATTCCATTATATTCAAGTTTTTAGTCCTATTTTCTTTAAAAAGTTTTTCGTAAAAGGCATCATATCCATGACCAGAGTGCTTGATGTTGTTAGAAAAAAAGTGAGATCCTTTGTTAGTTGCAAAGTGTATAAATACCTCGTTTAATCGCTTACTCTCAACGGAAAATTCTTCAATTTTCTTATTTATAAAAAAAATTTTAAATATAAAAATACTCAATTTATATAAGAAAGTTATAAATCTAGTAAAAGCCTTTATGAAATTTTTTTTATCAAGCGAAAAAATGATTATATTTTTACAATTGAATATTTGATCTTTAAAATTAATCATAATTTTATGGTGGGCCCGCCAGGACTCGAACCTGGGACCAATACATTATGAGTGTACTGCTCTAACCAACTGAGCTACAGGCCCTATTAAGAATCTAGGTTTTACAACAATATTAACTTTAATCAAGCTGGAATGTTTTCATTTTGTTTCTATTTGTTTCTGTCTGTAATTGCATTCGTTGGTAAATCGGTTGGTAAGTGATTTTCACCTTTTACTGGAATAATTTAATTTTTTTTTGAATAAAATTCATCATCAGACGTTAGTTAAATATGAACAAAAACAAACAACTAACAAAAGGAAACACAATGAAAAAGATAGCAATGGTAATAGGAATACTTTCAGTTTTAGCAACAAGTGCTAATGCTGGTTACTGGACACATACACCTAACGGATTTGGTGGTGGATACACTAGTACTTATACTCCTACTTATAATATATTAATGGGTGGATGGCACTAAGCTAAAATCCAAAAGTAATAAAATAAAAAAGCCCCTTTTCAGGGGCTTTTTTTTTATCTTTTTTTTTGAATAAAAATCAAAATCAAACGTTAGTTAAATATGAACAAAAACAAACAACTAACAAAAGGAAACACAATGAAAAAAGTAATAATGATGATTGGTCTAATTTCGGTAATTGGCCTAAATTTAAATACAGCTGCTAATGCTTTAGTATTAGTTGATGGATATTTTAAAAGTAATGGCACTTATGTAGAGTCTCATTACAGAACAAACCCTGATGGAATTTGCTGGAATAATTTCAGTGGTTGCTAATCAATCTCTAGTTAATTAAAAGCCCCTTTACTCCTTAAGGGGCTTTTTTTATTTCTTAGGAAAAAATAAAAAATCTCCTCCATCGTGACCAGTTTTATGAACCATTGCTCTTTCTGGGGTTTGGTCTGCATTTGCTACCACATATCTTCTAACGTTTTCAAATAAAATTTGAGAATTAATTACAGTATTATTGTTTTTTAAGGTATCGATGAATTTTAGAGCAAACAAAGAATGATCACCACCTACACTATCAACAACTGGTTCATTCCCTCCAGAAGTAATAACTAGACGTGTTTTTTTGTTTTTAAGTCTCTTAATATATTTTTCATCAATAGATTCTTCTTTCTCTAAATTACCTCCCGATCTCATTAATGTTCCTGAAAAACAACTATCTGCAACTAATAAAACATGCTTAGCTTTTGTAGCCTTAATTCGATCAACAATCCTTTGATTACTTATCCATTTTGATCTCATTTCATAACTTGCATCAACTGGCAGCCAGTAACCTCTATTTTCATCTTTATCTAATTCTCCATGACCTGCATAATAAATAAGCAAATTATCATTTCTTTTAAGTTTATCTGTAATTTTAAACAGGGAATTAACTGTTTGGTCATAATCTGCATTTAAAAGTAAATCTACTTCAAATCCGTATTTTTTCTCTAACACATCAGCAATCACAACAGCATCATTTTCAGCTGCATCTAATTTTTCTAAATGTTGATAATTATTGTTTCCAATAACTAAAGCATAGTAATTTTCTTCAGTAGAAAATGTTTGTGTTTTAGTTAATTTAACTTTTTCTTCTTGAGGTTTTTGCTCAGCAATTTTTTTGTCCCCTAAGTCAAACTCATAAAAGCTAAAAGGGAGCTCAATATCGTACTGAATATATAGTTTTACTTTCTCAAAATCCTCTTTCGAAATCAGATACTGATCTACAACTTTCCATGATTTGCCCTCTCTAATTACTATTCCCTTACTATCCACACCATATTCAGTGTATTGATATAATATTTCACCATCAGGGTAAGTATGTTTAAAATAACCTTTCCAATATGCACCTTTTTTATCAAATGTTCCATACCAATCACTTTGCCCAGAGTCCATTTTAGTACCAATTAATATTCCTCTTAATTTTTTACCATTTTTTTTCACCCCATAAAATGGACCAGATTCTTTAAAATTTAATTTTTTAGCATTATCTATTTGATTAGAATGAGCAGGAAATAAAAATGAAATACTAAAAAAGATACAGAGTAAAAACAATAAACTATTTCTATTATGTATTTTCATATTTCTTAATTCAATTGAATAAATTTATCACTTTATCGTTAACATTCCAGGAGGTTAAAATGAAAAAAAAACTACTGATTATTTCGTTTTTTTTACTCCTACCAAACATAAGTTTGGCTGAGATTAAGTATAACCCTTACTCTGGCCAATGGGAAAGTGCGCCAAGGGATTCCTCTTTAAAATACAACCCTTGGGAAAGCGAATGGAGTTATGAAAGAAAGGACTCACAGCTTGAATACAACCCTTGGACAGGTAAGTGGAAATACGAAAGATAAATAATCACCTAAAAGGAGCTTAATAAATTGCTCCTTTTAGGCAAAAAAAATTCAATTTTTTTTGAATAAAATCTGACTTCAAACGTTAGTTAAATATGAACAAAAACAAACAACTAACAAAAGGAAACACGATGAAAAAGATAGCAATGGTAATAGGAATACTTTCAATTTTAGCAACAAGTGCAAATGCAGTTACTAGAGACAATAGTTACATGAGCACTATGTCTAATCCAAGTTATAGCTCTTCTGGACCTTCAGTAATTATTATTTACTAGTAATAATTATGATTAAAAAAGCCCCTTTTCAGGGGCTTTTTTTTTATCTTTTTTTTTGAATAAAATTCAACATCAAACGTTAATTAAACATGAACAAAAACAAACAACTAACAAAAGGAAACACGATGAAAAAGATAATTATGATTTTTGGTATAATTGCAGCTTTACATAACACATCTCAAGCAAGTGAATGGAATGTTATTTCTAATGATTTGAATGGGTATAATTTTTATACAAACAAATTTATTAAAGGAGCAAATTTCTAATGAAGAATTATTTTATAATATTTATTATTTTTTTATTATTAAAAATAGTTTTAATAATTAATAATCCTTTAAGAGCGAGTGCAGAAAATATATATTTTTCCTGCAACTCAGAAGTTGAGTATCAATTTATAAATACCTACTCAAATCCACTTTATAGATGTGGTGATTCACCAAGTATTAAGAGGATATAATGAAATTGAATAAGAGCTATAATTGTTTTAGATTTGATACTTTAGATCTCATTGAAGATTTTAAGTATGACAGAGAAATTGGACGAGAATTTTATAAAGAGCTTAGTAGTGATAGCGCTGGGGATAGTAAGGGGGAAAAGCGACCCTTACGAATTAGTCAATGGTGCTATGGAATATTTAATATCTAATAAAGATAAATATATGGATCACCCAAACATTAAAGCTATAGCTGTATTAAAAATGAAAGGTCTCTTTATTGATGAAATTAGAAAAAATCAAAAAATGACTTCTATGACTGATGATGAAGGAAACGACTTACAGGTAGTTGATGATAAACAAAATGATATTTCAGAAAGAATAGGCTTAAAAGATGAGACAAAAAAAGTTCTTTCAGCTATCAAAACTATGGGTGAAAAATGTCAGGAAATTTTAATGTTAGCATCTGAAGGAATGAGCATGCAAGAAATGCAAGAAGTTACTGGAGTTAAAAGTTTAGGAACTGTTTTAAGTAGGTTATCAAATTGTCGAAAAGAATTAAAAGGATTAATTGCTTAATGATTGATGAAACTAAAGTAATGCAATACGCTGATGGAACACTTCCAACAGAAGAACGTGAAGAGGTTAAAAAAGCAATTGAAGCTGATCCAAAGTTAAAAGAGTTATATAATAGCTTTCAAGAAACAGGGGACTTATTATTTAAATTAGGTAATGAAATCAAATCGCAACCTTTACCAAAAAATCTTCAAGAAAAAGCTGATATTATTAAAAAGTGGAAAAAACCAATAGCTAAAGAGTTTGGTTCTTTTAATTTCTTTGGATTATTTAAAATTCAATATGCTGGAGTAGCTGCAGCATGTTGTTTAATGTTTGTTGCTGGATTTTATGCAGATACTTTTATTTCAGGAAAAGATGTAAAAAGTGGTAATGAAGTTATAGCCTTAAACCAGTCAATCGATGCCCCAAAAGATCTAAAATTTAGAGGCATGCCTAAACAAGATGAAGATTTGTCTACAAGAATTACAAATTTGTATAAATATTTTAACCAAAATCAATTTATCCAAGATATCAATTCAACCATTGATGATTTAGAAATTAATGAAGAGTTTCAAACTTCATTGGAAGATAATGATGGTAAAAGAGTTAAGTTTTTACTAGTTGAAAACTTTAATGTAAGTGGCAATAATTGTAAAAAAATTGCATTTAATGAGCCTTTAAGATTGTCTGAAAGTGATCAAGGAACCGATGTTACTCTAGATGTATGTAAAATAGATAATAATTATGAAATTACTTCTATCAATTTATCAAAATAAATTCTCAAGAATAATTAAGTACTCCTTACTAATTATGTTTATTTTTATTTTAGGTTTTAAAGCAAATACTGAAATTCCGGAAAAATATAAAATTGAAACATCCTTACCTAATTGTGAAGGAACCGATTATACTAAATGGACTAATTGTTATGGTGAGTTCAAATTTCCAAGAAATATATATAAAGGAGAATGGAAAGATGGACAGTTTCATGGTCAAGGAGTTTTGAGAGAAGCTTGGGGTGGAATTTATGTGGGAGGTTTTAAAAATAATCTTGCTGATGGTTTTGGTAAACAAGTAGAAAAAGATGGAACTTGGTGGGAATGTGAGATTAGAAAAGATCTATGTAATGGTAAGGGGAAAATAAGCATGCCAGATGGATCTTTTTACGAAGGAGAATTCAAAGATATGGTTTGGCACGGTTATGGAAAATTTACAGATAACCTTGGATCAGTGTCCGAGGGCCAATTCGAAAATTTTGTTCTAAACGGTCAGGGTGTTTTTACAAATTGGAATGGTGCAATATATAAAGGTACTTTTAAAGATGGATTTTTAAATGGTGATGGTTTTTACAGCAAACCAGATGGAACTGAAGTCACTGGTTTTTTTGTAAAAGATTATTTAAACGGTCAGGGTACTTGGAAATTTGATAATGGTGATATTGCTATAGGTGAATTTAAAGATGATAGACTCAATGGTTACGGCACTTATACTTATGCTAATGGAGACAAAGGAGAGGGTGAATTTAAAAATAATCTTTTAAATGGAAAAGGTAAATTTTATTGGACTGACGGGTCAATTTATGAGGGAGAATTTAAAAACAATCTTCGTCAAGGTAAGGGAAAATATATTGATGAAAATGGGCAGACTTACGAAGGAGATTTTAAAAATAATCTTTACGATGGTAAAGGGATTTTCAAATACAAAAATGGAAATAAATATGAAGGTTCTTGGGAAAAAGGTTTAGAAAGCGGATTTGGTATTTTTACATGGGCCGATGGTGAAAAATATGAGGGTAAATTTTTAGATGGATTAAGAAATGGAAAAGGTAAATACACTTATGTCAGTGGTACAATTTACGAAGGAGATTTTAAAGATAATATTATAGAGGGTTATGGCAAAATATCTTATTCAAATGGTGATAAATATATCGGTGAGTTTTTAAGAGGATATGAGCATGGCGAAGGAACTTTCAATTTTAATAATGGAGATAAATACTTTGGACAATTTAAAGACGGTGTCATGCATGGTAATGGAAAAATGGTCTATGCAAATGGAAATATTTATGAAGGATTATGGGAAGATGGCAAAGAAGCAGAAGGTAAAACCACATTGGCAAAATTCACAACTGACGAAAAGTACTATGCATTAATAATTGGTAATAATGATTATGACAAATTAGAAGATCTAGATAATGCAGTAAATGATGCAAAGGATTTAGAAAAAGTTTTAAGAGAAAAATATGGCTTTGAGACCACTTTATTAACTGACAAAAAATCTGGTGATACTTTAGATGCAATTATTAATTTTACTAAAAATAGAGACAAACAAGATAATATTTTAATTTTTTATGCAGGGCATGGACAATTAGAAAAAAAACAAAAAAGAGGCTATTGGTTGCCAACAGATGCTGGAGCTACACAAGATTCTAAATGGATTAGTAATCTAAATATTAAAGATCTGATAGGAGCATCGGATGCAAAACATATTTTGTTGATTGTTGATAGTTGTTTCTCTGGTTCTCTTATGAGAGGAAGTGGTGAAAATAAATCAGTAGAAAAATTAACTGCAACTTCAATCAAAAGACTACAAGTTAAAAAAACGAGATTAGTAATTACATCTGGTGGAAATGAAGAAGTAGCTGATGGGATTGGAGACTCAAAAAATTCAGTTTTTGCAGAACCTTTAATAAGAGCATTAAAAGAGAATACTAATGTAATAAGATCAATTGAATTATTTCAAACTGTTCAAAATTACGTAATTAATAATGCAAATCAAACACCTGAACATTCATTAATACATGGCACGGGTCATAACGGAGGAGAATTTTTATTTTTTCCTAAATCTTAAGAAAGATTTTCAAATTTATCCCACTCACCATCCTCATTATAATCATGAGCTAAGACATCAGGTTTACCATCTGAATTTTCGTCTAAATAAGCTTGATCGGTTTTTCCATTTTCATCAGAATCAAGAATTAATACTTCCCAAATACCATCCTCATCTTTATCTATCAAAGTTCCCTCAACAAAACCATTTTCATTATCGTCAATAAATCCTAGGTCAATTCTTCCATTTTTATTTTCATCAACATACCAGGTGTCTATAACACCATTTTTATTATAATCTTGAGTTTTTGCATTTGGGTAATCTTTTTTTATTAATGAATCAACTGGATTTACGTTTTTTAAATTTGGATTCTGTTTAATAAATTCTTTTGCATGGTCAACAGCTACAGCAAAATTTAAATTTTGACCCTCAGCACCCCAAGTATTAATTCCAACTATTTTTCCCTTTTCAGAAAATAATGGTCCTCCAGAATTACCAGGACTAATAGGAGTTTGAGTTTGAATAACAGTGGCAGTATGCTCAGATTTGTCCTCATAAATCCATTTTTTATTCTTTCTTATTTGAGTAACCATTCCATTAGTAAAATTCCAAGGTAATCCATTTGGGTGACCAATTGCGTAAACTGTATCACCGATTTCTATATCTGAGTTGTTTCCAAGCTCAACTAATTTTACACTAGATGGAAGACCATTAACTTTGATTAAAGCAAGATCTTGGGTTTTATTTTCAGCTAGTACTGCTCCAAAATGAGGATCAATTTCTTTGAATAATACCTCCGTCTCAACGGATCCACCCACAGGTAATGGCCATACAAAAATTTCCTTTGTTCCTTTTGTTACATGCCAATTAGTTAAAATAATACCAGATTTATCTACTAAAAAACCTGCGCCTAAACTTTCTTCTCCTTCAGTCGGATTGTATAAGAAAACCACGCTATTTACATAATTTTTGAAAATATTTTTAGCACTTCCTCTATATTTAATTTTTTTTTTCTTTTTTAAAGTTTTGTCTGTTGTTATTGAAAATTCTTTTGCAATTTTATATTTAGATTTTAAGCTTAAGGCTTTATCAATATCTAATAAATCAGGACTAATTGTAATTTGAACAGGCTCTAAATTATCGCTATTGTCACTACTTCTTAATTTAATATCTTTTTCATCTGCGTTAGATATTCCATTCAAAAAAAAGACAAAATTTATAATCAAAAAAATTTTGCTAAATATTTTTAAATTCATAATAAAACGTACTATAATTGCATCCGTTGGTAAATAGTTGGTAAATGTGTATTGCAAAAAAAATCCTCCAATTAAGGTTGATTTATAATACTAATTTAAGATTTTTTTATAAGAAAGAAATTATGAGTGTACTGCTCTAACCAACTGAGCTACAGGCCCAAACAAATAGTCTTTTTTTACTTTGTTTTAGAATTTTAATCAATCAACAAATCTTATAATGGTGGGCCGTGTTGGTTACGCTCCAACTACCCCTGCAATGTCAATGCAGTACTCTACTATTGAGCTAACGGCCCAAAATCAATATTAACTTTCCAAGAAACTTTTTAATTGTTTTGATCTACTAGGATGTTTTAATTTTCTAAGTGCTTTTGCTTCTATCTGTCGAATTCTTTCTCGAGTGACGGAAAACTGCAAACCAACCTCCTCTAACGTATGATCAGTATTCATGCCGACTCCAAATCTCATTCTCAAGACTCTTTCTTCTCTTGGTGTCAATGTTGATAATATTTTAGTTGTAGCTTCACCTAAATTTGATTTAATTGCTTGTTCAAGAGGCGCTAGAGCTTTTGTGTCTTCTATAAAATCTCCCAAACTGCTATCTTCTTCATCACCAACAGGTTTTTCTAGTGACACGGGCTCTTTAGATATTTTTAAGACTTTTCTAACTTTATCTAATGGCATCCTTAGCTTTTTAGCTAGTTCCTCAGGAGTAGCTTCCCTACCAAACTCACTTAAAATCAATCTCTGAGTTCTGACAATTTTGTTTATTGTTTCAATCATATGAACAGGAATTCTGATCGTCCTAGCCTGGTCAGCGATGGATCTAGTTATTGCTTGTCTTATCCACCAAGTTGCATATGTGGAAAATTTATAACCTCTTCTGTACTCAAACTTGTCAACCGCCTTCATTAATCCTATATTTCCTTCTTGAATTAAATCTAAAAATTGTAATCCTCTGTTTGTATATTTTTTTGCAATTGAGATAACTAATCTTAAATTAGCTTCAACCATTTCTTTTTTTGCTATTCTGGACTCTTTTTCACCTTTTTGAACTCTGCTCACTAATTTTTTAAAATCTGTTACAGACATTCCTATTTTATGACTAAATTCAATTAATCTTTCACGTATAGCTTTAAATTTGTCTTTATTCTTAGAAAAAAATTGTTTCCATATTGAATTCGTATCTAAGAATTTTTTAAGATTTGGGTTAATTTCATTTCCAACGTAAAATTTTAAAAATTCATTTCTTGAAATTTTATGATCTATAGCTAAACGCATAAGATTTCCCTCTAAAGAAATAATCTTTTTATTTTCAATATAGTGTTTTTGAACAAGTGTTTCCAAAACTGATGGCGATAATTGAAGTGATTTAATATCCTCTAAAATTTCTTTTACAAGTTTTTCGTAACTTTTTTCTTTTGCTGGAGAAAAAAGTTTTGAATTCAAAATACAATCAAGTTTTTCTTTTTGATATTTTATTAACTTGTTGTAATCTTTAGTTAAATTGTGAACAGTTTTTAGCACTTTCGGTTTAATTTCTGTCTCCATCGCAGCTAATGTTGGATTAAAATCATCATCACCTTCGTCGCTCGAATTATCATCACTTTCTGCTTCACCTGAATTTTTTTGTTTTGCACTTGGACCTGTAGTTTCATCTTCCATGTAGTTAGTATCAATATCAATAATTTCTCTAACTAAGATCTCATCTTTTTGCAGTTTTTCGTTCCACTCGAAAAATTGTTGAGCAGTTATTGGGCTTTGAGATAATGCAATTAACATCACATCTTTTCCAGCTTCAATTCTTTTTGCAATAGCAATTTCACCTTCTCTAGATAAAAGCTCTACGCCTCCCATTTCTCTAAGATACATTCGAATTGGATCATCACTTTTCTCAATAGTCTTACCCTCATCTTTGGATGATCCTTCTTTTTTTCTTAAAACTTTAAAATCTGATTTTTTTTCAACTAGAATTATTTTTTCGTCTAAAATATGGATGAAAGCTTGGGCTAAGTTTTGATCTGAAAGATTTCTTTTTCCAAGAGACTTGCTTAATTCTTCATGAGTAATAAAACCCCGATGAGTTCCACGACCCATTAAACGAGCAAATGATTTTGTAATTATTCTTTCCACACTAATATATTTGAAAAGATGTATATAATGGCAAATTTCAAAAAATCCATTATTAATTTAATAATATTAATTGATATTTTGCTTTTTTTTTAGTTCTTTTAGCTCATTAAATGTCGTCTCACTCAAATCTTTTGAAAATTTCGATTCTAATTCCTGTATCCTAAATTCTAAATCATAGTTATTTAAATCACGAGTTATGTCCTCTAGTAATTCAATAATTTCATGATCCTTATTAAATTTCTTTTTTTGTAAAATGTGTTTAATGGGAGCAAATTTTGTAATTTTATCAATTAATTGAGTGTCAATATCTAGTTGATCAACAGACAAATTAGTTTCTAAGTTTAATTTGAACAAAATTTTTTCAAAAATTTGTTTATTTACCTCAGAAAATAATTTTATATCTTTAAGCAAATTGATGTGATCTCGCATTAAATTCAAATTATCAAGAACGAGATAAATTAATGAAAATTCTTTTAATTCTACACCTGTCAATGATTGACTTTCGTTAAAGTGTTTTTTGGTCTTCTCTAAAGATCTAGTTTTTTTCGCATAAAAGTTTTTTTGATTTTGATTTGTATATGGAGTTAATCCAGAAATTTTTTCTATAAAATATTCTAAGACGTATTTTTTAATATAATCATCTTTTATTGTGTAAGCTATGGATCTTAATTTTTTTTCAAAAATTGCCATAGAAGATGGATTATTTTGAGTATTTTTTTTATAATGATTAAATATAAACTGATGTATTGATATTTTATTTTGTTTTGAATAATCAAAAAAATATTCTTTACCATTCTTATTAACAAAACTATCTGGATCTTCTTGGTCTGGTAAAAATAGAAATGATATTTGCTTTTCAGGTTTCATATCTTTTATAGAGTTTTCTGCAGCTCTTAAGGCTGCCTTGTATCCACTCTCATCACCATCAAAACAAATAATAATATCATTAAAAAACTGATTAAGATTAAATATTTGTTTGTCAGTTAAAGAAGTACCTAAATTAGCAACAGCATTTTCTATTCCATTTTTATTTAAACCCACTACGTCCATATAGCCCTCAACTAAAAAAATATTGTCAAACTTATTTGATAATTTTCTTGCTAAATCTAAATTGTATAGGTTGGATCCTTTTTTAAAGAATAATGTTTCTGGGGAATTTACATACTTAGCAAGAAAATCACTTTTTTCAATTATCCTACCCCCCAGGGCAATTGGTTGTCCTGAAATATTATTGATTGGAAAAATTAATCTTCCTCTAAATCTTTCAACATAAATGTTCTTTTTTTCATCTAAATAAAATAATCCTGTTTCAAGCAAATCATCAATTTGATAATTATTTTTTAATTTTTTAAATAAATTTGGATTCTTTTCTACAAAACCAATTTTAAATTTTTTAACTTGATCTTTGTCAAGTGATCTATTTTTTAGATAATATCTTGCTTTAGAATATTTTTCATTTTTCAAAAGTTGATTATGGTAAAAGTCCACATATTCTACGAAAATGGATGAGTATATTTTCCATTTTTTTTCTTTTTCTTCATCTTGTTTTGAAAAAATATAAGGTTGCATACCAGCTAAATTTGCCAAGTGCTTTACAGCCTCGCCAAATTTAAAATTTTGAGTTTTCATTACAAAGTCAAAAATATTTCCATGTTCGGATGTTGCAAAACAATGATAAAATTCTTTTTCATCATTTACAGTAAAGGATGGGGTTTTTTCATTTTTAAATGGCGAAAGACCAACGTATTCTTTACCTCTTTTTTTTAAACTGACGTATTTTGAAACTACTGTTGACACTTTCAATCTTGTTTTAATTTCCTCTAAATATTCTTTTGGATATTTCATAACTGCTTATTAAGTAATTGTTTAATTAGTGCTCCTGCTTTGGAAAAATCAATCTCATCAGCATGTTGTTTTTTTAATTCTCCCATAACTTTGCCCATATCTTTCACAGAAATAGCACCCACTTTAGATATTATTCCTTCACATATTTTTTTTGTATCCTCCTCATTTAATTGCTTAGGTAGAAAACTTGACAAAATATCGTATTCATTTTGCTCAACTTCCAAAAGATCGGACCGATTATTTTTTTTATAAATTTCAATTGATTCGGCTCTTTGTTTCATCATCTTCTTAAATAATTTTTTAATATCATCATCATCAGTCTCCTTTTTATTTGGACCAGATCTATTTAAGATATCCAAATCCTTGATGGAGGATAGAATTAACCTGTAAGTTGAGATTTTAGTTTTATCTTTTGATTTAAGCGACTTTTTATATTCAGTTTCTATGGTCTCTTTTAAGGACATAATTTTTAATCTACTTTAAAGAAAAAATTCTTCAAAAGAAAAATTGTTTTTTTGTAATTTTATAATACATCTCTGTTGCGATAATAAACCTTTTATTGTATTAACCTTTAACTCATGAGTTGTAATTGATCAAAAAAGCAAAAAAAAATAGCTCAAAAATTTCACAAACACATACAGGTATTTTAGTTCTTGAAAATAAGAAAGTTTTTAAAGGTATAGGAATTGGTTACCAAGGCGTTGCAACAGGAGAGGTGTGTTTTAATACGTCGTTAACTGGTTATCAAGAGATCATATCTGACCCTTCTTATGCAGGTCAAATTATTAATTTTACTTTTCCTCACATTGGAAATGTTGGAACAAATCATGAGGATCATGAGTCAGATAAAATCTGGACTAGAGGAGTAATTTTAAATTCTGAAATAACTAATCCCTCAAATTATAGATCATTTTCACATTTAGATTATTGGCTTAAAAAAAATAAAATTATTGGTATCACTGGATTAGATACTAGAAACCTTACAAATTTCATTAGAGATAAAGGAGCCCCCAAAGGTACCATTTGTTATTCAAATAAAGGAAAATTTAATATTAATAAACTCACAAATACAACAATAAAATGGAGTGGTTTAAAAAATTTAGATCTTGCCGAGGTCGTGTCCACCAGAAAAAATTATATTTGGAAAGGGCTTAAGACCTGGAGGAAAGAATTTGGATTTGAAAAAAATAAAAAAAAGTCTTTGCATATTGTTGCAATTGACTATGGAATAAAAAAAAATATTTTAAGATATTTTTCCAACTTTAATTGTAAAGTTACTGTTGTTCCATGTAAGACTTCTGCAGAAAAAATATTGGGTCTTAAGCCTGATGGAATTTTTTTATCCAATGGGCCTGGAGATCCAGCAGCAACTGGCAAATACGCGATCAATATTATCAAAGACCTTATTAAAAAAAATTTACCAATATTTGGTATTTGTTTAGGTCATCAAATTCTTGCACTAGCTCTTGGGGGTAAAACAAAAAAAATGAAATTAGGTCATAGAGGAGCAAACCACCCGGTAAAAAATTTAATTCATGATAATGTTGAAATTACTAGTCAAAATCATGGTTTTGAAGTAGTTAAAGAAACATTGCCAAAAAATATTGAGGTTACTCATAAGTCTTTATTCGATGGAAGTATTGAAGGCATAAGATTAAAAAATAGACCAGTATTTTCTGTTCAGTATCATCCGGAGTCCAATCCAGGGCCTCAAGATAGTGTCTATTTATTTCAAGAATTTATTCATAATATAAAAAGAAATGCCAAAAAGAAAAGACATTAAAAAAATATTAGTTGTTGGAGCTGGCCCAATCATCATTGGACAAGCATGTGAATTTGATTATTCAGGAACACAAGCTTGCAAGGCTCTTAAAGATGAAGGTTATAAAGTAATTTTAATAAATTCAAATCCAGCAACTATCATGACAGATCCAGATGTTGCAGACAAAACCTACGTTGAACCAATTACTCTAGATGTTTTAGAAAAAATTCTTAAGAAAGAAAAACCTGATGCAATTCTTCCCACAATGGGAGGTCAAACTGCACTCAATCTAGCTATGGAGGCTGAAAAAAAAGGGATCTTAAAAAGATATAAGATTGAACTTATTGGAGCAAATTCAAATGCAATTTCAAACGCCGAAGATAGAAAAAAGTTTAGAAAAAATATGTTAGAAATTGGATTAGATTTACCTAAATCCGAAATCTTAAACAAGAATAATCAAGCTACAAGAGTTCTAAAAAAAATTGGTTTACCCGCAATCATAAGACCTGCTTTTACATTGGGTGGACTTGGTGGAGGAATAGCCAAAACAAAAAAAGACTATCTTAAAATTGTAAAAAATGGACTACATGAGTCACCTGTGAGTCAAGTTTTGGTTGAAGAATGCTTAGAGGGCTGGAAAGAATTCGAGATGGAAGTCGTTAGAGATAAGAAAGATAATTGTATCATTATTTGTTCCATTGAGAATATTGATCCAATGGGAATACACACGGGTGATTCAGTAACAGTTGCGCCAGCACTTACTCTAACAGATAAAGAATACCAGGTTATGAGAAATGCATCTATCGCATGTTTAAGAAAGATTGGAGTTGAAACAGGTGGATCTAATGTTCAATTCGCAATTAATCCTAAAAATGGTCGAATGGTTATAATTGAGATGAACCCACGTGTATCAAGATCATCAGCTTTGGCATCTAAAGCAACTGGATTTCCAATTGCAAAAGTAGCAGCAAAATTAGCTGTCGGATATACTTTAGATGAACTCAAAAATGAAATCACCAAAATTACTCCAGCATCATTTGAACCAAGTATCGATTATGTAGTAACTAAAATACCAAGATTTACTTTTGAAAAATTTTCAACCTCTCCAGTCACTCTTGGTACTTCAATGAAATCTGTTGGTGAGGCTATGGCCATAGGGAGAAATTTTAAAGAGTCTCTTCAAAAAGCTTTGATATCATTAGAAACTGGTTTCTCGGGTCTTGATAGAATATTTAATTTATCAAAACAACAAATTGAAAAAAAACTAAAAGAAAATATTCCAAACAAAATTTTACTAGTTGCAGAAGGATTTAGAAAAAAAATTAGTTTAGATAGGATTTTTAAGTTATCTAAAATTGACCCATGGTTTCTAAGCCAAATTAAAGAAATTGTTGATTGTGAAATAAATTTAAAAAGAAAAGGATTACCAAGAAATTTTACGGAATTTAATGGGATTAAATCTATAGGTTTCTCAGATAAAAAATTATCGGAATTAACAAATCTTTCTGAGGACGTTGTTAGAAAAAAAAGGATAGCGCTAAAAATATTACCTGTTTATAAAAAAGTTGACACTTGTGCTGCTGAATTTAAATCTTTCACACCATACATGTATTCAACTTATCAAAGAAACTTTTCAATAGTTTCAGAATGTGAAGCAGAGCCGACTAGTAAAAAAAAGATAATTATTCTAGGAGGTGGACCGAATAGAATTGGTCAAGGAATAGAATTTGATTATTGTTGCTGTCAAGCAAGCTTTTCTTTAAAAGACGCTGGTTTCGAAACAATTATGATAAACTGCAATCCTGAGACAGTCTCTACCGATTATGATACTAGTGATCGACTTTATTTTGAACCTTTAAAAGAAGAATTCGTTTTTAATATCATCAAAAAAGAGCAAATGAATGGAAACTTAATTGGTATAATTGCCCAGTTTGGAGGACAAACTCCAATCAAACTTGCTAAATTTTTACATCAAAACAAATTACCTATTTTAGGAACTCAATACAGCTCTATAGATTTAGCAGAGGATAGGGATAGATTTAGAAATTTATTGAATAAATTAAAATTAAAACAAGCAGAAAGTGGAATTGCCAAAACTTATAAAGAAGCGATCAAGATTGCTGATAAAATTGGATTACCTTTAATGGTAAGACCCTCATATGTTTTGGGTGGAAGAGCAATGGAAATAGTTTATGAAAAAGCACAATTAAAAAATTTTATTGAAGAAGCCTTTAAGGCTGCAGAAAAAAATCCAATTTTAATTGACAAATTTATTAATCATGCAATGGAAGTGGATGTTGATGCAATATCTGATGGTAAAGAGGTATATGTAGCTGGTATTATGCAGCACATTGAAGAAGCTGGTATTCATTCTGGGGACTCTGCTTGTAGTTTGCCTCCAATATCTATTAAGCCATTTTTAGTAAAGGAAATTGAAAATCAAACTAAAAAACTAGCGTTAGCTTTAAAAGTAAAAGGTTTCATGAATATCCAATTTGCAATAAAAAAAGATGAGATTTATGTGATTGAAGTAAATCCTCGAGCTAGTAGAACTGTACCCTTTGTATCTAAAGCAAAAGGTTTGCCATTAGCAAAGATTGCATCAAGAGTAATGGCTGGAGAGAAATTATTGAAATTCAACTTAAAGGAAAAATCAAAAGGAATGTATGCAGTTAAAGAAGCAGTATTTCCTTTTAATAAATTTCCAAATAGCGACTTGCTTCTTGGTCCAGAAATGAAATCAACTGGTGAAGTGATGGGGTTTGATAAAAATTTTGGCATGGCATTTGCAAAAAGCCAAATTGCTGCTGCGAATTCACTTCCAAAAAACGGTCTTGCATTTATATCTTTGAAAAACTCTCACAAGGATGAGGGGATAGATCTGGCTAAAGATTTAATTAAATTAAATTTTAAGTTAAGTGCAACAAAAGGCACCGCAGAGTACATTAGAAAACATGGCATGAAGTGTAAAATTATAAATAAAGTCAGCAGTGGAACACCTCACATAGTGGATATTTTAGACTCAAAAAAAATAGCTCTTGTAATTAATACTGGTGGAGGAAATAGTGAGCATCGAATAAACGATGCTATTGCATTAAGAAGAGCAACTTTAAAAAATAAAGTTCCATATTGTACAAATATGTCAACTGCTCAAGCATGTTTGGAGGCAATAAAATCTCTTAAAACAAAAAAACTTGATATAATTGCACTTCAAGAACTTTAATTAAATTACAATTGGAAGTTGTAAAATTTTTTTTCTAAGGAATAATTGCCCAAAATGAATAATCGTTAGGTTGTATTCATCAAATTTATTTTTTAAAATTTATTCATATGAGTTCAGAAATTCGTCAATATATTATCGAAGACGCATCTAAAAAAAGTGAAATTTTTAGTGCTCAACTATTAAAACTTCCTATCAAAAAAAAAATTTTAAAATCAAATACTACTAATCTAGATAAATGTGCCTATTGGAAACTTTATGACAAAACAAATATTCATGAAGATGGTGACCAGTTGAAAGCAGTAACAGGAATCTGTTTAGTATTGGGCGTATTTAGTTTTATTGGTTTATATTCGAGTTTATTAAGTTAATCACTCAACTTTCCAATCAGTGGGAAAGGTGACATAATTTACCTGAATACATCTTCTTTCCTTGATAATCTTCTTTTTTTCCATACCATGCCAAGTATTAGGTCCACTAGTGAATAAATATCCATAATTATGTTTGTAAGGAACTGTTTTAACCTTTTCTAATTTTTCATTATAAAAATCAGTTCCTAAATCCTCAGACTCTTTTGCATTATTGACAAAAATTAAACCTGACATTAATTTTTCTTTAATATCGCAATGCGGTTTAAGCCAAAAACCTTCACGATCACATATAATTTCAATTCTAACATATGAATTAGATAAATCTTTATCAATCATTTTTGAAATTGCATTACAGGTTGCTTTTGATTGAAGCTCGGTAATAAATTTTACCAAATTTGGAAATTGTGAAGCGTTTTCTTTTGTGACAAAACATCTAAACTTAATTGCTTTTCCTCCGGATGCTATTCCTTCTCTAAATTCTGCCGCACCACCATCGATAGCTCTTGTTCCATCATAATTAAGATTATGTTTACTGATGTCAGGGATGTCTGCATTTTCAATTTCTTTAATTGCTTCATCGCTTAAGGCATTATTGTATTCCCAATGATTAAAAGGAGATTCATATTTTTTGGAGTTGTTTAAAATGGAATTAAGAAAAGTCATAATTTTGAAATTTTTTTTCTATATAACCTGCTATTCTATCAGTTTCATTAAGTTTTTTATAATCCCAACTCTCAACAGAAAAGTCCAGATTTCTTATAATATCTAAAGATTTGAACAACTCAAAAAATTTTTTGAATCGATAATTGTTCTTAATAGCAGGCATATCTGCTACATATATAGGTTTACCTGTTATTGCAGCTTCAGATATCATGGACGTTGAGTCACAAGTTACCACTATATGATCTGCTAACTTAAGTGATGATAAATAAGCTTTTTTATCAACATCTGAAATAATGATTTGATCCCCATTATAAAAATCTTTAGCTTTATCAATAATTCTTTGAGGGGTTCTCATTGAAGGAATAAAAATTAATTGGTAGCCATTATCAAGAAAATTTTTTTTAATTTTATGAAAAATTTCTTCAACTAAATTATCCCTAAAATTATAATATTTATTTGGACCACCAACAACAAGTACAACTACTTTTTCTTTTTGAATTTTTGGTTTTAAATAATTTATATTATCGTTTAATTCACTTTCTCGTAGATAGTGGATGGCTCCTTTAGTTGATAATACGTTTTCACCTTTTAGATCATCATGTTCTGGGGCAATTACAAAATCGAAATTATTTAAAGATACCTTCGGATCTTGGATATGAATATTCATGATTTTATTTCCAAACTTTTTTTTTAAGAAAATTGAAGGAATTACACTTTTTCTGCCACAAGAGATCACAACATTAAATTTTTCTAAAATATCATTTTTAAAAACAAACCTTTTAATTGGCGTGATTTTTGGGGGGATCATTTTCCAAAAATTATTCAGTTCAATTTTCTCGTGTATAAAATCTAAATCTAAAGCTTTGGCAAGTCCTTCAACTTGGCTAATCATGCCATGCATGCCCTCGGTCAATAATAAACCTTTTAATTTAGTCATTAATCACTATATAGCTTCCATATGAGTCAAAATCCAACTAAACACACAAAAGTGTTAATAATTGGGTCTGGTCCAGCTGGATATACAGCAGCTGTTTACGCGGCAAGAGCAATGTTAAATCCAATTTTAGTTTATGGTTCAGAGCCAGGTGGACAATTAACTACAACAACGGATGTTGAAAATTTTCCAGGGTTTGCTGATGTTATTCAGGGTCCTTGGCTTATGAATCAAATGAAAGAGCAAGCAAAAGCAGTTGGAACAGAAATGATTGAAGATCATATAAGTTCTGTCGATTTAAAAAAAACGCCTTTTGAAGCTATCGGTGATACTGGTCAAAAATACACTGCTGAAAGCATAATAATTTCAACAGGTGCACAAGCAAGATGGTTAAATTTGAAATCAGAACAAGAGTTCAGAGGTTTTGGAGTATCCGCATGCGCAACATGTGATGGTTTTTTCTTTAAAGACAAAGAAGTAGCTGTCGTTGGAGGAGGTAATGCAGCTGTTGAGGAAGCGATGTTTCTTACGAAATTTGCATCAAAAGTAAAATTAATTCATAGAAGAGATAATTTAAGAGCTGAAAAAATGCTTCAAAAAAAACTTATGGAAAATAAAAAAATTGAAATTATTTGGGATAGTGTTGTTGAAGACGTAATTGGTGATAAAGATCCAAAAAATGTTAAAGGAATTAAAATCAAGAATGTAAAAACTAATAAAATTGACGAAATTAAATTAGATGGTGTCTTCATCGCAATTGGACATGATCCAGCTACGCAATTATTTAAAAATCAGCTAAGAATGGACAAAGAAGGTTATTTGATAACTAAACCAGATTCAACGGAGACTAATGTACCAGGCGTTTATGCGGCTGGAGATGTAAAAGATAAAACATTCAGACAGGCAGTGACTGCGGCTGGTATGGGTTGTATGGCAGCACTAGAGGCTGAAAAGTTTTTATCACATTAAAGTGAAAAATAACCTTCATGTATTTTTAGGAGCAACAGTTGCTGATGCAGCTGCAAGACCATTACATTGGGTATACAATCAAAAAAAACTTAATTCCTATATTAAAGGTAAAAAAGACTTTACTTTTTTAAAAAAAAATAAAAGTCCTTTCTACAATATAAAAACTGGGAAAGTATCAGGTTATAATGAAATTGGACAAGTTATGTTTCAAACACTTCTAGAAAATTATGAAAATATAGAGAAAGAATTTAAAAAAAATATTCTGAAGAATTTTGGTCCTGGAAGCAAATATTGGAAAAATCTAAATCTCAGATCAAAA
>CACIGI010000001.1 GCA_902586125.1 uncultured Pelagibacteraceae bacterium | reverse complement strand
AGCAACACCTGCTGAAGCTGCAGCCGTTGGTGCATTTGGATCGTTGGTGCTTTCATATTTTTATAAAACTCTTAAATGGAAAAATTTTAAAGAGTCTGTTTTTTTGACAGCTAAAACAACTGCAATGATTATGTGGCTATTCATAGGATCGTGGACATTTGCTTCTGTATTTTCTTATCTTGGTGGTCACGAGGTTTTCGAACACTTCTTTAAATCTCTAAATTTACAGCCTTGGCAATTTTTAGTAATTACACAATTGATTATATTTTTATTAGGTTGGCCATTGGAGTGGACGGAGATATTAATTATTTTTGTACCAATATTTTTACCATTAGTCGAATTTTTTGGAGTAAATCCATATTTCTTTGCAATGTTGATTGCTCTAAATTTGCAAACCTCATTTTTGACTCCCCCCATGGCAATGTCTGCTTACTATCTAAAGGGAGTTCAATCAAAGAATGTTGAATTGATGCAGATCTTTGGAGGAATAATGCCATTTTTAGGTATTGTGATTTTAGCTATGGTTCTGATGTATTTATTTCCAGGTATAGCACTTTGGTTACCAGAGACATTATTTGCAAATTAATTCTAAATGACAGATATATTTTCTTTAAGTCTTGAAGAACTTGCTACAAAGATTAAAGATGCTCAACTCACTTCTGTTGATGTTTGTGAAAAGTATATCGAGAGAATCAATAAATTTGACAAAGATATAAAGGCTTGGGCCCATTTTGATAAAAAAGTTTTATTAGAAAAAGCTGCAGAAGCTGACGATCATAGAAGATCTGGTAAACCAATTGGTCCACTTCATGGAGTGCCTATTGCAGTTAAAGACATTATTGGGACAGTTGATATGCCAACCGAATGTGGAACAGTTATTAGAAAAGGTAAATCATATTCACAAAATGCTGAAATAATTGATTTGCTTCATGCATCCGGAGCGATTGTAATGGGTAAAACAGCAACCTCGGAACTTGCTTATTTAGGGCCCCCGGCAACCACAAATCCACATGATAAAACAAGAACACCAGGTGGTTCTTCAAGCGGATCAGCTGCTTCAGTGGCTTCGTTTATGGCACCTGCATCAATTGGATCACAAACTGGTGGATCCATTATTAGACCAGCATCCTATTGCGGAGTTGTGGGTTATAAACCTAGTTATGGTTTGATATCTAGAAATGGTGTTTTAAGAACTTCTTACAATTTAGATCATATAGGAATCTTTGGCCGAAAAGTTGAGGATGTGGCCATGCTTGCAAAAGTATTGATAAAAAAAGATAAATTTGATCCAGCAACAATACATTACTCAACGGAAAATATTTTATCTGAAACAAAAAAAGGACCTTTATTTGATCCTAAATTTATTTTTTATAAAACTGAACATTGGAAATTAATAGATAAAAAGTCTAGAGAGTCATTTGAATATTTTATTAATTCATTCAAAAAAAATATCGAGATTTTTGATACACCTTCTTATTTTAGGGATATTCACAAGTATCACCAAATTATTCATGAGACTGATTTAGCCAATAATTTTTCAGTGTATTTTAAAAAATTTAAAAAGAAATTGTCTAAGTATATGCAAGATGCAATTACCAAAGGCAATAAACATTCTGCGAAAGAATATGCAGAAGCAATTGATTTTATGAAAAGAAGCTATGAGTCTTACGAGGAAGTTTTTGAGGATTATCATGGAGTTTTGTCACCAGCTAGTCCAGGTGTTGCACCAAAGGGTTTAAAAAGCACAGGAACAGCAGAATTTAATAAAGTTTGGTCTTATCTTGGCACACCATGTATTTCGTTACCTTTACTTGAAGGAGAAAATAATTTACCATTAGGGGTTCAATTAATTGGCAATAAATATGACGATCATAGATTCCTAGGAGTTGCTAATTGGTTAGAAAAAGAATGTCAGGAGTAAAATGAATAAAATTACTACAATTATAGGATTATCTTTTGCAGTTTTCTTTTTAATTGGTTTAGCAACAACTTTAACAAGATCAATGATGATCGGCTTCTTGGATGTTATTCCAGTTTATCTTTTAATGGGTGCAGCTATCATCATGATGATATACGAAGCCTTTTTTGATAAAGATTAATATCAATTAAATTGAAAAATATTAAGACAGATATATTTCCATTATCATTACTATTTATACAACCAATCTTTATGGCCAGTAACTTAGTTGTTGCTAGAGGCGGTGTTGAATTTGTTCCACCTATTTCACTTGCATTTTGGCGTTGGACATTAGTTTTTTTGATTTTATTACCATTCACTTATTTAACTTTAAAAAATAATTTTCATATAATTAAAAAGGAATATAAAAAATTATTTTTTTTAGGGTCAATGGGATGTGGTGTATGTGGTGCTTTCCCTTTTTTAGCTGGTGAGACAACAACTGTAACTAATATGGGGATAATTTACACATCCTCTCCAGTTTTTATTATTTTGATTTCATATTTCTTTTTTCAAGAAAAAATAAATTTGACAAAGGTAATTGGTTTAATTGCTTGTTTGATTGGTGTTTTTGTCATTATTATTAAAGGTGATATTGATTTATTAATTAATCTTAGATTTACAATTGGTGATTTATGGATGTTAGCTGCTGCAGTTGGTTGGGCTTTATATTCTATTTATTTATTTTATTGGAAATCAAAATTAAAAATTTTCGATAGATTTGCTATGATTTCCTTTTTTGGTGCTTTAAGTTTGTTACCCTTTTATGTTGGTGAGGAATTATTTTATAAAGAGACTATTTTTGTAACAGAATTTTATTTATGGGTGATTTTTGCTGCTATATCGCCAGGGATAATTGCCTTTACACTTTATACTATAGCTCAAAAAAAATTAGGTGCATCTTTAACTGGCTTTACGCTTTATGTTTTTACAGTTTACGGTGCAATTTATGGATACTTTTTATTTGACGAAAAATTTGAAAATTACCATATTATTGGGACTATTCTGGTATTTTTTGGCGTATATTTAGCAAAGAAAAATAATGTTAAAAAGGTTTAGGAATAGTTTGTTATTATTTTTACAACTAACAATTTTAGTTTACCTATTTCTCTTAGTATTTCTTTATTTTTATCAAAGGAACTTAATGTATCATCCTGATGAAAATAATTATTTTGATGACAAACTCTCAGTTTATATTGAAAAAGTAAAAGTCCCAACCCAAGATGGATTAGATTTATTGGGTTGGTATCATGAAAAAGATATAAAAAAAAATAAAACAATTCTATTTTTTCATGGAAATGCTGGATCTTTAGAAAATAGAATTCATAAATTAAATCATTTTAGAGACGTGAGTGTTAATTTTTTAATAGTTGCTTGGAGAGGTTTTAGTGGTAACGAGGGCAAACCATCAGAGTCTGGATTATATGAGGATGGTGAAAGTGCAATTAAATGGTTGGTAAAAAAAGGTGTAGATGAAAAAAATATAGTAATTTATGGAGAATCATTAGGAACAGGAGTTGCAACACATTTATCCCAGAACAAAGAGTTTGGAGGTGTTATTTTAGAAACTCCATTCACATCAATGATTGATGCGGCTAAAAAATTTTATCCATATATACCCGTTGGTCTTTTACTCAAAGATAAATTTGAAAATAAAAACAAAATTAAAAATATTAAATCTCCAATTTTGATAATGCATGGTGAAAAAGATCAAATTGTTCCTTTTGAGATGGGTAAAAAGTTGTTTGAGATAGCTAATGAACCCAAATATTCATATTTTACCAAATATGACAATCATATGATGGAGTATGACGAGAATCTTGTAAAAGCACTAAACTCTTTTTTGATTAATTTAAATTAAGCCATATTCTAAACAAATATTTTTCAAGATTTAAGATTAAGTTTAAAAAATGAAAAATATTTTTATTATTATAATTTTATTCATAACTTTAAAAAGTTTTGCTTTTTCGAAAGATAATTCATTTTATCCTGATGATTTATTTCACATAGATCATATGGACTCTCACAACAAAAAATTTGCGCTATATTTTAAGGGGCGAGAGAAATCGATTTTAGCTAGAGGTGAAGAAAGTAATTATATAAATGATTATCCAAAAGATCTTTATATCTATAATTATTCAACAAAGTCTTCTTCACCATTGATCTCTTATGATTGGTTTCCCTCTCAAGCCAAGTTTCATTTAGAGGAATATGACTTTCCTGTATTTCCAGACGACTTTGCTTATTATCTTTTAAAAGATGATAAAACACTGGTGATGATTAGTGCAGTTAAAAGTTTAAACGCAAACTTTAAGTATGATATTTTTAATAAGAAACTTGAACTTTACCCCACTACAGGAAAATTTGATTTTATTATTTCGTCTTTTTCTAAGGATTGTGGGCATTATAAATTTAAAGATAATTATAAGTGTAGTATTTATAAACCTTTAATCTCGAGTAATTTAATCAATTAACCTGCGTAAAAGCTTCAGCAAATTTTTCTGCATTAAATAATTGTAAGTCGTCTTCTTTTTCGCCCAAGCCTAAAGCAATAATTGGTAATTGATATTTTTTTGCTATCGCCAATAGAATACCGCCTTTGGCAGTTCCATCTAATTTGGTCATGATTAAACCCGTTAATGGAATAATTTTGTTAAATTCTTCTACTTGATTAATTACATTTTGTCCCGATGTTGCGTCTAAAACTAAAATAATGTTGTGAGGGGCATCCTGGTCAATTTTTTTTGTTACATTGGCTATCTTTTTATATTCCTCCATTAAATTTTTTTTATTTTGTAGTCTTCCAGCAGTATCGATTAATACTTGGTGAAAATTATTTTTGATTGCTTCTTCAACTGCTTTATATGCGACTGATGCTGGATCAGAACCTTGAGATGATTTAGTTATTTTAACGTCAATTTTATTTGCCCAGTTTTCTAATTGTTCAATAGCTGCTGCTCGAAAAGTATCAGAAGCGGCAAACATAACTTTGTTTCCGTTAGTTTTTAAAATTTTACCTATTTTACCAATAGTTGTTGTTTTGCCAACACCATTCACACCTGAGATTAATGTTGCATTGAGTTTATCTTTTTTTTCGAAAAAAGAATTATTCTCTAAAGGTTTCATTAGGTTAATAATATATTCTTTTAAAATAAGATTTATCTCGGTTGATAAATCTTTATTTGGATCGATTTTTTTACTTGAAATGATTTCCTTGATTTCAGACGCAGCCTCGACACCTACATCTGACTCAATTAAAAATTCCTCAATTTTATTTAAATTTTTATCGTCAATCTCTTTTTTTATAATTATTTCTTTTAGTCCAGATGTCAGTGCGGATGCACTTTTTTTAAAGCCTATCTTAAATTTATCAAAAATTCCCATTACAGTTTGAACTCAATTTCTTTTATTTCTGAAACGGGTCCTTTCATGTGGATTGAATTTTTATCATCTATAAGAATTGATAATTTACCTGTTTGAAATTCTATGTCTGTTTTATTTTCAGTAAGATCATTTAATTTACCAGCAAATGCTGTTGCACATGCAGCTGTTCCACATGCTTTGGTCAGCCCCGCTCCTCTCTCCCATACCTTCACTCTAATTAAATTTTTATTAATTATTGCAGCAATTGTAACATTACATTTTTCTGGAAAAATTTTATGATTTTCAATTTCGGGTCCAATTTTTTCAATATTAAAATTTTCAATTTCGTTTACAAAAAAAACAATATGTGGATTTCCAACATTAACTGCCGTCCCACCTGAATGTTCTTTGTTATTTGAATCAATAATCTTAATATTCAAATTTTTCGTATCTAGTTTTTCTGATAAAGGAATTTCGTTCCATTGTAATTTAGCTTTACCAATTTCAGTCGTAACAATGTTTTTATCTAATATTTTTGACTCTAAATTTCCATTTGAAGTTGACAAAATGATGTTTTCAGATTTTGTCTCTTCAGAGATTAATTTTGCAACACATCTAGTACCATTTCCACATGCACCAGACTCTCCTCCATCAGAATTAAAAAATTTTAAATTTGCGTCACTTGATTTGCTAGATTCAATAAATATTAATTGATCACAGCCAATAAAATTTCTATCACAAATTTTTACAATTTGATCTTTAGTCAAATTGGTAATCTTTTGTCTATTATCAATTATTACAAAATCATTACCTAATCCATCCATTTTAAAAGCTCTAATATCCATATATAGTTATTTAACTTATTTATTGACTTTTTGAACCTCTATTATAGTTTGTGGCAGTTTCCGCAAAAACGTTAAATTTGCGGTGTCTTTGGAAACAAAGAGATCGACACTAGTCAGCGAGGGTTCGCCCACTAGTGCGATTACTGCTGTGTGAAATAAATATGTTTGAAAATTTAACAAATAAATTTGAGGAAGTTTTTTCCTCTCTGAAAAAAGCCCCTTCGCTTGATGAGAGCCAAGTAGATGAAGGCCTTAGAGCTATTAGACAAGCCTTACTACAGGCCGATGTATCACTTGAGGTCGCAAAAGATTTTATTGAAAAAGTTAAACCTAAAGCTTTAGGGCAAGAAATTATCAGATCTACATCTCCTGGTGATATGGTTGTAAAAATCGTTTATGACGAATTAGTTAATTTATTAGGTGAAAATAACATTGATGTAAATTTAAACGCCGTTCCTCCCGTACCAATGATGTTAGTTGGTCTACAAGGTTCAGGTAAAACTACCACTACTGCAAAACTTGCAAGATATTTAGAAAATACAAAGAAAAAGAAGGTAATGATGGTCAGCTTAGATATTTATAGACCAGCTGCACAAGAACAATTGAAATCTTTAGGTGAGCAAAATGATATCTTAACTTTACCAATTATAGAGGGTCAACAACCAGCAGATATTTGTCAGAGAGCAATAAGTGCTGCAAATTTAAATGGTGCCGACATTATTTTATTTGATACAGCTGGCAGAACACAAATAGATCTTCAAATGATGAGTGAAATAAAGCAGATTGAAAATATAATCAATCCCGCTGAAACTTTTTTAGTTGCAGATTCTTTAACAGGTCAAGTAGCAGCATCAGTTGCAAAAGAATTTAAAAATACTGTAGGTTTATCAGGAATTATTTTAACAAGAGCTGATGGTGATGCCAGAGGTGGGGCTGCGGTAAGTATGAAATTTGTATCAGAGGTTCCAATTAAGTTTTTAGGGGTAGGAGAAAAAATTGAAAATTTTGAGGTCTTTCATCCTGATAGGATTGCTAATCGAATTCTTGGAATGGGAGATATTGTATCTCTAGTTGAAAAAGCAGCACAAGATTTAGGTGAAGAAAATATTAAAAAGACAGAAGAGAATTTAAAAAAGGGACAATTTTCAATGCAAGATTATTTAACTCAACTAAGACAGATGAAAAAAATGGGTGGAATAGAGGGAATTATGTCTTTTATGCCAGGTATTTCTAAAGTTAAATCACAAATGGATTCTGCTGGTATTGATGAGAGTGTTATCACTAAGAACGAGGCTATAATTTTATCGATGACAAAAAAAGAAAGAGAGAACCCAAAAATAATTGATGGTTCTAGAAAAAAAAGAATTGCTAATGGTTCTGGAACTGATCCAGCCACTATCAATAAATTGTTAAAACAATTTAAAATGATGTCTGAAATGATGAGAAAGATGTCTAAAGGAAATCTGAAAGGTATGTCTGACAAAGGAATACCACCAGAATTATTTAATCAATTAAAATAAAAAAGGAGAGTAAATGTTAAAACTTAGATTATCAAGAGGTGGAACAAAGAAAAGACCAGTTTACAAAGTTGTTGTAGCTGATAGTCGTTTTGCAAGAGATGGACGTTTCATAGAAAAAGTTGGTTTTTTTAATCCTCTATTACCTAAAGAAAAAAAAGAGAGAATAGGATTAGAGGCTGAAAGAATTAAATATTGGTTAGGCCAAGGTGCACAACCAACTACAAGAGTAGCAAGAATCTTAGGTGAAAATGAGTTAATGCCAATGCCTGCTAATGGTAATAATCCTCAAAAAGCTATTCCAAAAAAAGATAGAAAAAAAGAAGGGTCTGATGATGCTAAAAAGGAAGAGGCAGCAAAAGCAGACGCAGCACCAACAGATGGAGCAAAAAAAGAGGAAGCTCCAAAAGTAGAAGCTAAAAAAGAGGAAGCTCCAAAAGCAGAAGCTAAAAAAGAGGAAGCTCCAAAAGCACAAGCTAAAAAAGAGGAAGCTCCAAAAGTGGAAAAAAAGTAATTTAAGGTTTACTTATGTTAAAGACACAAGTGTTAACACTTTATCCAGAAATTTTCCCTGGTCCGTTAAACAAAGGATTATATGGAAAAGCAATGGCTAAAAAGATATGGAATCTTAATGTAGTAAACATAAGAGATGCAGCAACAGATAAACACAAAACTGTTGATGACACTCCATATGGTGGTGGATCAGGTATGCTGTTAAAAGCAGACATACTAGCAAAATCAATTGATAAAAATATCCAGAAGGGGGAAAGAATTTTTTATCTTTCGCCAAAAGGTAAAAAATTTGATCAAAGACTTGCACAAGATTTATCAAAAGAAAAATCATTCAGTTTAATTTGTGGACATTTCGAAGGTGTTGATGAAAGAGTACTATCCACAAGAAATATTGAGGAAATAAGTATAGGAGATTATGTGCTTTCTGGAGGGGAAACAGCTGCTCTTGTAGTTCTTGATAGTGTGTTAAGACTTTTGCCTGGAGTTTTAGGTAATGATAAATCATCTTCGGAGGAAACTTTTGAAAATGGTCTTTTAGAATATCCTCAATATACAAAACCCCAAATTTGGGAGGAAAAATCAGTACCAGATGTCTTATTATCAGGGGATCATACCAAAATTAAAGACTGGCGTTTATCTCAATCTGAGGCTATAACACGCGTCCGAAGACCAGATTTGTGGCAAAAATATAAAAAGGATTAACTTGATAAATATTGAAATGAAAACGATTGAAGAAATAAATCAACATAATGTAAAAAAAATTCTTTCGGAAAAAAAGATTCCAGAATTCTTTCCAGGTGATGTTGTAAAAGTTGGTGTAAGAATTACAGAGGGAAAAAAAGAGAGAATTCAGTATTTTGAAGGAGTATGTATTGCCAAAAAAAGTAGAGATTTAAATTCTTCTTTTACTGTTAGAAAGATTTCTTTTGGTGAAGGTGTTGAGAGAACATTCCCACTATTTGGTACAGTAATTGACTCAATTAAAGTTATTCGTTCAGGAAAAGTTAGAAGAGCTAAACTATATTACTTAAGAGATAGAACTGGTAAATCAGCTAGAATTGCCGAAAAAATAAGAAAGAAGATTGGTATTGATATAGATGTAAAACCAGAAACAGTAACTGAAGAAAATTTAGCTCCTGTTTCAACAGATGCATCTGATAATAAAGAAGATGTAACTAAGGCAGAGGCTAAGAAAGAAAAAACTCCTAAGGAAGAGCCAAAAAAAGTAGAAACAGCCAAAGTTGAAACAAAACCTAAAACTGAAGAAAAACTTGAAACTTCTCCAGAAAAAAAATAATTTTTTTTTCAATGCCTAATACTCTTTACGACAAAATTTGGAAAGAACACTTAGTTGATCAGCAAGATGATGGAACAGCTTTATTATTTGTTGATAGGCATCTCGTTCATGAAGTGACTAGTCCACAAGCATTTGAAGGTTTACGAAATTCTAAAAGAAAAGTAAGACACCCAAAGCTTACATTAGCCGTTGCAGATCACAACGTTCCAACTACTGATAGAACCAATGGTATTTCAGATAAAGAATCTAAGATTCAAGTTGATACATTAGAAAAAAATTGCAAGGAATTTGATATCCAACTCTTTGGAATGGAGGATAAGCGTCAAGGTATAGTTCATATAATTGGTCCTGAACAAGGATTTACTCAACCTGGAACAGTTATAGTTTGCGGAGATAGTCATACAGCTACACATGGAGCGTTTGGTGCTTTAGCATTTGGTATAGGCACTTCAGAGGTTGAACACGTACTAGCAACACAAACTTTAGTGCAAAAAAAAGCAAAAAATTTCAGAATTAATGTTAATGGAAAACTTCCGTTAGGTGTTACGTCAAAAGATGTAATTTTACAAATAATTGGAAAAATAGGGACAGCAGGTGGAACAGGATGTGTTATTGAGTATGCTGGTGATTTGATCAGATCATTGAGTGTTGAGCAGAGAATGACTATATGCAACATGACTATAGAGGGTGGAGCAAGAGCAGGTTTGATTGCACCAGACGAAAAAATTTTCAAGTATTTGGAGGGAAAACCCATGTCACCCAAAGGTGAAAAATGGGATAAAGCTTTAGCGTACTGGAGAAGTTTAAAATCTGATGATGGTGCAAATTTTGATAAAGAAATAAGTCTTCAAGCTAATGAAATTTCACCGATGATTACCTGGGGAACTTCACCTCAAGATGTCATTACTATTGAGGATAAAGTACCAAACCCAAACAACGAAAAGGATGAGGATAGAAAAAATTCTATTGAAAGAGCTTTAAAATATATGGGTTTAAAACCTGATATGGCCGCTAAAGATATTAAGATAGATAAGGTTTTCATAGGAAGTTGCACAAATGGAAGAATTGAGGATTTACGAGAAGCAGCAAAAATTTTAAAAGATAAAAAAATTGCCTCTCATGTTCATGCAATGGTTGTTCCAGGATCTGGTCTAGTGAAAGAACAAGCAGAGCAAGAAGGTTTACATAAAATATTTGAAGAGTCTGGTTTTGAATGGAGAGAACCAGGATGTTCTATGTGTTTAGCAATGAATGCTGATAAATTAAAACCAGAGCAAAGATGTGCATCAACATCAAACAGAAACTTTGAGGGAAGACAAGGCAGAGGTGGAAGAACACACCTTGTGAGCCCAGGAATGGCAGCTGCAGCAGCAATTTCTGGAAATTTGGATGATGTAAGAAAGTATCAAAATTAATGCAAAAATTTTCTACATTAAAAAGTATTCCAGCATATTTACCAATAGTAAATATCGATACTGATATGATTATCCCAAAGCAGTTTTTAAAAACCATTAAAAGAACTGGGCTTGGAAAAAATTTGTTTTTTGAAATGAGGTATGATGATAATGGAAATAAAATAGGGGATTTTATATTAAATCAAGATCCATTTACAAATTCAAAAATATTGATAGCAGGAAAAAACTTTGGTTGTGGATCCTCAAGAGAACACGCTCCTTGGGCATTATTAGATTTTGGTATTACATGTGTAATTAGCTCCAGTTTTGCTGATATTTTTTATAACAATTGTTTTAAAAATGGAATTTTACCAATTATTGTTGATGAGGAAAAAATTAAAGAGCTGTCTGAATATGCTAATAGAAAAGAGGAAATTTCAGTAGACCTTAAAGAAGAAAAAATAATTTACGGTAATAATGAAATTAAATTTAAAATAGACTCCTTTAAAAAGAAATGTCTACTCGAAGGTTTAGATGATATTTCGCTATCTTTAAAAAAGTCTGATAAGATAAAAAGTTTTGAGCAAAAATTAAAAAGCTCTAAGCCATGGATTATAAGTGATTAAGGTAAAAAAGAGAAAGATACTATTACTTCCCGGAGATGGTATTGGTCCCGAAGTTATTGGTGAAGTAAAAAAAATTATCAGCTGGTTCAATGATAAAAAGTCTTTAGATTTTGAGTTAGATGAAGATTTAGCGGGAGGATGCTCTTATGATAAGCATGGTACACCGATTACAGATGAGGTTTTTTATAAAGCATTAGAAAGTGCAGTTGTTATGTTAGGCGCTGTAGGAGGACCAAAGTGGGATAATGTTGAGTTTTCCAAAAAACCTGAGAGAGCACTTTTAAAACTAAGAAAAGAATTAAAACTATTTGCTAATTTGAGACCAGCGATATGTTTTAAACAATTAGTTGATGCCTCAACATTAAAACCTGAAATTGTCTCAGGTTTAGATATTATGATTGTAAGAGAGTTAACTGGAGGTATATATTTTGGAGAGCCTAGAGGAATTAAACCAATAGAAAATGGCGAAAGAAAAGGGATTAATACCCACACTTACACAAGCAATGAGATTATAAGAGTTGCTAGAGTTGCCTTTGATTTAGCAAAAAAAAGATCAAATAAAGTAACTTCTTGTGAAAAATCAAATGTCATGGAAGCAGGCCAACTTTGGAAAGAAGAGGTTCAGACATTACATGATAAAGAATTTAAAGACGTTGAATTAAGTCATATGCTTGCAGACAATTGTGCAATGCAGTTGTTGAGAAATCCAAAACAATTTGATGTAATTGTAACAGATAATTTGTTTGGAGATATGTTATCTGACCAAGCCTCAATGTTAACTGGATCATTAGGTCTTTTACCTTCTGCATCTTTAGGTGCAAAAAATAAAGATGGGGAGATGAGGGCTATGTATGAACCTATTCATGGTTCGGCTCCAGATATAGCTGGTAAAAGTATTGCTAATCCAATAGCTACAATTTTAAGTTTTGCTATGGCTTTGAGGTACTCATTAGATTTAGATAAAGAGGCAGAAGCTCTAGAAAAAGCTGTGCAGGACGTATTAAATGATGGTTTAAGAACTAAAGACATTTTATCAAAAGGTTCAAAAGAGGTGACTACATCACAAATGGGTGATGCGATCATTTCAAAATTGCAATAATTAATTAATTATTTTAAAATCAAACTATGCCAACTTATACTGCACCTGTTGAAGATATGATGTTTCTCTTCGAGAAACTAAGGGACAACAAAAATTATAATGAGTTAGAGAAATATAAAGAAGTTAACCCAGAGCTTGTAAAAGATATTTTAGACGAAGCTGCAAAGATCAATCAAAATATAATTTTACCACTTGCACAGGCAGGAGATGAGACTCCGGCCACTCTAGAAAATGGGGTTGTTAGAACTCCACCAGGTTACAAAGAGGCTTATAAAAAATATATATCAGATGGTTGGACTTCTTTATCTTGTGATCCAAAATACGGTGGGCAAGGTATGCCAAGAACAGTGAGTGCATTTTTTGATGAAATGATATCTTCAGCTAGCTTAGCCTTTAAACTTTATAGTGAGCTAACACTAGGAGCTTATAATTGTATTCATCATCATGCAACAGATGAAATTAAAAATAAATATCTTCCAAAAATGGTTGAGGGTAAATGGAGTGGTACTATGTGCTTAACTGAGCCAGTTTGTGGAACGGATTTAGGTTTGCTTAAAACAAAAGCAGTAGAACAATCTGATGGAACATATAAGATTACAGGTCAAAAAATTTTTATCACATCTGGAGATCATGATTTAACAGAAAATATTATTCATTTAGTAATTGCGAGAGCTACAGACTCACCCAAAGGGACAAAAGGTATAAGTTTATTTTTAGTTCCAAAGTTTATTGTAAAAGATAATGGGGCTATCGGTCCAAGAAATGGTATATCCACAGGATCAATAGAAACAAAAATGGGAATTAAAGGATCAGCGACTTGTGTTTTAAATTTTGATGATGCAACTGGAATAATGATTGGTCCTAAAAATAAAGGATTAAGTCAAATGTTTACAATGATGAATTTAGAGAGAATAGTAGTTGGAATTCAGGGGCTTGGAATTTCCGAAATAGCTTATCAAAATTCATTAAGTTACGCCAAAGATAGAAAACAGGGAAAAAGTAATAATAATAAATCACAAAATGGAAATGCTGACTCAATTATAGAACATGCAGATATAAAAAAAACTTTATTAAACATGAAATCGATAATTGAGGGTGAAAGAGCATTATGTTTTTGGTTATCTCAACAAACTGAGGTTAGCTTAAACCATGATGATGAAAAAATTAAACAAGATGCCTCAGATATGGTTTCATTAATGACGCCGGTTGTAAAATCTCTATTTTCAGATTTAGGAATGGAAATTACAAGTGATGCAATGCAAATATTTGGTGGATATGGTTATACAAAAGACCAAGGAATTGAGCAATTATATAGAGATAATCGAATTACACCGATTTATGAGGGGACAAATTCTGTGCAAGCTGCTGATTTAGTTTTTAGAAAATTATCAAATAAAAATGGAAATATAATAAATAAATTTTTAGATTTAATAAAATCTGAAACTCATTCTAGTAACGAAAAGATAAAACCATTTATAAATGAATTTAATCACTACTTGGACATTCTTAAAAAATTTAGTGACTGGACTATTCAAAGTACTCAAAACAATAAAGATGATGCAAGTGCTGCTGCAAATGATTATTTAAAGACGCTTGGCTATGTTTCATTAGCTTTTTCTTGGATAAAGATTCTTAATGTAAGCTTCAAAGATTACGAGGAAAATAAAAAATTTTATGATGATAAAATAAATACAGCTAAATTTTATTTTGAAAAAGTGCTGCCTAGAGCTGAACAACATTACAAATCTGCAATTTCTGGGAGTTCGAATATCATGAACTTTAAGTTCAATTAAATGAGTCATTACGATACTAATTTAGACAAGAATAGTGCAAATTTTGTCCCTTTAACTCCTTTAACTTTTTTAATGAGAGCAAAAGAGATTTATCCTGAATATGAGGCAGTTATCTATGAAGATCGTAAATATACCTGGGCTCAAGTTTACAAACGTACTATTAAATTTGCAAGTGCTCTCAATAAAATTGGAGTCAAAAAAGGTGACACAGTCTCATTTTTAGCTTTTAACACTCCAGAAATTTTTGAGGGACATTACTCTGTTCCCATGTCTGGTGCAGTGTTAAATACAATAAATATAAGATTAGATGCTAAAACTATTGCTTATATTTTAGAACATAGTGATGCTAAAGTTCTTGTTGTTGATAGACAATTACACATAGAAGTTAAAAAAGCGTTAAGCACTTTAAAAAATGAAATTACAATTATTGATATAGCTGATAAATTCGCAGACCAATCAAAGTGTGAAAAAATTGGTGATCTAGAATACGAAAGTTTTTTAAACACCGGTGATGAAAATTTTGATTGGAAAATGCCAGAGGATGAGTGGCAAGCAATATCTTTAAGCTATACATCTGGAACAACTGGAAACCCTAAAGGCGTTGTTTACCATCATCGGGGATCATATTTAATGTCCACGGGCAGCGCAGTTGCCTGGAATATGCCAAGCAGACTTAATTTTTTAACTATTGTGCCAATGTTCCATTGCAATGGATGGGGTTATCCTTGGACTATACCTATGTTAAATGGAAGAACAATTTGTTTAAGAAATATAGATGTAAAAAAAATATTTGAATTAATAGACAAACATAATGTTACTCACTTTGGTGGAGCGCCGATTGTACTTAATATGATAACTGGTGCACAAGAGTCTGATAGAAAAAAATTAAAGCAAAAAGTATATGTACTTACAGCAGGAGCCCCACCGCCTAGTATAATTTTCAAAAAAATGAAAGAGCTTGGTTTTGAGGTTATGCATGTTTATGGATTAACCGAAACTTATGGACACGTGACTCAATGTGCGTGGAACGATGCTTGGAATGACTTCGATGAGGAAAAGCAGAACGAAATTAAAGCAAGACAAGGAGTTAGATATCCTAACACGGAAGGAGTTGCTGTAATGGATCCAGAAACAATGATTGAAGTTCCAAAAGATGGAAAGACGATCGGTGAAATTATGATTAAAGGAAATGTAGTTATGAAAGGTTATTTTAAGGATAAGGATGCTACAAATAAAGCAATGGCTGGTGGTTGGTTTCATTCTGGTGACTTAGCTGTCATGTATCCAGATGGATATGTAAAAATTCAGGATAGGTCTAAAGATATAATAATTTCTGGAGGTGAAAATATATCCTCAATAGAAATAGAAAATACTCTTGCAAAACATCCTTCAGTATCTATTGCAGCTGTTGTAGCAAAACCAGATGAAAAATGGGGAGAGGTCCCTTGTGCATTTATTGAGATGGTAAAGGATAAACCCACAACCGAGAAAGAATTAATTGGTTTTTGTAAAGAAACACTTGCAGGTTTCAAGGTGCCAAAACAAGTTGTTTTTTGTGAACTACCTAAAACATCAACAGGAAAAATTCAAAAATTTGAATTGAGAAAAAAATTTTAGGTAATTGATTGATATTTGAAATAGAAAATAAAACTATTCATGCATCTGATGCAGGCCAAGGCATAGATCCAAAAAAACAAACAATAGTACTTCTTCATGGAAGTGGCCTTTCACACATAGTTTGGTCATTAACTGAACAATTTTTTTCAAATAAGAATTTCAATGTATTGTCCATTGATCTCCCTGGTCATGGAAATTCAGATGGACCATGTTTAGATACCATAGAAAAAATTGCTGACTGGCTAGAAAGTGTATTTAAAAAATTGCAATTAAAAGATTTGATTTTAGTTGGACATTCTCAAGGATGTTTAGAAATACTTGAATATACTTTTAAATATAAAACCAGATTAAAAAAACTAGTTTTTGTTGGAGGCTCAAATAAAATGCCAGTTAATCCTGATTTAATTGAACTCGCACAAAATGGTGACTCTGATGCAGTAAAATTAATGATGAAATGGGGTTATGAGGGTTCAAAAAAATTTATTGGTGGAAATCCATTAGAAAAAATAATTCAGTCTCCGAGAGATATCAGTGAAGTTTTAGCAGTTGATTTAAATGCGTGTAATAATTATTCAAATGGATTAGAGGCAACAAAAGTTTTAGATCTTCCTGCATTACTTATTTTTGGAGAGTTAGACAAAATGATCAATTTAGAGGCAGGAAAAAAATTTTCAAATTTAGTAAAAAACTCATCTACTCATGTAATTAAAGGTTGTGGTCATATGATAATGATTGAAAAAGCATTTGAAATGAGAGAAAAGATTTTAGAATTTTTAAATAAATGAAAAGTTATCCAATAGTAAAATCAAGAAGAGTTAGAAGTACACCTTATACCTCTAGAATTGAGAACCATGGTGTTACCGCTTATACTGTTTATAATCATATGCTTTTACCAGCAGCATTTGGTTCTTTGGAAGAGTCTTGTGATCATTTAAAAAAGAATGTTCAGGTGTGGGATGTAGCAGCTGAAAGACAAGTTGAAATTTCAGGCAAAGATGCCACAAAACTTGTGCAACTCATGACTTGTAGAGATTTATCAAAATCCAAAGTAGGAAGATGTTATTACTGTCCTTTAATTGATGAAAATGGAAATTTGGTAAATGATCCTGTTATTTTGAAATTAGCTGAAGATAGATGGTGGATTTCAATCGCTGACTCTGATGTAATTTTTTTTGCAAAAGGTCTTGCATCAGGAAATAAATTTGATGTTAAAATTTTTGAACCAATCGTAGATATTTTAGCAGTTCAAGGTCCTAAATCTTTTGATTTAATGGAAAAAGTTTTTGGCAAAAAAATAAAAGGGTTAAAATTTTTTGGTTTTGATTATTTCATTTTTAATGGGGCAAAACATTTAATAGCCAGATCTGGTTGGTCAAAACAAGGTGGTTTTGAAATTTATGTTGAAAACACAGACTCAGGTTTGAAGTTATACGATCATCTCTTTGAAATTGGTAAAGAATTCAATATTAGACCTGGATGTCCAAACTTGATTGAAAGAATTGAGAGTGGTTTACTTTCTTATGGGAATGATTTTGATAACAATGATAATCCATTTCAATGCGGTTTCGATAAATATATCGATTTAGATGCTGATATAAATTTTTTAGGTAAAGATAAACTTCAAAAAATTAAACAAAAAGGGATTGATAGAAAGTTAATGGGTGTTCAGATAGATCTAAAGAAGATTCTTTTAACAGGCTCTTTAAACATCAATAGTAATGATGGAAATATAATAGGAGAACTAAGATCTGCTTGTTACTCGCCTCATTTTAAAAAAGTTATTGGTATTGCAATGATAAAAGAACCATATTGCAAAGCATCTTCGTCTGGAACAATAGAAATTGATGGAAATTCTTTAGCTCTTAAAGTTTGCGATTTACCTTTCATCTAGTATAAAACTTAGATCATGAATATTGCAATTGTAGGAGCAACAGGAAATGTTGGTAGGAAAACATTGGAAATTTTGGAGAGGAAAGAACTTTCTATAGACAATTTATATTTAGTTGCGTCCTCAAAAAGTGTTGGAAAAAAAATTAGTTTTAAAGGTAAGGAGATCGATGTCATTGATTTAGAAAATTTTGATTTCTCAAAAGTAAGTATTGCTTTTTTTGCAGCGGGTGGAAAAATTTCTGAAAAATTTGCTGAAAGAGCAGCCAAAAATTGCTTGGTAATTGATAACTCTAGTTTTTTTAGAATGCATCCAGAAGTACCTTTGATAGTTCCTCAAGTAAATTCAGATGATCTAAAAAAAATAAAAAAAAATATTATTGCAAATCCAAATTGCTCAACAGCTCAATTAGTAATTGCTCTCAAACCTTTACACGATCTATTTATAATTAAAAGAATTGTTGTCTCTACTTATCAATCAGTTTCTGGAGGTGGAAAAGCTCCCATGGATGAGCTCATTGAGCAAACTAAACTAGTCTTAGATGGTAAAAAAGTATCATCTAAAAATTTTACTAAACAAATAGCTTTTAATGCTATTCCTCATATCGATCAATTTGCAGATGACGGTTATACTAAGGAAGAGTTAAAAATGATGAATGAAACTAAAAAAATTTTAGATACTAAAATTGATTTGACAGCGACATGTGTGAGATTACCAATCTCAGTCTCTCATTGTGAGTCAGTCAACTTACAATTCGAAAAACCTTTTACCCTTGAAAAGGTAAGAAACATTTTGAATAATTTCGAGGGTTGTAAAGTTATTGATGAAAGAAATGATGGTGGTTATTCAACTCCAATTGAAGCAGAGGGAATGGACGAAACTTTTATTTCAAGGATTAGAGAAGATAAAACAATTAAAAATGGATTAAATTTATGGATCGTTTCAGATAACCTTTTGAGAGGCGCGGCTTTGAATGCAGTAGAAATTGCAGAAACAATAATTAAAAAGAATTATCATGGAAAATAAAAAACCATTATCCCCTCACATACAGGTTTATAAATGGCATATTTCGTCTTTAGTATCCATTTCACATAGAATCACAGGCATAATAAATATAATTGGTATTACATTAATTTGTTTATGGGCGTCATTATTATTATTAGGTGAAAACAATTACAATTCTATTAATTTATTATTAAATTCCCAGATTGGAAAATTTATTATTTTAGGTTTGACCTGGTCTTTTTGTTTTCAAATTTTAAGTGAGATAAGACATTTGGTAATGGATTTAGGTTATGGATTTGAACTTAAGACAACTAATATAACTGGTCTTTTAGTTATTATAGGGTCAATTTTTTTAACTATAATTTTATTTTTGATTGGAAAAAATTTATTTTAAAATGATTGCTGCAACAAAAAAATGGATTTTTTTAAAGATAAGTGGAGCAATATTAGTTCCATTAATGGCTTGGTTTATTTTAAGTTTTATAAGTATCTATGATCAGAGCTATTCAGAAGTTTTGGAATTTTTTACGAATCCATTATCTAAGTTTCTATTTAGCTTATTTATAATTACTGCATATTTCTTTTCAGCATTAAGTATTAGTGAGGTTTTTGAGGATTATATTAAAGATTATAAAATCAAAAATGTCGCAAATGGTTTTTTGTACGTATCAGCTGTGGTAATTCCATTAATTACAATTATATTATTAATTAATTTATGAATTCTTACAAAATTATCGATCATGAATATGATGTGCTAGTCTTAGGAGCAGGTGGTTCTGGCTTAAGAGCTGCAGTTGGTCTAAGTGAGGCGGGATTAAAAACAGCTTGTATTTCAAAAGTTTTTCCAACTAGGAGTCACACCTCCGCAGCACAAGGCGGTATTTCTGCTGCTTTAGGAAATATGGGCGAGGATGATTGGCGTTGGCATATGTACGATACAGTTAAAGGAGCTGATTGGTTAGGCGATCAGGATAGCATTGAGTATCTATGTAAGGAGGCACCAAAGGCAGTTATTGAGCTAGAAAAATACGGTGTTCCATTTAGCAGAACTGAAGATGGAAAAATTTATCAAAGACCATTTGGTGGTATGACTAAAAATTATGGCAACGGAATTGTGCAAAGAACTTGTGCAGCCGCTGATAGAACTGGTCATGCAATTTTGCATACTTTGTATGGGCAAGCTTTAAAACATAATACAGAATTTTTTATTGAATATTTTGCATTAGATTTGTTAATGAAAGATGGATCATGCAAAGGTTTGATTGCTTGGAATTTAAATGATGGAACTATTCATAGATTTAGAGCCCACATTGTTATAATCGCAACAGGTGGTTATGGAAAAGTATATTATTCTGCAACATCAGCCCATACTTGTACAGGTGATGGTAATGCGATGGTACTAAGAGCAGGTTTACCATTACAAGATATGGAATTTGTGCAGTTTCATCCAACAGGAATTTATGGTCATGGCACATTGATCACAGAAGGTGCAAGAGGTGAAGGAGGATATCTTACAAATTCTAAAGGTGAAAGATTTATGGAAAGATATGCTCCTAAAGCAAAAGATTTAGCATCAAGAGATGTTGTGAGTAGATCGATGTCAATTGAGATTAATGAAGGAAGAGGAGTTGGAAAAGACCAAGATCATGTTCATCTTAATTTAAATCACTTAGATAAGGATATTATTGAAAGTAGATTACCTGGTATAACTGATGCTGCGAGATTATTTGCAAATGTAGATGTTACCAAAGAACCAATTCCTGTTGTTCCAACAGTTCATTATAATATGGGTGGTATTCCAACAAATTATAAAGCAGAGGTATTAACTGTAAATGGTTCAGAAAAAACTGTTCCGGGTCTAATGGCAATAGGTGAAGCAGCGTGTGTTTCAGTTCATGGCGCAAACAGACTTGGTTCAAACTCATTAATTGATTTAGTTGTTTTTGGGAGAGCAGCTGCTAAACGCGCTGCAGAGCTAATAAAACCAGGAACTCCACATGAGGAAATCAGTGAAACAGAAACCCAAAAATGTTTAGATCGTTTTGATAAAATAAGAAATTCTCAGGGCGATATTGGAACAGCTGAATTAAGATTATCAATGCAAAAAACTATGCAGTCTAAGTGTGCTGTTTTTAGAACTGAAAAAACTCTTAAAGAAGGGGTTAATGAAATAAGAAAAACTTATGATGGGCTAAACTTTTTATCAGTTAAAGATAAATCGCTAATTTTTAACACTGATTTAGTTGAAACTTTAGAATTTGATAATTTAATAAGACAAGCTGTAGTAACAGTTGACTCAGCCTATAACAGAAAAGAAAGTCGAGGTGCACATGCAAGAGAAGACTTTCCAAAAAGAGATGATAATAAATTCATGCAACACACTCTTGCCTGGTGCGATGGAAAAGATACAAAAATTAGTTATAGAGAAGTTCACAAATCAACATTAACTAATGAAGTACAATATTTTCCACCTCAGGAGAGAGTTTATTGATGGCTCAAATAGGTTTACCTGCTAACTCTAAAGTAAAAAAAGGTAAATATTTTAAGGATAAAACTGGATCAAAAAATCTTAGAAAAGTAAATATTTATAGATGGGACCCGACTACAGAGGAAAATCCCAGAATTGATACCTACGAAGTTGATATGGATAATTGTCCCTCAAAAGTTTTAGATATTTTAAATAAAATTAAAAATGAAATAGATCCAACTTTGGCTTATAGAAGATCTTGTGCTCATGGAGTTTGTGGTTCCTGTGCAATGAATATGGATGGAAAAAATGGCCTTGCCTGCACAACTCCCCACGAAGAAATAGATGGTGATATCAATATTTATCCATTACCACACCTTACAGTTAAAAAAGATCTAATAGGTGACTTGGATGGTTTATATAAACAATACCAATCAATTGAGCCATGGTTAAAATCAAATTCAAAGTCAGAAACTAAAGAAATTTTTCAATCTAAAGAAGACAGAGCTAAACTAGATGGTGCATATGAATGTATAATGTGTGCATGTTGTTCAACTTCTTGCCCAAGTTATTGGTGGAATGGTGATAAATATCTAGGACCAGCGGTACTTTTACAAGCCTATCGATGGATCATAGATAGTAGAGATGATGAGAGAAATTCAAGATTAAAAAAAGTGGCAGATGAACTTAAACTTTATAGGTGTCATACAATTTTAAACTGTACTAGCGCTTGTCCAAAAGGTTTAAATCCGGCAAAAGCAATTGCCGAAATAAAAAAAATGTTAGCAACAGCTAATATTTAAACAATAGACTAATAACAATTTTTAATCTAAAAAGCCCTATTCATGAAATTAATTGAACATTTTGTAGGTGGAAAAATAATACCTGGAACATCAAATAAAAAGGGTAAAGTTTTTAATCCAGCAACAGGTGATCAAGAAAAAGAAGTAAGAATCGCGTCTAAAAAAGATTTGGATAGTGCGGTAGAGGTAGCAAAAAAAGCCTTTCAAGAATGGTCAGTAAAACCGTCTTTAGTGAGAGCTAGAGTCATGTTTAAATTCAAGGAACTTATAGAAAAAAATTCAGATGAACTCACACAACTAATTGTAAATGAACATGGAAAGGTTTATGAAGACGCAAAGGGTTCACTAACTCGAGGTTTAGAAGTTGTTGAATTTGCTTGTGGTATTCCTCATTTGCTGAAAGGTGAATTTTCAGAAAATGTTGGTACAAATGTTGATAGTTGGTCTATGCGACAGCCATTAGGTGTAGTTGTGGGTATTACACCTTTTAATTTTCCAGCAATGGTACCGATGTGGATGTTTCCAATCGCAATTGCTTGTGGAAATACTTTTATATTGAAGCCATCTGAAAAAGATCCCTCTTGTTCCATCAAACTAGCTGAACTTTTAAAAGAAGCAGGTTTACCTGATGGCGTTTTTAATGTGATCAATGGAGATAAAGAAGCTGTCGATGCTATTTTAACAAACCCAGATATAAAGGCAGTAAGTTTTGTTGGCTCTACTCCAATTGCAAAATATATTTATGAAAATTCAGCCAAGAATGAAAAAAGAGTTCAAGCTTTGGGAGGTGCTAAAAATCATTTGGTAGTGATGCCTGATTGTGATTTAGATAGTGCGGTGAATGGCTTAATGGGAGCTGCATATGGGTCTGCAGGAGAAAGATGTATGGCACAATCAGTTGCGGTAGCAGTTGGAGATATAGGTGATGAACTTGTTTCAAGACTTTCAAAAAAAGCAGAAGCTTTAAAAGTTGGACCAGGAATGGATAAAAATTCTGAAATGGGACCTCTAGTAACAAAAGAGCATTTAGAAAAAGTAAGAGGATATGTAGACTTGGGAGTAAAAGAGGGAGCCAAGCTTGTTGTAGACGGAAGAAGCCTAAAATTACAAGGATATGAAAATGGTTTTTATATTGGTGGCTGTTTATTCGACCATGTTAAAAAAGAAATGAGAATTTATAAAGAGGAAATATTTGGACCAGTATTATCTGTAGTTCGAGTAAAAACTTTTGAGGATGCAGCAAATTTAATAAATGATCATGAATATGGAAATGGGGTGAGCATTTACACAAGAGATGGAGATGCTGGAAGAACTTTTGCGAGCAAGATTCAAGTGGGAATGGTAGGTATTAATGTGCCAATTCCTGTTCCAATGGCCTTTCACAGTTTTGGTGGATGGAAAAGATCTTTATTCGGAGATAGTGCAATGCATGGTATGGAGGGTATAAAATTTTATACAAAATTAAAAACAATAACTTCAAGATGGCCATCAGGCATCAGGTCAAATGCAGAATTTGTAATGCCAACGATGAAATAATAATGATGACAAAAAAAAATAGTAAAATATCATTAATTGGTGCAGGTCAAATTGGAGGAACATTGGCTCACTTAATAGGAACAAAAGAATTGGTTGATGAAGTAGTTTTATTTGATGTAGCAAGTGGAATTGCTAAAGGAAAAGCTTTGGATATTGCCCAGTCCTCATCTGTAGATGGATTTAATGTAAAATTTTCTGGAACTGATAATTACAAAGATATTGAGGGATCAGATGTAGTAATAATTACTGCTGGAGTTCCAAGAAAACCTGGTATGAGTAGAGATGATTTATTAGGTATTAATTTAAAGATAATTAAACAAGTTGCAAATGGAGTAAAACAAAATGCTCCTGATGCCTTTGTAATTTGTATAACTAATCCACTTGATGTAATGGTAATGGCATTCCAAAAATTTTCAGGTTTACCATCTAACAAAGTTGTTGGAATGGCTGGTATTTTAGATAGTTCGAGATTCAAATTATTTTTATCTTTAGAATTTGATGTACCAGTGAAAGAGATAGACGCGATGGTTATGGGAGGACATGGAGATACAATGGTTCCTCTTCCAAGATTTACCAAAGTATCTGGAAAACCTTTAATAGATTTGGTTAATGACGGAAAAATTTCAAAAGAAAGATTAGAAGAAATAAATCAACGAACTCGAGATGGTGGAGCTGAAATAGTTAAATTTTTAGAAAAGGGGTCTGCCTTTTATGCACCTGCAGCCTCCGGAATTGAAATGGCTAAAGCTTATCTCAATGATGAAAAAAAAATGCTTCCGTGTGCAGCCCAATTAAATGGTGAGTATGGAATAAAAGATATTTATGCTGGTGTGCCAATTATCATTGGAAAAAGTGGAGTTGAAAAAATAGAAGAAATTAACTTAGATGAAAAAGAAAAGTCTGAATTTTTACATTCAGTTGAAGCGGTAAAAAAACTATGGGAAGCGGCTTCTAAAATCGATCCTGATTTAGCTAAAAAATGAATATTCACGAACACCAAGCTAAACAAATCTTAAAAGAGTTTGGTGCAGTTGTCCCAGAGGGAGTTTTTGCGTTTACTGTTAAAGATTTAATTGAAAAATGTAAAAAACTAAAAACTGATAAATATGTTCTAAAAGCACAAATCCATGCAGGTGGAAGAGGGAAAGCGGGAGGAGTAAAAATCTTAAATGATTTAGATGAATTAGAAAAATCGGCCAATGAACTCCTTGGGAAAAAATTAATCACGCATCAAACTGGGCCAGAAGGTAGAGAGGTAAAAAGACTTTATGTTGAAACTTCCTCTAATATAGAGAAAGAATTTTATTTATCATGTTTAATTGATAGAGCCACATCCAAAATTGCATTTATTTCTAGCAATGAGGGAGGGATGGATATTGAAGAAGTAGCAGCAAAATCCCCAGACAAAATTTTGACTAACAAAGTTGATTTTACAGAAGAAATTTCTGATGCAGAGTGTGAAAAGATAATCAAAATTTTCGATCTAGAGGATAGTTCAAAAATGGAGGCTATTTCTTTGATTAAATCTATTTATAAAATGTTTGTTAAAACGGACGCAAATATGGTTGAAGTTAATCCATTAATTTTAACAAAAGAAAAAAAGATTGTTTGTCTAGACGCAAAAATAAATTTTGACAGCAATGCTTTATTTAGACATCCAGAGATTTTAAATCTTAGAGATCTAAATGAGGAAGACCCAATAGAGATCGAAGCTAGTAAACACGATTTAGCTTATATAAAATTAGATGGAAGTATTGGTTGTATGGTAAATGGAGCTGGTTTAGCAATGGCTACAATGGATATAATAAAGTTATACGGAGAAGAGCCAGCGAATTTTCTAGATGTTGGTGGAGGAGCGTCGAAGGAGAAAGTTTCTGCAGCCTTTAAAATAATTTTATCAGATAAAAATGTTAAGGGCATTTTAATCAATATTTTTGGTGGCATCATGAGATGTGATGTTCTTGCCCAAGGCGTGGTTGATGCAGCAAAAGAAATCAATATCAATGTTCCTTTGGTAGTGAGATTAGCTGGCACAAATTTTAAAGAAGGAAAAACTATATTAGACAATTCTGGATTAAAACTTATCTCTGCTGAAAATTTAGATGATGCAGCAAATAAAATTGTTAAGGCCATAAAATAATGTCGGTTCTTGTAAATAAAGAAACTAGGTTAATTTGTCAGGGTTTTACTGGTTCGCATGGAACATTTCATTCTGAGCAAGCAATTAAATATGGAACAAAATTAGTAGGTGGAGTCACTCCTAAAAAAGGAGGACAAAAACATTTAGGATTACCAGTTTTTAATACAGTTAAAGAGGCTAAAAACTCTGAGGGCGCCAACGCCACGATGATATATGTGCCAGCGAAGTTTGCTGCTGCAGCAATCATTGAGGCAATTGAGGCATCAATCGAGTTAATTGTTTGCATTACTGAAGGAATCCCAATTCAAGATATGTTGAGAGTTAAACAGAAATTACTAAAATCAAATTCCAGATTAATTGGACCTAATTGTCCAGGAATAATAACTCCTGATGAATGTAAAATTGGTATTATGCCAGGAAATATCCACAAAAAAGGTTCAGTTGGTATTGTCTCTAGATCTGGGACTTTAACCTATGAGGCAGTTGCTCAAACCACAGAAAATGGATTAGGGCAATCTACTTGTATAGGTATTGGTGGAGATCCAATAAATGGTACAAATTTTATTGATTGCTTAGATTTATTTTTGAATGATGACGAAACAGAGTCTATTTTAATGATAGGAGAAATCGGAGGAACAGCCGAAGAGGAAGCAGCAGAATTCATTCAAAATCACAAAATAAAAAAACCAATTGTTGGCTTTATAGCTGGTATAACAGCACCACCAGGTCGTAGAATGGGCCATGCTGGTGCAATCATTTCTGGGGGTAAAGGTGGTGCTAAAGATAAGATTAAAAAGATGGAAGATTGTGGAATAACAATGGCAAATTCTCCCTCCAAAATTGGAAAAACATTGTTCGATAAATTGTCTGATTGAAAAATTTCTTAGTCAGTTTATATTGATAAAACATAATGTCTTCCTCTAAAAATTTAGAATTTAAAAAAACAGCCTTTCTCAATAAATCAAACAGCGCTTTTATCGAAGAAATGTACTTAAAATTTGTAAATAATGATCCTGAATTACCTGATAGCTGGAGAAAATATTTTAAAGAAGTTGGAGATGAAGACGATATAATTGTAAATGAAATCAATGGTCCTTCGTGGAGTCCTTCTAAGAAAGTTTCAATAAATAAAAAGGAAAATTTTGAAAATCAAATCACAGAACAAAATAACGATGATATAATTAAATCAAACACAAATTCAATTAAAGCTGTTGCGATGATCAGATCATATAGACAAAGAGGTCATCTAATTGCAAAGCTTGATCCATTAGGATTGTTAAAATCAGATTATTTAGAGGAACTTCACCCAGAGTCTTATGGGTTTAAAAAAGAAGATTATCAAAAAAAAATTTTCTTAGATAATGTCACTAATAAGCAATACTCAAATATTAATGAAATATTAAAATTCTTAAAGGATAAATATTGTGGTTCTTTAGGTTATGAATATATGCATATTTCAAATCCCACTGAGAGAAAGTGGTTTAGAGATCGTGTTGAAAAAGCAGATGATTTTAATTTTACACAAAATGGTAAAGAGGCAATTCTTAATAAACTGATTCAAGCTGAAGGTTTTGAAAAATTTCTTCATACAAAATATGTTGGGACTAAAAGATTTGGTCTTGATGGTGGTGAAAGCTTAATTCCTGCACTTGAACAAATAATTAAAATTGGTGGTCAGTCAAATGTCAAAGAAGTTAAAATTGGAATGTCTCATAGAGGTCGACTTAATGTATTAGCAAATGTTCTTCAAAAATCTTATAAAAGAATATTTAATGAGTTTGCGGGAGAAATAAGTTCAAAGTCTAAAGATGATACTGGAGATGTTAAATATCATTTAGGTGCCTCATCTAATAGAGAGTTTGATGGAAATTCAGTTCATGTTAGTTTGACCGATAATCCTTCACATTTAGAAGCAGTAAATCCAGTCGTCTTAGGACAAACTAGAGCGAAACAATTTTTTCATAAAGATAAAGAGAGAAAAAAAGTAATTCCGATTCTTATTCATGGAGATGCAGCCTTTGCTGGACAAGGAGTAGTTGCTGAATGCTTTGCAATGTCTGGTCTTCCAGGACATAACACTGGTGGCACAATTCATATTATCGTAAACAATCAAATAGGTTTTACAACAAGCCCAAGATTTGCGAGATCTTCGCCATATCCATCTGATATAGCTAAAATGGTTGAAGCTCCAATTATTCATGTTAATGGTGACGATCCGGAAGCAGTCGTATATGCAGCAAGAATTGCAACAGACTTTAGATTAAAATTTAATAGAGATGTTGTCATTGATTTAATTTGCTACAGAAGATTTGGACATAATGAGGGTGATGAACCTTCGTTTACTCAGCCTTTAATGTATAAAAAGATAAGATCTCATCCCTCAACTATCAAAGTTTATGGTGAAAAATTGGTAAGTGAAGGATCAATTACAAGTGATTATTTGAATAATTCCATTAAAAAATTTAAAGATCTATTAGATGACCAATTTAAAAATGCAAAAAACTATAAACCAAAAATAGAGTGGTTTGAGGGAACATGGTCAAGATATAGACCAGAGCGAGGAAAAGACAAAAGAGGAGTTACAGGCTTTGACACAAAAAAATTAAGAAATATTTCTGATAAAATAAATATAATACCAACTGAAATAAACATTCACAAAACAATTACAAAAATTTTAGAAAATCGTAAAGCTTCAGTTTCTAATGGTAAAGGCATAGATTGGTCTACTGCGGAGTCCTTAGCTTTTGGGTCACTATTGGAGGAAGGTTATCCAGTAAGACTTGTAGGTCAAGATTCAGGAAGAGGCACATTTAGTCAAAGACATTCTGTTTTAAGAAATCAAATCGATAATTCGAGATATATCCCTTTAAATAATATTTCAAATAAACAAAAAAATTTTGAAATAGTAGATAGTTTTTTATCAGAATTAGCTGTTCTAGGATTTGAATATGGATATAGTTTAGTTGAACCTAATACTCTTACTATCTGGGAGGCTCAATTTGGAGATTTTGCTAATGGTGCGCAAGTAGTTATCGATCAATTCATAGCTTCAGGTGAACGAAAATGGTCGAGAGCCTCTGGTTTGGTAATGTTGTTACCACATGGATATGAGGGTCAAGGACCTGAGCATTCATCAGCGAGGTTAGAAAGGTTTTTACAATTATGTTCAAATGATAATATGCAAGTCATGAATTGCACAACTCCTGCAAATTATTTCCATGCTTTAAGAAGACAAATGCACAGAGATTTTAGAAAACCATTAATTATTATGACACCAAAATCTTTATTACGTCATAAACATTGCGTTTCTAATTTAGATGATTTTAGTAAAAAAAATTCTTTTCATAGAGTTTTATGGGATCATGCTATTGATCCAAAAGTTAATGGATTTATCAAACTAAAAAAACCAAAAGACATTGAAAAAGTGATTCTTTGTTCAGGAAAAGTCTATTTTGATTTACTTGAAGCGAGAGAAAAAATAAAAAAGGATAACGTAGTTTTATTTAGGATTGAACAACTTTACCCTTTTCCTGCAAAAGCACTTGCTAAAGAGCTTAAACCATATGCAAAAAAAGCAAAATTTTATTGGTGTCAAGAAGAACCTAAAAATATGGGTGCTTGGTTTTCAGTCAGAGATTATATCCAATGGACATTAGATAATATAAAGGCTAAGAATAGTATGATTTCTTATATTGGAAGAAGTCCAGATGCATCACCTGCAACAGGATATGCCAAGAGACATGTTTCTCAACAACAAGAAATTATAAAGAAAGTTTTTGAATAAATATTGATGAGTGAAAAGATATTAGTTCCAGTTCTTGGGGAGAGTATCACAGAGGCAACAGTCTCTAAGTGGTTAAAAAATGAAGGTGACTCCGTTGAAGCTGATGAACCACTGGTTGAATTAGAAACCGATAAGGTAAATTTAGAGGTGCCTTCACCTGTGTCTGGTATTCTTACAAAAATAAATTCAAAAAATGGATCTGTCGTTGAAGTTGGTGCTGATTTAGGATCCGTTTCAGAGAGTGAGAACAAATCAAAAGAAAATCAGGAAATTAAAAAAATACAACCTACTGTGAAAGTGGATAAAGATAATTTTATAGATGAAGATGATAAAAATGAGGAGATGGAAGTTTTTCAAGAAAACGTTGAAGAGGAGAAGCCATTAGTTCTTACAAAAGAAGTAGAACCTTTAAAAGTAGAAGTTAAGACAAAAATCGATGAAACTTTGTCCCCAGCAGTAAGAAAAATCGTAACTGAAAATAAAATAGATATCAGTTCTGTCAAAGGTTCAGGAAAAGATGGCAGAGTTTTAAAAGGTGATTTAATAAATTTAATGGGCGTTAATCCTACTCCATCTGAAAGAAAAATAAAATATGGTCAAGAAGAAAGAATTAAAATGACCAGGTTAAGACAAACTATTGCTAAGAGATTAAAACAAGCACAGGATAATGCAGCCTTACTGACAACATTTAATGAGGTTGATATGTTGAATGTGATGGCAATGAGAAAAGAAAATCAAGATGATTTTCAAAATCGCTATGGTGTAAAATTGGGATTCATGTCTTTTTTCGTTAAAGCAAGTATAGTAGCATTAAAAAATTTTCCAGCAATAAACGCTGAAATTGAAGGTGATACAATTGTTTATAAAAATTATTATAATATAAGTTTTGCAGTTGGCACTGAAAAAGGATTGGTAGTTCCAGTTCTAAAAAATGCAGATGAATTATCTTTTGCAGATATTGAGAAAAATATCAAAGATATCTCTGAAAAAGCAAAAAATGGAAAACTAACTATTGAAGATCTTCAAGGGGGAACTTTCACTATCAGTAATGGTGGAGTTTATGGTTCAATGCTTTCAACTCCTATTCTTAATCTTCCACAATCAGGTGTCTTGGGTATGCATAATATAGTTGAAAGACCTATCGTAGTTGATGGAGAAATTAAGATCAGACCTATAATGTACTTGGCATTATCATACGATCATAGAATTGTTGATGGTAAAGAGTCTGTTTCCTTTTTAAAAATGATCAAAGAAAATTTAGAGGAACCAAGAAGGCTATTTTTGGATATTTAAATGACAGATAAATTTCAAGCAGTAGTAATTGGTGGAGGACCCGGTGGTTATGTTTGTGCAATAAGATTGGCACAATTAGGCCTTAAAACTGCATGTATAGAGTCTAGAGGTTCACTAGGTGGTACTTGTTTGAATGTTGGATGTATTCCTTCTAAAAGTTTATTAAATTTATCTCAGGAGTTTCATAACGCACAAAGCCTATCAAATAAAGGAATTGAAATTGGTGGGGTAAAATTAAACTTGTCAAAAATGATGAAGAATAAAGACAAAGCGGTTACGATTTTGACCAAAGGTGTTGAGTTTCTTCTTAAAAAAAATAAAGTCACCTATTTTAAAGGCACCGGAAGTTTCAAATCAAAAAATGATATTGTAATCAAAGATAATGATAATAAAGAGACAATTATACAAACTGAAAACACTATAATTGCAACTGGTTCAGTTCCAGTATCATTACCAGGAATTGAAATTGATGAAAAAGTAATTGTTTCATCCACCGGGGCACTTAAGTTAGATCAAGTCCCTAAAAAAATGGTTGTAGTTGGTGGAGGATATATAGGTTTGGAGATGGGGTCTGTGTGGTCTAGACTTGGTTCAGAAGTTCATGTAGTTGAGTTTTTAGATCATATCACACCAGGCATGGATAAAGAGATTTCTAGTGAGTTTATGAAAATTTTAAAAAAACAAGGTATCAATTTTCATATGCAGCACAAGGTAGAGAAAATTAAAAAGAATAATAATAATGCAATTGTCTCAACTTTAAATGAAAATGGCACTAAAAAAGATTTTGAATGTGATGTAGTATTAATATCTGTTGGTCGAAAGCCAAATACGGAGGGACTAAATCTTCAAAAAATTGGTGTGGAATTAGACGAAAAAAAGAGAATAAAAACAGACAAAAATTTTAAAACTAATCAAAATAATATTTATGCGATAGGAGATGTAATAAGTGGTCCTATGTTGGCTCATAAAGCTGAGGATGAGGGAATTGCAGTTGCGGAAAATATAGCAGGTCAATCAGGTCATGTTAACTATGATACTATCCCGGGTGTGATTTATACTAGTCCAGAAGTTGCTTCTATTGGAAAAACAGAAGAACAATTAAAAGAACTAAAAATAAATTATAAAATTGGAAAATTTTCATTTATGGCAAACTCTAGAGCAAAAGCCATTGATGACACAGAGGGTTTTGTAAAAATTCTTGCTGATGAAAAAACTGATAAAGTATTAGGCGCACACTTAATTGGACCTCATGCTGGTGAATTAATTGGAGAAATTGGTATTGCTATGGAATTTGGTGCTAGCTCCGAGGATATTGCAAGAACTTGTCATGCCCATCCTACTTTTTCAGAAGCAGTGAAAGAGGCGGCTTTATCTGTAGATAAAAGAGCAATACACTCTTAATAATTTTTCATATTATCTAAATATGAATTTTCCGATTCTTTTACCTAACATATTTAACCATCCTTTTACCTATAAAAGTGATCTAAAATTAAACATTGGCGATTTTGTTGAGGTTCCTTTTGGAAAAGCAAAAATTATCGGTGTTGTGTGGGATAATTTTGAAAAAAATGAGAATAAAACTTTTAAGATAAAAAAGATTATCAGAAAGTTAGAAATTCCAAAATTAAAAAAAAAAACAATAAATTTTTTAAATTGGTTTTCAGAATATAATATTGTTCCAAAAGGAATGGCACTCAAATTAACTTTATTGAGCGGAAGACCAGTAAAAAAACTTGATAGTAAATTTTATAAAGATTTTTCTTTTAAATTAAAAAAAAATTCATTTGAATTGAATGCGGAACAAAAAGAGTCTCTTAAAGAGATGAATAATATGAATAAAAAGTTCAATGTTCATGTTTTACAGGGAACGACTGGCTCAGGCAAAACTATTGTATATTTTGAAACTTTAAAGCATATCTTACAAAAAGGTTATCAAGGATTAATAATGTTGCCAGAGATTGGTTTAACCAATCAATTTGAAAAAAAATTTTTTGAATTTTTTGGTTTCAAAGCAGCAATTTGGCATTCTGGTATAACAAAAAAAAATAAAGAAATTATTTGGAGTGGAATTACGAATGGTGAAATAAGTGTTGTTATTGGGGCAAGATCATCTTTATTTTTACCATTTAAAAATTTAGGGTTAATAATAGTTGATGAAGAGCATGATCAATCTTACAAACAAGATGAAGGGATAATATTTAATGCTCGAGATATGGCTATCTCTAGGGCATCTTTTGAAAATATTCCAATAAATTTAATCACTTCTGTTCCATCAATAGAAACATACGAAAATATAAAGAAAAAAAAATACACCTGTTCAAAACTTGTTCGAAGATATCAAAATGCTTCTTTACCTAAATACGAAATAATTAATTTGAATAATGTTAAAATGGATAAACAATCTTGGCTTTCTAAAGAGATAATTCAAAAAGTAAATTTTCACCTTAAAAAGAATGATCAAGTTTTATTTTTTCTAAATAGAAGAGGATTTTCCCCAAGCGTTTTGTGCAAAAAATGTTTCAATAATTTCGCATGTCCAAATTGTTCAATAAATTTAGTTTATCACAAAAATAAAAATAATTTATTGTGCCATTATTGTGGATTTAAAAGTTTTTTGAAAAGAGAATGTTCTAAAGAAGGATTTTGTGAATTTATTTTTTGTGGACCTGGTGTGGAAAGGATCTCAGAAGAGGTAAAAAAAAGTTTTCCATCAAAAAAAATTGAAATTTTTTCGAGTGATACAATGAATAAAAAAAGCTCAAAAGAAAAATTAGAAAAAATAATCAATAATGAAATTGAAATTTTAGTTGGAACACAACTAATTTCTAAAGGTTTTCATTTTCCAAAATTGAATTGTATTGTTGTAGTTGATATTGATTTATCACTAATGGGTCACGACTTAAGAAGTGCAGAGAAAAATTTACAATTATATCATCAGTTATCAGGTAGAGCCGGAAGAACAGGAAGTCCGTCTATTATTTATTTTCAAACTTATAATTTTAATACAAAATTGATTGATGATATTACAAATAAAAATCCAGAAATTTTTCTTGATAAAGAAATAGAAATTAGAAAAATAAATAACTTGCCTCCATTTCAAAGATTTATCTCTTTGATTTTGTCAGGTAATAAGGAAAATGAATTAGAAAAAGAAGCTTTAAAATTCAAACTATTCATTTCTAATAATATTAATGGAAAAATTTTAGGTCCAGTAAGTGCTCCTATCTTTAAATTAAAGAGCAAATATCGTGTGCGATTACTTATAAGAGGTGCTAAAAGTCTTCAATTACAAAATAGTTTAGCATCAATAATTCCAAAATATAAATTTGCCTCAGGAATAAAACTTTCAGTTGATGTTGATCCAATTAGCTTTAATTAACGCTCAAAAAAACTAATTTTTAGCTAATGTGTTACTTGAAGACTATAAAGGCATGTGCTAATTAAATCGTGATTTTAAATTAATCATATTCATTGAAGGGTAAAAATTGAGTAAAAATAAAGGATTTTCAGATACTTCAGCTAATAGATATTCTTTAGCTTTGTATGAGTTAGCGAAAGATTCTAACTCATTGGTTAATGTAGAGATAAATGCAAAAGCTTTTTTAAATTTAATTTTAAATAATAAAGATTTTAAAAATTTTATAAAGGATCCTACATTAAACAGAGAAATTTTGACTAGTGTAATTGATAAGATTTCAGATAATTTTAAGTTAGAAATTCTTTTTAAAAATTTTGTAAATTTTTTGGTCTTAAAAAGAAGGTTTTTTTATTTAGAGCAAATTTTAAAAACATTTATTGAAATATGTTCAGAAAAAAGAGGTGAATTAAAAGCAGAAATTAAATCTGCAAAATTACTTAATCAAGAGGAGATTAAAAAAATTTCAGATGAATTATCAAATAACTTCAAATCTCAAATAAAATTAAACTATATACAAGACGAAAGTTTAATTGGAGGTTTGGTCGTTCAAGTGGGAAGTACTATGATTGATACATCAATAAAAAGTAAATTACAACAAATTGAAAATAGAATGATAGAGGCATAAATGGAAATAAATCCCTCAGAAGTTACAAAGATATTAAAAGAACAAATTAAAAATTTTGGAGAAAAAGCAGAAATTTCTGAGGTTGGACAGGTATTGTCTGTAGGTGATGGTATAGCAAGAATTTACGGTCTTGATAATGTTCAAGCAGGAGAAATGGTTGAATTTTCTGATGGATCAAAAGGAATGGCTTTAAATCTAGAAAGTGAAAATGTTGGAGTTGTAATTTTTGGTGACGACCGGAATATTAAAGAAGGTGATGTTGTAAAAAGAACTGGAAGCATTGTAGATACCCCAGTTGGAAAAGAGTTGTTAGGTAGAGTAGTAGATGGTTTAGGAAATCCAATTGACGGGAAAGGTACTTTGGAAAAAGGCATTAAAAAAAGTAGAGTTGAAGTTAAGGCACCAGGAATAATTCCAAGACAATCTGTTAGCGAACCAATGCAAACAGGTCTAAAATCAATCGATAGTCTTGTACCAATTGGAAGAGGTCAACGTGAGTTAATTATTGGAGATCGTCAGACAGGTAAAACTGCTGTAGCAGTTGATACAATTATCAATCAAAAAAAAATTAATGAGTCGGGTGATGAAAAACAAAAACTTTATTGTATTTATGTTGCCGTTGGTCAAAAACGATCAACTGTAAGGCAAATTCAAAAAACTTTAGAAGAAGCTGGAGCGATGGAATATACAACTATAGTTGCAGCAACAGCATCTGACTCAGCTCCACTTCAATTTTTAGCTCCTTACACTGGATGTGCAATGGGAGAATATTTTAGAGATAATGGAATGCATGCTCTGATTATTTATGATGATTTATCTAAGCAAGCGGTTGCTTACCGACAAATGTCACTGATCTTAAGAAGACCACCAGGTAGAGAGGCATACCCAGGTGATGTATTTTATCTTCATAGTAGATTACTGGAAAGGGCTGCTAAATTAAGTGATGATCACGGTGGAGGTTCGTTAACAGCTCTTCCGATCATTGAAACTCAAGGTGGAGACGTTTCTGCTTATATTCCAACTAATGTAATTTCAATTACTGATGGACAAATTTTCTTAGAAACTGAGTTATTTAATCAAGGTATAAGACCAGCGATTAATGTTGGTCTCTCTGTTTCTAGGGTTGGATCAGCTGCGCAAACAAAAGCTATGAAAAAAGTATCAGGATCAATGAAACTCGAATTAGCACAATATAGAGAAATGGCAGCTTTTGCTCAATTTGGATCAGATTTAGATGCCTCAACCCAACAGCTTTTGAATAGAGGATCGAAATTAACTGAGTTATTAAAACAGAAACAATACTCACCAATGACTGTTGCTGAGCAGGTTATATCTGTATTTTGTGGAGTAAAAGGATATTTAGATGATATTGATTTAAAAGATATTGCTGAATTTGAAAACAAGATCATTGAGAGATGTAAATCAGATAAACCAGAATTAATTGAGTCTATTCAGAGCTCAGGTAAATTAGAAGAGGCAACAGAAAAAAACTTAATTGATGTAATTACTAATCTTAAGAAAAATTTTAAATCTTGATTTATTTATGGCTAGTTTAGACGATCTAAAAAAAAGAATAACAAGTGTAAAATCTACACAAAAAATTACAAAAGCTATGAAAATGGTAGCTGCAGCTAAACTAAAAAGGGCTCAAGATAGTGCAGAAAAAGGAAGGCCATATTCTGAAAAAATGAATAATATAATATTAAATTTATCTAGTGGTATCTCTGACAAAGAAACAGCTCCTAAATTACTATCTGGATCAGGGAAAGAACAAGTTCATCTTTGTGTTGTGATGACGTCAGATAGAGGTTTATGTGGTGGTTTTAATGCGAATATAATTAAAAAAGCTAAAAGTTATTTTGCAAAATTGAATAAAGAGGGTAAGGAATTGAAGATTATTACTGTTGGTTCTAAAGGTAACGATCAGTTAAAAAGAGTATATGGAAATAAAATTATTGAGAACATATCTTTTAAAAGTTCAAAAAACGCAAATTACTTTGATGCAGAAAAAGTTGGAAAAATTATAATTGAAAAGTTTCAAAAAGAAGAATTTGATATTTGTACCATTTTTTACAATCAATTTAAAAATGTAATAACCCAAATACCACAGGCTCAACAAATCATCCCGTTAAATACAAAAAGTGATGATCAAAATAATTCAGAAGATAACTACGAATTTGAACCAGATGAGGATGAAATTTTAAGTAATTTATTACCAAAAAATATTTCGACGCAAATATTTAAAGCGATGTTAGAAAATTCAGCTAGTGAGCAGGGTGCAAGAATGAGCGCGATGGATAATGCAACTCGAAATGCAGGTGAAATGGTTGATAAACTTACTATTGAATATAATAGAAGTCGTCAGGCAGCAATTACAAAAGAACTAATAGAGATAATATCAGGAGCAGAAAGTTTATAATTATGAGCAAGGGAATAATAACACAAGTTATAGGAGCGGTTGTTGATGTAAAGTTTGAAGGAGATTTACCAGAGATATTAACAGCTTTAGAATGTAAAAATGGAAATAATAGATTAGTGCTTGAAGTAGCTCAACACTTAGGAGAGTCTACTGCCAGAACAATTGCAATGGACGCTACCGAGGGACTAAAAAGAGGTGATGAAGTAATAAATACAAATGCTCCAATTAAAGTACCGGTAGGACCTGAAACTCTAGGAAGAATTATAAATGTTGTTGGAGAGCCTATAGACGAAAGAGGAGAAGTAAAAACAAAAGAAAATTGGCCAATCCATAGACCAGCTCCAGAATTTAACGATCAATCAACAGAAACAGAAATACTTGTAACTGGTATCAAAGTTATTGATCTTTTAGCTCCGTATGCAAAAGGAGGAAAGATAGGTTTGTTTGGTGGTGCGGGTGTTGGAAAAACTGTTTTAATCATGGAATTGATAAACAATGTTGCTAAAGCCCACGGTGGCTTTTCAGTTTTTGCGGGCGTAGGTGAAAGAACTAGAGAAGGAAATGATCTTTATCATGAAATGATGGAGTCAGGGGTAATAAAATCTGAAGGACCTGGTTCTAAAGCAGCTTTAGTTTATGGACAAATGAATGAACCTCCGGGAGCAAGAGCAAGAGTGGCACTTACAGGATTAACTGTGGCAGAATATTTTAGAGATCAAGAGGGACAGGATGTTCTATTTTTCGTTGATAATATATTTAGGTTTACTCAAGCGGGTTCTGAGGTATCAGCATTATTAGGAAGAATACCTTCTGCTGTAGGATATCAGCCAACATTAGCAACTGATATGGGAAATTTACAAGAAAGAATCACTACAACCAATAAAGGCTCTATTACATCAGTACAGGCAATTTATGTGCCTGCTGATGACTTAACGGATCCTGCACCAGCAACCTCATTTGCTCATTTAGATGCAACAACTGTACTCTCAAGACAAATAGCTGAAATAGGTATTTATCCTGCAGTTGACCCATTAGACTCAACTTCAAGAATTCTCGATCCTAGAATTGTTGGTGATGAGCATTATCGAGTAGCTCGTGAAGTACAAAAAATATTACAAACATACAAATCGTTACAAGATATTATTGCTATTTTAGGTATGGATGAATTATCAGAGGAAGATAAATTAGTCGTAGCAAGAGCTAGAAAAATTCAAAGGTTTTTATCTCAACCTTTCTTTGTGGCTGAGGTATTTACAGGATCACCAGGAAAACTAGTTGATTTAGAGTCAACGATTAAGGGTTTCGATGCAATTTGCAAAGGTGAGTATGATCATCTTCCGGAAGCAGCATTTTATATGGTTGGAACCATTGAAGAAGCCATCGAAAAAGCTGAAAAAATATCTAAAGATGCAGCAGCTTAATGAGTGATGAATTTAAAATAGAAATAGTTAATCCAGAGAAATCCTTTTTATCAAAAGAAGATGTTAATGAGGTAGTTGTTCCTGCATTTGAGGGAGAAATGGGAATACTGAAAGATCATATTTCTATAATTTCATTTTTAAAACCAGGTATTATTACCATTCAAGCAAAATCTGGTGAAGAAAAGTATTATGTTGAGGATGGAATTATCGAATTTAAAAATAATACTTTATCCATTTTAACTAGCTATATTCTTAATTTAAAAGATATTGAGAAAAATAAATTGCTGGAATTATTAAAAAATGCAGAGGAAGAATCTAATAAACCAGAAATTAGTGATCAATTGAAATATTTGGCTGATCAAAAAGTTGAAACTTTAAAGTCTATCAACTAATTATTGTTTTTATTTTTTCTTTAAGTTCTTTGTATACATGATGTTTGAAATCCACCACCACTTCGGTTATTTTATCTAATTCAATCCATTTCCATTCTAAAAATTCTGGTTTATTTGTTTTAATATTAATATCTTCGTCTTTACCTAGGTATCTCACCAAAAACCATTTTTGTTTTTGTCCCTTATATTTACCTTTCCAAATAATACCCAATAAATTTTTTGGTAGCATGTAGGTAATCGTTCCCTCTATTTCCTTTAAAAGTTCTACGTTTTTGATGCTAGTTTCTTCCTCTAATTCTCTGTAAGCAGCAGCTAAAAAATCTTCTCCATCATCTACACCCCCCTGTGGCATTTGCCAAAAATTTTTTGGATTATCGATTCGTCTTGCTACAAAAACCTTATTCTCCTTGTTAAGGACAACAATTCCCACTCCACTTCTAAGTGGTAGATTTCTGAATTTTTCTTCCATATTAGCCTTTGAGAAGTTTGATGGCGTATTCTAACTGATTGTCAGTTTCAGTTTTGATTCTGAAATCATCGTTTTCCTCATCAATTTCTATATCTGGAGATACACCAACCTCAGAAATAGACTTCCCAGAAGGAAGATAATATTTAGCTACCGTGAGCCTTATAGCCCCATCATTTTTAAGGGGAATGATAGATTGCACTGAACCTTTACCATAACTATTTTCACCTAATAAGATTGCTCTTTTGTGATCTTTAAGAGCTCCTGCAACTATTTCTGACGCTGAAGCTGATCCATAGTTAATAAGTACAATCAAAACTTTTCCGTTTGTTAGGTCACCTTTTTTTGCAAACCATTTTCTATTTTCAGAAGGTTTCCTACTTTTTGTAGATACTATCTCTCCATTATCTAAGAAAAAGTCAGAGATTTTTATTGCTTGAGAAAGTAGCCCACCAGGATTATTTCTTAGATCTAAAATGTATGACTTAACATCTTTATTTTTTTCCAATTTCTTAATTTCTCTTTCTATTTGTTTGCCACTATTTTCATTAAATGAGGTAAGTCTTATATAACCTATACTTTTTTTTAAAATGTCAGCCTTAACAGATCGAATTTGTATAATTTCCCTTACAACATTGAATATTAGGGCTTTTCTTTCCCCAATTCTTCGAATTGTAAGTTCAATTCCTGATCCAACAGGCCCTCTCATTAGATCAACAGCTTCACTAAGTGATTTACCTTGAACTTGGACATCATTAATTTTGACTATATAGTCACCTGCCTTAATTCCTGCTTTGGATGCTGGCGTGTCATCTATAGGAGAAATAACTTTTACAACTCCAGACTCCATACTTACTTCAATACCGAGACCACCAAATTCACCACTAGTCTCAGTCTGCATTTCATTAAATATTTCTGGAGACATATATGCTGAGTAAGGATCCAAAGATTGTAGAAGACCATTGATCGCAGAGTCCATACTGTCAGACTGATTAATTTCGTCTACATATTCTTTATTAATCTTTTCAAGCACTTCCCCAAATACATCAATTTTTTTGTAAATATCGTTTTCACCAGAATTTGCTTGTTGAAATAAAAAATAAAATAAAAATAATACTAATATTTTTTTTGTCATATAATTAATTTTTCTTTAGGAATTAATTCAGACCATATTTTTTCAAGTTCATAAAATTTTCTTTTTTCCGGGTGAAAAATATGAACAATTAAGTCTATACCATCAATTAATTTCCATTCACTACTATCTGAACCCTCAATTTTTGAGTTTTTTATACCACTATCCTTAAATTTTTCTAAAACTTGTTCGGATAAAGATTGTATATGCCTAGATGAAGTACCGCTCGCAATTATCATAAAATCAGCCATAGAACTTTTATCTTTCAAGTCTATGCTTATTATGTCTTGAGCCTTGTTAATATCTAATGTTTTGATGATAGAATTTTTAAGATCTGAAATTTTATCCATTAATTAATTTTAGACTATCAAATTTTCCTTAATTGAGAAGATGAAATATTGACTTTATTAAAATTAACAAATTTAAATTTATCACTTTTAAGGGTTTTATATGTCTTTGAATTTAATGATTTTTTCTTATATCCATATCTATCAAAAACCAAGATATTACATTTTTCTGAAATCTGTCTCCATTTATGCCATTTATGGAAATTAACTAAATTATCTGCACCCATTAAGAAAAAAATTTCATTTTTTTTATTTTTGTTGAAGTAATTAATTAGATTTATCGTTTTATTTGATCCAATTTTATTTTCATAAAATTTGACTTTAATAAATTTATTTTTTTTTATAATCTTTTTACATCCTTTAATTCTAGACTGCAGGCTTAAAGAACTTTTTATTTTAAAAGGATTTTTTTTTGTAATTGCCCATATAATCTTTTCAAGTTTAAATCTTTTTACTGCCTCTTTAGATATAGCTAGATGACCATTGTGAGCAGGATCAAATGAACCACCTAAAATTCCAATTCTTTTCTTTTTCAAATTCAAATTACTTCCTTATTTGGCCTTTGCTAGTGACTTGATATTTGTAGGAAATAAGTTGATTAAGTCCAACTGGACCCCTAGGCGGAAGTGTGTTGGTTGAGATACCTACCTCACCACCAAAACCAAATTCGCCTCCATCTGCAAATTGTGTTGAAGTATTGTGCATAGCTATTGAACTTTTTACCTCATTTAAAAATTTTTTTGCTACTTTTTTGTTTTGAGTAATAATACAATCCGTGTGCATGGTTCCGTATTTGTTAATATGCGCTATAGCTTCATCTATATTTTTTACTGATTTCACAGATACAACGGGTGATAAATATTCTTTTGACCAATCTTTTATTGAAGCTTTCTGAATTTTTTTATCATAAAGTTTTCTTATCTTATTATCACCAATAATCTTACATCCATTTTCTTCTAAATTTTTTAAAATTTTATTTCCAAATTTCTTGATTATTTTTTCGTGTAAAAGAATTGTTTCGGTTGCTCCACATATTGCGGTATTCCTCATTTTAGCGTTTTGCACTATTTTATTGGCAATCCTAGGATTTGCATTTTTATCTACATAAGAATGACAAACACCTTCCAAATGACCAATTGTTGGAACAGATGACAAATCCTGTACCTTTTTTACTAAACTTTTCCCACCTCTTGGAATTATCACATCAACAAATTTACTCATTTTTTTTAGAAGAAAATCAACAACACTTCTTTTTTTTAGTTTTAAAAACTGAACAAAATTTTCATCAACATTATTTTTCTTTAGTGATTTTCTAAAGAATTTTGCGAGAATAAGATTAGAATAGTATGCTTCTGACCCACCTTTTAAAATGACGGCATTTCCAGACTTAAAACATAACGATGCAACATCTGCTGTAACATTGGGTCTACTTTCGTATATAACACCGATTACACCAATAGGTATAGATACTTTTGATATTACCAAACCATTTGGCCTTTTCCATTTTTCTAAAATGACATTTGTAGGATCCTTTAAACTAATAATTTTTTTTATAGAATTGGTTATCGCAATTATTTTTTTGTCATTTAATATCAATCTTTGGATTAAATTATTTTTAATACCTTTTTTATAAGCTTTCTTTATATCCTTTTTATTTTCATTAATTATCAATTTTTTGTTTTTTAATATTAAAAGACGATAATCTTTTAGAACTTCGTCTTTTTTTTTTGTACTTAACCTATTAATCATAGCCTTTTTTGATTTTTTTCCGATATCAGTTAGTAGCTTTTGCATTAAACCTCGACCATATCATCTTTATGAACAACTTCGGATTTTGTTATGTATCCAAGTCTTTTCTCAATCTCATTTGAGTGACAACCCATTATCTTATTTATTTCTTCAGAAGAAAAAGAGCTTAAACCTCTCGCAAATTCTTTATTTTTAGTATCCAGAATTTTTATGTGATCACCTTTGTTAAATTTCCCTGATAAATTAATGATCCCTGCTGCCAATAAACTTTTACCACTTACTAGTGCTTTTTTGGCACCATCGTCTATGACAAGAGTCCCTTTTGGTGAAACAGAGCTTATTATCCATTTTTTTCGTGCATGTAATTTAGATATTTTTGATTCAAATAAAGTACAAATATTCTTTTTTTCAATTTGTTGTATTGGATTTAAATATAATCCATTTGCAATAATCATATTACATCCTGCCAAATTACAAATCTTAGCAGCTTCAATTTTGGTATTCATTCCACCCTTACCAAACTCTGTTAACCCTTTTATGTAAATTTTTTTTATATCTCTGTCTAGATTATTCACTTTTTTTATTAATTTTGCGTCTTTAAATAATTTTGGATTTTTTGTGAAAAGTCCGTCTACATCAGATAATAATATTAAAGTATCGGCATTAGTTATCTGTGCAACACGAGAGGCAAGTCTATCATTATCACCATATTTTATTTCTGACGTTGCAATTGTATCGTTTTCATTAACGATGGGTATGTAGTCTAATTTAAATAAGTTCTCAAATGTTCTTTTAGCATTTATTGATCTTCTTCTCTCTTCTGTATCATCTAAAGTTAGCAAAATTTGTGAAATATTAATCTTTAATTTTGAAAAAGTTTGAGAAAATAAATTCATAAGTTCGATTTGACCTACAGAGGCTATTGCTTGACTTTTATCAAGCTTTAAACTTGATTTATTGTAATTCATTTTTTTACATCCAAGTGCAATTGCTCCAGAACTTACAATGATAATCTTTTTATTTTTAGATTTTAGTTTTTGGATATCTTTAGCAAAAGAGGATAGCCATTTTTTTCTTACCTTTTTTTTACTATCTACAATCAGCGATGACCCAATTTTTATAACTATAATTTTCGAATTTTTAAGATGCATAACCAATTAATTTTGCTTTAATTTTAGAAATATATTTTTTCTTTATTGTAGAAATTGTTATAATTTCCGATTTAGTGATTTTTTTTAAATTTTTCTCAATTTTTTTCATTTCTTTATCATCAATTAAATCAGTTTTATTTAAAACAATAAGTTCTTTTTTTTTTGCAAGTTTAGAACTATAGCTCTTTAATTCTTTTTTTACCTGGTTGTAACTTTTTTTTATATCATCGTTTGTGATATCGATCATGTGCAAAAGAGATTTACACCTCTCTATATGTTTTAAAAATTGTATTCCTAAACCAGTTCCCTTATGAGCTCCCTCTACTAATCCAGGAATGTCTGCAATTGTAACTTCCTTATCATCATAGCTTGCCACACCAAGATTAGGATTTAATGTTGTAAATTCATAATTTGCAATTTTAGGATTAGCATTCGTAATAGCTGCTAGTAAGCTTGATTTACCAGCATTAGGTAATCCTATTATTCCAACATCTGCAATTGTTTTTAATTGAAGCCATATAGTAAATTCTTCACCTCGAGTACCCTTAGTAAATTTTCTTGGAGCTCTATTTGTTGAACTTTTGAATCTAGTATTGCCTAAACCACCTTTACCACCTGCAGCAGCCACAAACTCCTCTCCAAATTTTATAAAGTCAAAAATTAAGGTTTTATTATCCTCTTCAAAAACCTGAGTACCTAATGGAACTTTGAGAATAAGATCATCTCCACTTTTACCAGTCCGGTTTTGTCCAGCACCATTGTTACCTCTTTTTGCTTTATGATGTTGTTGATATCTAAAATCGATTAAAGTATTTAAATTTCTCTCAGCTTTTAAAATTACTGAACCACCTTTACCACCATCGCCACCGTCTGGTCCGCCATACTCGATAAATTTTTCTCTTCTAAAACTTGGAGAGCCATCACCACCATTGCCAGCTTTAATATAAATTTTTACTTGATCTAGGAATTTCATAATACAACGCTATTTTGGGTTGTAATATTAATTGGGTTTTACTGAAACAAAAGTTCTATCGGATTTTGTTTTTTTAAAAACAACTTTACCTTTTATTACTGAAAAAATTGAGTGGTCTTTACCAATACCCACATTTTCTCCTGGAAATATCTTAGTGCCTCTTTGTCTAACAATTATGTTGCCAGGAATAACATTTTGACCACCATATTTTTTTACACCAAGTCTCCTGCCGGCACTATCTCTACCGTTCCTTGATGATCCACCAGCTTTTTTCGTAGCCATATTTTATTCCTTTATTTACTCAATTCCTTTTTTTCAGAATCTTTTTTTGTTGGTTTAGAAATCTCCTCAGCTTCAGATAAAATCTTACCATCTTTTGAAAAAATTTTATTTATTCTAATCATAGAATATTCTTGTCTATGACCATTTTTTCTTCTCGAATTTTGTCTTCTTCTCTTTTTAAAAATAAGTACGGTTCTATTTTTACTATTTTTTATTAGGTTTGCTTCAACTTTGGCACCTTGAATTGTTGGCGAACCAATTTCTATAACTTTATTATCGCCATATGCCAATATATCATTAAACTCAACTTTAGTGTCGGATTTAGAATTTGGTAATTTTTCAATTTTTAAAATTTCACCTGACTTCACTTTATATTGTTTTCCACCTGATTGTATAACTGCGTATGACATAAATAGATTTTTTTATGACGCAATATAGTCAGGGTATTTCTTTAGTCAAGCTTATTAACTAAAAATTATCCTTTAAATCTCTCAATTTTGAAAAACTTTTTAAATCTTTTGCTTTAAGAAATATATTACATTCTAATTCATCAGCTAAAATACTTGGTATTGTTGGTAGTGCATTTTTAAGTTTCTTGTTTATCTCTAATATTTTTTTTTTTAATTTTAAATTGCCGGAGTCATTGGCGATACAAAAATTTGAGTTTTGTAAAGTGTATTCATGGCCACAATATATTTCTGTATCTATTGGTAATGATTTAATTTTTTTAAGAGAATTATACATTTGTTCGTAGGTACCTTCAAAAATTCTGCCACACCCTAAAGAGAATAAGGTATCACCAGTAAAAATTTTTTTTTCTTTGAAAAAATGAAAAGCGATATGTCCAGATGTATGACCTGGAACATGATAAATTTTTGCCTCAAAATTATCTTGTTTCCATATTTGGTTGTCCTCCAGAGATATATCAATCTCGGGTATACGATTTTTATCTCCAATAAATCCAACCACCTTAGAATTATACTTTTTTTTTAATTCAAGATTTCCACCCACATGATCGTAATGATGGTGTGTATTAAGTATGAATTTTAAGTTTATTTTTGAATTATCAAGATAATTTATTATTGGTACAGACTCACTAGGGTCAATAACACAAGCGGTTTGATTTTCTTCATCAATGATTAAGTAGCTATAATTATCCCGTAGACATTTAATAATTTCAATTTTCATTTATTTTTCTATTAAAAATATACCAAGTTCTCCAAATAAATTTTTAAAAATAAGATTTGAGTTATTAATATCAGAAACATTTTCATTAATTAATGCTAAAGATTTAAAAATTTTAAAGTTAATAATCTTAGAAAATCTGACAAAATCTCTTATCGTGCACATATGAATGTTTGGTGTGTTATACCAATCATGAGGTAAAGAGTTTGTAATTGGCATTGTTCCTTTAAATAATAAATTTAATCTAACTTTCCAATGCCCAAAATTTGGAATAGTCACTATAGCTTTGTTACCAACCCGTAAAAGCTCTTTAATTACAGCCTCAGGATTTATAAAAGCTTGTAAAGTTTGTCCAAGAACAACATAATCAAAAGAGTCATTTGGAAATTGCTTTAAATCAAATTCTGCATTCCCCTCAATAACAGTCAGTCCTTTAGAAATACAAATTTGCACTTTTTCTTTTGAAATCTCAATTCCTCTGATATTAGAATTTTTATTTGTCTTTAAAAATTCCATCAAAGTTCCATCATCACATCCTACATCAAGAACCTTTGCATTTTTCTCGATTAAATTTGAAATAATTTTATATTCTGGTTTCATGAATGTTTTTCTGCATAAGATTTATCTAAAAAATTTTTTAGAGCTTTTAAGAAATCGGGAACATTAAGCAAAAAAGAATCGTGGCCTTTATCAGACTCAATTTCAACGAAACCTACATTTGCACCAACTGCGTTTAAGGCAATTACAATGTCTTTATTTTCTTGTGTTGGATAAAGCCAATCCGAGGTAAAAGATATTATAAAAAATTTCGCTTTAGTATTTTTAAAAGCATCAGATAAATTCCCATTAAATTGTTTTACTAAATCAAAATAATCCATTGCCCTAGTAATATATAAATAGCTATTTGCATCGAACCGATCTACAAATACCGAACCTTGGTATCTAAGATAACTTTCAATTTGAAAGTCAGCATCAAAACCAAATTTTAAATCATCTCTTTCTTGAAGTTTTCTACCAAATTTTTCTTGAAGTCCTTTTTTTGAGAGATAAGTAATATGTGCAGCCATTCTAGCTACAGCTAATCCTTTATCGGGAACAATATTTTTTGAATCATAATCTCCATTAGACCAATTATGATCTGCCGCAATGGCTTGTCTGCCAAGTTCATTAAAAGCAATATTTTGTGCAGAATGGCTTGAAGTACAAGCAATTGGTACTGCTGTTTTGGCTTTATCAGGATAATTACTAATAAATTGTAGGACTTGCATTCCACCCATCGAACCACCTACAACTGAAAAAAGTTTTTTTATTCCAAAAAAATCCAACAAATTAATTTGTGCGTTCACCATGTCATTAATTGTGATAACTGGAAAATCTGTTCCATAAATTTTTTTTGTCTTGGGATTTTCATGGCTAGGCCCAAAAGATCCCATACATCCGCCTATTACATTTGCACAGATTACAAAATATTTATCTGTATCTATCGACTTGCCAGAGCCTACCGCATAAGACCACCAACCATCCTTTTTGGTCACTGGATTTATACCTGTTACAAATTGATCACCTGTTAAAGCATGAAATACTAAAATTGCATTATCTTTTTCATTATTGAGTGAGCCATAAGTTTCATACGCTAAAGGAAAATTATTAATAGTCTGACCGCAATCCAATTTGAGTGGTTTTTCAACAATCAACGTTTTTATATTTTGTTTTATATTCATAATTAAAGCTGAAATTTGAATTGTGAGAAAAAAAACTTTTTTAGCGGTTTTTTTAAAGCGCTCGCAATTCAGGTAAATCAGCGCATAAATTTTGTACTAGAAGTTATTTAGTATGTCAATTTTTAAAAATAATTACACTTAAACTATATAAAAAAATGTTTTTTTATTTATAAAGAGCATAAAATTTATAAAAGTTGGCTATCATGAGATTTAAGAGATTTAATATTGAAACCTATGAGCCTGGTAAATCCAGTCTTAAGAGGTTTCATCAAGTTGTAAAGCTATCTGCGAATGAGTCAGCCTTAGGTGTCAGCTCAAAGGCTAAAAAGATTTTGTCTAATAAAAATTTAAGTTTTTTTAGGTATCCAGATGGCAAGTCCAATGCCTTAAGAAGACAAATATCTAAAAAGTTTAAATGTAATGAAGATAAGATTATATGTGGTGCTGGATCTGATGAGGTTATTCAAATGCTATGTCAATTATTTTTGAATCCTAAGGATGAAGTTATTCTTCCTCAGTATAGTTTTTTAATGTATAGGATATATGCTAAAATAGTTGGTGCAAAAGTTATTTTTGCTAAAGAAAATAATTTCAAAGTATCAATTCCTGAAATTATTAAAAATGTTTCAAAAAAAACAAAAATTGTTTTTTTAGCAAATCCTAATAATCCAACTGGAACATACCTAACAAGTTTTGAGCTTTTAGAACTTAGAAAAAAGTTGAGAAAAAATATTCTGCTAGTGGTGGATGATGCATATGCAGAATATATGAAAAATAATGATTATAAAAGTGGATTAAAATTATTCAAAAATAAACAAAATGTCTTTATCTTAAGAACATTTTCTAAAATATACGGTTTATCCTCTCTAAGAGTAGGGTGGGGATATGGTTCAAAAAAAATTATTAAAGAACTGAATGTTATTAAGCCACCTTTTAATGTTAATGAGGTAGCACAAAAAGCTGCCATTGAGTCTCTTAAGGATACTAAGTTTATAACTCGCTCAGTTAAACATAATATTATTTATGCAAAAAAATTGAAAAATTTTCTTAACCAATATGGAATTGATTCAAATAATATATCGGCCAATTTTTTATTATTAAATTTTGAGAAATGTAAGTTTAAAGCGAAATATTTTTATGAAAAATTAAAGATGAAAGGAATTATCTTAAGATCAACAGAAAATGGCTACAATATAAAAAATATGTTACGATTAACTATTGGATCAAAAACAGATAATTTAAAATTTATGCGAGCAGTAAAAGGAATATTTAATTAATGAAAAATGTGCTCATCATCGGCTGTGGCTTGTTAGGATCTTCGTTAGTAAAAAGAATTGCAAAAAAAAAATTAGCAAAAAAAATTTTTATTTTTGAAAAATCTAAAAAAAATATATCAAAGATTAAAAGAATAAAGTTACCAGGAACTCTCGTAAATAAACTACAAGAGGTAGTTGCAAAATCAAATCTAATTATTTTTTGTACGCCAATGAGTGAATACAAAAAGATGATATTACGATTAAACAATAATTTTAATTCAAAACAAATTATTACTGATGTTGGTTCGTCAAAAATAGAGTCTTCAGAAATAATTAAAAGGAATTTAAAAAAAAAAATATCCTGGATTCAAAGTCATCCTATAGCTGGATCAGAAGTAAGTGGGCCTGAGCATGGTAAAGAAAATCTGTTTGAAAATAAGTGGTGTGTATTGATTAAAAATAAGAAAATAAATATGAAACATTTAAAATTTTTAAACTCTTTTTGGAAAAAAATGGGTTCAAAAACTGCAATCATGAATGCGGAAAGACATGATAAAATATTTTCAATTACAAGCCATTTACCACATTTAATAGCTTACAATTTGGTTAAATCAGCTCAGGATTTTGAGAAAAAGCAAAAATATGACTTAATAAAGTATAGTGCAGGTGGATTAAGAGATTTTTCAAGAATCGCTGCATCGAATGAAATTATGTGGAGAGACATTTTTTTTGATAATAGAAAAAATGTTTCGAGAGCAATTGATATATTTATCAAAAATTTAAGATCTTTTAAGACAGACATTAATTCAAAAAATAATAAATCAATTCTTAAAAAATTAATCCAAACAAAAAAAGTTAGATCTAAAATAATCAGATTAAAACAGGATGTAAATAAACCTGACTTTGGTAGAGATTAATAATTACCAATATTACTTACTTTTTTAACTTTTAGATTTGCAGTTTTATCAATTAATTGAATTGTTTGTTTAGTTGGCATTACTACCACCTTTTTTTTTGGTCCATAAGCATGAATAAATTTAGCCTTACTTAGACATATACCGACATGTCCTTTCCAAAATATTATATCTCCTTTTCTTAAATTTTTACCTTTTTTTCTTTTACAAAACTTTATTTGATCTTTTGTATCTCTTGGAAAAAATATTCTGTTATAATAAAAATAAATTTGGATCAAAGCAGAGCAATCAATACCATCAGATGTTTTTCCACCCCATAGATATTTGCTACTTTTAAATAATTTCATTATTTTTAAATAATCTAATTCAAGGTGGTCAATTTTAACAATATCACTTTTTTTTATCCATCTGTCCTTTTTAAACTCAATTAGCCCTTTATTTTTGTTTAAAACCGATATACCAGATGCAAAGTAAAGATAATTTTTTGTTGGCAAAAACTTATTTTCTTTTTTAATAAATATTCTAGATTTTGTTTTTTTTATCTTAAAAGTTGGCTTAAAATTTTTGTAAAAATAATTTTTTTTAATATAACCAATATAATTGTCAAAATTAGTTTTAATCTTAACCCATTTTTTTTTATTTTTTAATACCTTAAATTTTTCACCATACAAGATTTGCGATAAAGTTTCAGAGTTATTAGAAGGTTTCGCATTTATATTTCCAAGTGAAAAATTATAAAAAAAATTATTTTTCATTAATCTTTAACTTATTTCTTATTATCCATAATATAATTAAAGATGGTACTACCATTATAGCAGTTAAGATAAAAAATACCCCCCAGTCTCCATTAAGCCAATCAACTAGAGCGCCCGATGATGATGCTAATGTAGTTCTTCCAGCAGTACCTATTGAAGCTAATAGGGCATATTGAGTTGCTGTGTAAGTTCTATCAACTAACAATGATATGAATGCAACAAATGCAACAGTGGCAAAAGCTGCTGCTATGTCGTCAAAGATTACAGCAATTGCAAATAGTATTTCAGATTTATCACTCCAAGCTAAAAGACTGAACAAGAGATTTGTGCTCGCCATTAAAATTCCTGCTAAAAACATTGCTTTTAAAACACCAGATCTTATTACAAATAGTCCACCTAGCAGAGTGAAGATGACAGTTGTTATCCATCCTAAAGTTTTTGAGTAAATAGCAATATCTGATTTGCTAAAACCAATTTCTTTATAAAAGATAATAGACATACGCCCTAAAAAAGCCTCTCCAACTTTGAATAAAAAAACAAATCCTAGTATCCCCAAAGCAATTTGAAAGCCATTTTTTTTAAAAAAACTTATTATAGGTCCACTAATTGTTCCACTTATCCAAGTTATAGTTTGAGTAAGAAAATTTGAATTTTGGAATTTACCAGCAATTAGTTGATCATTTTTTTTCTGATTAATTTGTCTTTCAGTCGAGTCAGTTTCATTTACAAACATCAATCCAATATTCATTAGAATTATTAAAATTCCTAAAATTAAAAAAGTTAGTTGCCAATAATTTTGAAAACCTAAATTTTCTAAAAAATCTGCGGAAAACAATGATAAAACTCCGCCTAATTTATATCCGCTCCACCACCCAACGACAGCTATCGCTGCGCCCGCAGCCATTGATTTACCCTCCCTTTCGCTAATTTGCTCAATCCTTAAAGCATCCACAGTAATATCTTGTGTTGCTGAGGCAATTGCAATGAGTAAACCTACTGATACTACAAGGGCTAAATTTTCTGAAGGATCAATTAGACTCCACAAAAATAATGAGGTTAAGATTAATATCTGCATTAGGACAATCCACCCTCTTCTATGTCCAATTTTTCTTGTCAGATATGGTATTTGAATACGATCGATTAGAGGAGCCCATAAATAATTAAATGCATAAACTGCAAATATAAGACCAGCCCAACCGACTGTAGATCTGCTTAATCCATCTTCCTTTAACCATAAACTTAAACTACTACCTATCAATACCCAAGGAAAACCAGAGATAGCACCAAGCAATAGTATTTTTAACATTCTTTTATCGAAATAAACTGAAAATGTTTCTGAAAGGGATTGTTTTTTGATTTCTAACATTTTTTAATTTCTCCAGAATGAAGGTAAAAATAACACTAATATAGCAAATAGCTCCAGTCTGCCTAAGATCATACCGATTGTTAAAATCCATTTGGAAAAATCTGGTAATGAGGAGAAATTTCCATTAGGTCCAATTATTGATCCCAAACCTGGACCAACATTTGAAATAGAGGTCGCAGCACCTGAAATTGCGGTTATAAAATCAAGTCCATTTAAAGATAATAACGCAGATAATAAAAAAAATATTATTAAGTACATGTAAATAAAAGAGATGATTGACGCTATGAATTTATCATCAATTGGATTTTTATCGTATTTCAACACAAAAACACCTTTAGGGTAAATAATTTTTTTTAGTTGATTAATTATAAATGAATAAAGAATTTGAAAACGAAATATTTTTATGCCACATGTTGTTGAACCAGCACAGCCACCTATGAACATCAAAGCTAAAAATAATACTAGAGGAAAGCTACCCCAATTGTCAAATTGGGCATTAACATAACCGGTTCCAGTTAGAATAGAAATAACGTTAAAGAAAATTGATCTTAAATCAAATGAACTTGAATTGTTTAAAGTAAGATAAATCGATAAAATGAAAATTGATATAAATATTATCTTAATAAAAGTTTTGATTTGAGAATCTGATGTAAAAATAGACCTATTGCCATTCAAAAATTTAATGTACACGATAAATGGTACACTTCCTAAAATAATAAATACCATAGCTGTAGTTTCTATCGCTAAGCTATTAAAAAAACCAATGGATTGATTATAGTTAGAGAATCCACCAGTTGCTATAGTTGTCATCGAATGTGTAATACTATCAAAAATATTCATTCCAAAAATATTGTAAGTGATTGCACATAGCGCTGTTAATCCAGAGTAAATATAAATCAATCTTAGAGCAATCTCTTTAGACTTTGGAAGAATTTTTTCAGATGAGTCATTGTTTGAAATTTTAAATAATTGCATTCCCCCAACATTCATTATGGGCATTAATGTAATCGCCATCACTATGACACCAATACCCCCCAACCATTGAAGTATTGCTCTCCAAAATAATATCCCTTTAGGCATATTTTCTAAATTTGATATGATTGTTGAACCAGTTGTTGTAATACCTGACATACTTTCAAAAAAGGCATTTGTGACAGAAAATTCTAAATCAGAGAACATAAAAGGTAATGAACCAAATATAGCAATACTTAACCATGCTAATGCAGTTAGAAGGAATGCTTGTTGCAAATTAAGTTTTTTTTCATGATCTAGATTGGAGAGAAAAAATAAGGTTCCAAAAATGATTGTAACAATTGCTGCACCAAAAAAAGAAGAATCTATTTGACCATAAATAAATTGTACAATTATTGGAACAAGCATAAAAATACCAAGAATTATTTGAAGAATTCCAAGAGTGAAAAAAACTGTTTTATAATTAGACATTTTGAAAGAACATTATTTTATGGTAAATAAATTTCAACTCTATAAGAATTAAGTAGTTCGCTAATTAAGATTTTGTTGAATTATTCATGATAAAAAAAGAAAACTTAGAAAAAACAAGCTCTTGGCCAATCGTTGAAGCAAAAAAAATGCTTAGAGAAAGGAAATCTTTTTTAGAAAAAAAAGGTAAAATTACACTACAGACTGGATATGGCCCAAGTGGACTTCCTCACATAGGAACATTTGGAGAAGTTGCTAGAACCTCTATGATGGTTAATGCGTTAAAACAATTAACTGATCTTCCAACAGAAATTATCACTTTTTCTGATGACATGGATGGTCTTAGAAAAGTACCAGACAATGTGCCCAATAAAGAATTGTTAGAAAAAAACCTTCATAAACCTTTGACAGACGTACCAGATCCTTTTGAAAAATATAATAGTTTTGGTGAACATAATAATGAGAAATTAAAAAAGTTTTTAAATAATTTTAATTTTAAATATAATTTTAAAAGCTCTACTCAATTATATAAATCGGGTTTTTTTAACCCAACACTTCAAATTATTTTAGATAATTATGATGGAATAATGAATATCATTATGCCTACTTTAGGAAAAGAACGTCAAAAAACTTATTGTCCATTTCTGCCTATTTGTCCAGAAACAGGACGTGTTTTAGAAATTCCAGTTAAAGAAATTGATAATTCTAAGTCTAAAATTGTATTTGATAATAAAGGTAAAGATTTAGTATCGAGCATATTAGATGGTCATTGTAAACTTCAGTGGAAAGTAGATTGGGCAATGAGATGGTATGCGCTAGATGTTGACTTTGAAATGTACGGAAAAGATCTGATAGAAAGTGCAATATTATCTACTAAAATTATCAAACTAATTGGAAAAAAAAACCCATCTGGTTTTGCTTATGAACTCTTTTTGGATGAGAAAGGGGAAAAGATTTCTAAATCAAAAGGGAATGGATTAACAATCGAGCAATGGTTGGAGTACGCTTCACCAGAAAGTTTATCATTATATATGTATCAAAATCCAAAAAGAGCCAAAAAACTTTATAATGAGATAGTTCCAAAAGCGGTCGATGAATATTTGGAATTTATTGAAAAGGCTAAAACTCAAGACGAGCTTCAATTGCTGATGAATCCAGTATGGCATGTTCATAATGGTAGTGTTCCTAAAGAAAAAATGATCATGTCATTTTCTATGTTATTAAATCTTGTGGAAACAAGTAATGCCGAAAACAAAGAATTATTATGGAAGTTCGTAAAAAAATATAAGGAAAATATTTCTGAAAAAGATCACCCCATTTTTGATAATCTAATTGGTTATGCTATTAAATATTTTAACGATGTAATAAAAGCCAAAAAAAAATATAAAACACCTGATCAAATAGAAAAAAAAGCACTAGAGGCTCTAATATCAACCTTAGATAAATGTAATGACAAGATGTCTCCTGAGGAAATTCAAACTTTAATTTATTCAACAGGAAAAGAAAATGGGTATTCAGAAAATTTGAGAGACTGGTTTAAATTAATTTATGAAGTTGTATTTGGTGTCGAAAATGGCCCTCGAATTGGTTTTTTTATAAGTTTTTTTGGTGTTAAAGAAACTAAAGATCTTATATTAAATAAAATTAAATAATGTTTTCAAATTTAAGATCTCTAATTTTTAAACTTGATCCAGAGACAGCCCATGATTTGGCAATAAAGTCATTAAAATTTAATTTTGTGCCAAATGTTTTGGATAAAAATAAAAATAGCCAATTATTTAAGACTAAATTATTTGAAAAAGAAATAGAAAATCCAATTGGAATGGCAGCAGGATTTGACAAAAATGCTGAGGTTTATAATTCTTTATTTAAATTAGGATTTGGTTTTGTGGAGGTGGGCACAGTTACACCTCTCAAACAATATGGTAACCCTAAGCCAAGAGTTTTTAGATTAGTTGAAGATGAAGCATTAATTAATAGATTGGGTTTTAATAATTTAGGTGCAAAAAACATTGTTGATAGGATCTCAAGTAATAAACAACTTGGTTTGCTTGGAATTAACATAGGTCCTAATAAAGATACAAATGATAGATTGAAGGATTATGTTGAATGTTTAAAAACCTTTCATCAATTTGCAGACTATATTACGATTAATATTTCATCTCCCAACACTGAAGAGTTGAGAAATTTTCATGATCAGGAAAAATTGAATAGTTTATTAAATATAATCAATAGTGAAAAAACAAAACTAAATTCAAAAATTCCAATTGTAGTAAAAGTCTCACCAGATATCAAAGATCAGGAAATACCCAAAATTTCTGATGTTCTTTTGAGCAATAATATAAAAGCTGTCATTTTATCGAACACCTCTGACTCTACTCGAGAAAAATTAAATGACATTCAAAAGCATCAAAAAGGAGGTTTATCAGGTAAACCAATAGAGGAAAAATCTACGATACTGATTAATAAATTTTATAAAACTCTTGGTAATAAAATTAAAATTGTTGGAGTTGGTGGAGTAGACTCTGGAATAAGTGCTTACAATAAGTTCTTAGCTGGAGCGAGTTATGTTCAACTTTATACAGGTATGGTATACAGAGGACCAAATATTGTAAATCTTATTAAAAAAGAGCTTAAGGAATTATTGATAAGAGATGGTGTTAAACATTATAGTGAAATCATAGGGAAAAAAACAATTTCTTAAATTTTATAAACTTGACGCAATCATTAAGTCACTTTATATAGTCGAAAATATTATGTCAAAAAAATGTGAACTTACCGGCAAAATTCCCCTTAAAGGTCATAATGTTAGTCATGCTAATAATAAGACAAAGAGAAGATTTTTACCTAATTTAAAAAAAGTAAAATTTACCAGTGAACTTTTAAAGAGAAGCATGAAACTCACTGTAAGTAATGCTGGTGTAAGATCGGTTGATAAAAAAGGAAGTTTTGACGAGTTTTTAAAGACAGTAAAAAATAAAAATTTATCTCCAAGATTAAAGAAGATGAAGAAAAGTTTATTAATAAAGTCTCCATTTCAAAAAAAACAAGTTCAACCTAAGACAGCTTAATGAATAAAATTTTTTTTATACTCTCATTTTTAATGGGAGCAGTTGTATTAGCATCTAATTATTTAGTCCAGTTCCCTATAAAACATTATGGTCTAGAAGAAATATTAACTTATGGAGCTTTTAGCTATCCGATCGCTTTCTTGATCACAGATTTAGCCAACAGATCATTTGGCAAGATAGTTGCTAAAAAAATTGTTTATATTGGTTTTACTATTGGTATTAGCTTTACGCTTTTATTCTCAACAAACTTCACAGATTTGATATCTATAAGAATTGCAATTGGATCGGGTACGGCTTTTTTAGTCGCCCAACTTTTAGATGTTCAAATTTTTGATAAATTGAGAAAAAAAGAATGGTTTGTTGCGCCTTTAACTTCATCTTTGATAGGCTCGACAATTGATACATTCTTATTCTTTTCAATATCATTTTATGCGACAGGTATACCTTGGGTTACATTATCTTTAGGTGATCTTGCAGTTAAAATCTTTGTTGCATTGGTGATGTTAATTCCTTTTAGATTACTTCTGGGCACTTTGAAATCTGCTTAAGGGTTTATGTATGGCTCTTGCTGCGTCATACAATGTATTGCTCCAAATCCCCAAATAAGCTCACTACAATCAATTGGTATTATCTTTCTTGATTTGAAAAATTTTTTAAATATTAGAAATACTTTTTTATCATTTTTATCATTAAATACAGGTAAGAGCACAATTTTATTAGCAATGTAGAAATTGAGATAACTGGCAGGAACTTTTATATTGTCAATATAAATAGGTTTTGGCATTGGAATTTTGATAATTTTTAACTTTTTTCCATTTTCTATTTTTGATTTTTTCAATATTTTCAAATTTTCTTTTAATCTTTTATAATTTTTATCTTTTCTATTATTTTCAATAGCTGTCATAATAGTGTTCTGGGATACAAATCTTGTAATATCATCTACATGGCCGTGTGTATCATCACCATCAATACCTCTATTTAACCAAATGAAATTTGATACATTCAAATAATCTTTCAAAGCATTCTCTAGCTTTAATTTTGTTACCCCTGGGTTTCTTTCCTGTACTTTACTTAATAAACACTCTTTAGTTAAAATTATAGTTCCTTTACCATTAACATCTATGGAGCCTCCTTCTAGAACAATTTTTTTAAATTTATTTTTTACTTTAATTACAGGTTCAACCCTTTTTATTTTTGTTATTTTGGAGATTTTTAGGTTTAATTTATCATCTTTTTGAAAGTCTTTATATTTAGACCAACCATTAAATTTAAAATTTAGAATAATTTTATTTTTAGTTTTTTTGTTTATTAAAAATATTGGACCAGAGTCTCTAATCCAAATCCTATCTGATTTTATTGAGTGAAATTTTATATTTGATATTTTACTTTTAAACTTTTTTATTATTTTTTTTATTCTTGAAATATCTTTTAAATTTCTAATAATTAGGTTTACATTTTGATTTATCGATAAACATGCAGAAATTTTACCAACAACATTTGGAATTTTTTTAAATAATTTTGGCCAATCTTTTTCATTGTAGGGCCAAATCAACCATACTGATTTTTGTGTTTCCCACTCCCCTGGCATCCGAAAACCCTTTAGAGTAAGTTTTTTACTCATCTTCAGGGTTTTTGAGCAAACCTTTATAATAATCAATTCTTCTATCTCTTAAAAAAGGCCAATGCTGTCTAGCATCTTCAATTTTCTTAAAATCTATATCACAAATTATTGTTTCTTCTCTATTAAAATGTGATTGTCTTAAAACATTTCCATATGGATCAATAATTATAGAATTACCCCAAAATTGGATTTTTCTATTTTTTATTTTTTCAAAACCTATTCTATTAATTGCAGCTACATAAACTCCATTAGCTACAGCATGGGATCTTTGCATTGTAATCCATGCATTTAGTTGTGCTTTTCCAAATTTTTTCTTTTCTTTAGGATGCCACCCTATAGCTGTAGGATAAAATAAAATTTCTGCCCCCTTAAGAGCGGTTAGCCTAGCCGCTTCAGGAAACCATTGGTCCCAACAAATTAGCGAACCAATTTTTCCATATATTGTTTTTGTTGATTTAAAACCTAAATCACCAGGAGAAAAATAAAATTTTTCGTAATAACCAGGGTCATCTGGAATATGCATTTTTCTATACTTAGAAATTATTTTACCTTTCTCGTTGATAACAATACTAGTATTATGATAAAAGCCAGTTAATTTTTTTTCAAAAAGTGAAATCATTAATATAACAGAAAGTTCTTTTGCAAGCTTGCAATATGTATTAGTTATTGGACCAGGTATTTTTTCCGCAAGTTTAAATTTTGAATGATTTTCAGTTTGGCAAAAATATGGAGAAAGAAATAATTCTGGTAAACAGATAATCTTTGCATTTTTCTTTGCTGCTTCTTTTATTTTTTTAATGGAATTTTCAATATTTGTAATTGGATTGTTTGAAACTTTAATTTGAATTAAACCGATGGTGGTTTTTTTTTTCATTCTTATTTAAAAATTTCTGAAAAGTTTTTTCTATCTCTATTTTTCCATTCGCCTTTATGATATGCATCACTTGCAATCAAAGGTAATACACTTGTTGCCTCGGCAAAAACCATTTGTTCTTTCGTGACATCAATTTTACCCCATGAACTTGCTTCTTTTAAAGTTGAACTGCTACACGCACCATCTCTTGAGTCTGCTACAGTAATTTGCACAGCATATTTATGCATTTCAACATCTTTACCTAAAAGTTCAGCACATATGACTGTGTCCTGAATAAAATTTTTTGGCACTCCGCCACCTATCATAAATAATCCAGAACCTTTTGATTTAATTTTTATTTCAGTTAATTCTCGAAATTCTCTTATAGAGTCTATTGTAATATGAGATTTCGGGTTCTTTTCTTGATGAATTACTAAACCAAAACCAGCGCTTGAGTCTGTAAAAGCAGGACAGAATATTGGCACATTGTGATCATAGGCAGTTTCAATTAAAGAGTCTTTCTTTACTGAGTTTTTTTTAAGATATTTTCCCATTTCGTGAATAAATTCTCTAGAGGTATAGCTTCTAGGCTCCAAGTTATCAGCTATTTCACAAATTTTCTTATCACAAATTTGTAATTCATCTTCGTCAATGTACGTATCGTATATTCTATCAATATAATTTTTTCTAAGTTCAGTATCATCTTGAAATTGAGAGCCTTGGTAATGCTTAAATCCTAATGCCTCAAAAAAATCCATATCAATTATCGAAGCACCAGTTGCAACGATTGCATCTACCATATTGTATTTGACTAAATCTTTGTAAATATTCATACAACCAGCTGCTGAGGTCGAACCAGCTAAAGTTAGAAAAATTGTACAATCTTTATCTTTTAACATTTCGTTATAGATGTTTGCTGCATTTGCAGTTTCTCTAGATACAAATGACATTTTCTCCATTGATGAAATAATTTTTCTAGAGTCAAAAGATGTAATATCTATATGCTCAACTGGATTTTTAAGAAAATCTTTTTTACTATTATGTCCTAGATTTTTATTTTTTGACATTAAGCAACTAAAGTATCTTTGTTGCTGTCTTTGTTATAGAGGCTCATTATAGCATTATCTTCAACTTCATAAATTTTATCAGAATAGAAACCATTAAACTGTGTTCTAAAGGTAAGGCCATATGAACCTAATTGACCAAGTTCAATATAATCATTTTCTTTAATATTATTAGGTAAAAGGAAAGGACCTTTCATATAATCCATGCTGTCGCATGTTGGTCCATAAAAATCAAATGCAGTTAATTTTTTTGAAATAATTTTGTTTGAATTATCTTTTATCATTTTAGATGGAAACACAATATTTGGTGTTCCTGCATCAAAAAGTGTTCCATAAGTTCCATCATTTATATAAAGTTTTTGTTTTTTTCTTAAGTTAACCCGAGCTATAGTTGAACCACTTTCAGCAACTAAAGCTCTACCTGGTTCACAAATTATTTCTGGTAATTTTTCAATCTTTAAATTTTCTAAACCTTTCTTAATTTCATCAAAGTAACTTTCTAAAGAGGGTGGAATTAAATCTGGATAGATAGTTGGAAAGCCGCCTCCTATATTTAAATAATCAGGAACAATTTTTGTTTTCTTTATTATATTTGCAATTTCAGAAATTCCTTTTGAGTATGAAATTGGATGCATACATTGCGATCCTACATGAAAACTTAATCCAATCTTTTTTGAATGTTGTTTTACTAATCTTAAAAGTCCTGACGCCTCTGAATTTATAGCACCGAATTTTTTTGATAAGTCAATTTCAGCATGTTCATTTGATACAGCCACCCTTACAAATAATTCTAAATCTTTTGCATTGCTAGTGCTCTCAATAATTTTTATCAATTCATCTTTAGTATCAAGTGCAAATGTTTTGACTCCATATTTGAAGTATGCTTCACTTATATCTTCTCTACTTTTAATTGTGTGCATGAAAGAACACTTAGATAGTTGATCAAATTTTCTGACTGCTTTTATCTCTTCCACTGAGGCAACATCAAATTGATTAATACCACTTTTTAATAAAGTTTTAATTACCTCAGGATGAGGATTTGTTTTAACAGCATATAGAATTTTACCTGGAAAGTTTTTTTGAAAAAATTTGGAGGCTGAAAGAATTGATTTCTTTCTTATACAATAAACTGGTTTGTCTGGTCTCAGCTGATTAACTAAATCTTCAACTGACTTAAATTTTTGCATACTTTATGCCCCCCAAAAAAAATTTAACAAAAAAAAGTCTTTTTAGTAAAAAAAACTTTAATAAACCGAGCAATTAATTCAATACTTAGTCAATGTAAAGCAAATAATGACCTATTGAATTGTGGCAAAAAATTCCCATATCAAGCCTATGAAAAACGAAGGCGCATTACAAAATTTAGCTGATTTCAACAATAAATCACTATTAATTGTTGATGATGACAATCCATTTAGAGAAAGATTGGCTAGGGCCATGGAAAAAAAGGGTTTTGAAGTTATTCAAGCTGAGGGTGTACAAAAGGGTATTGATGCAGTCAAAGCAAAAAAACCAGGATTCGCTGTTGTTGATTTGAGATTGGGTGATGGTAATGGTTTGGAAGTTGTAAAACAAATACAAACCTCTAATCCAGAAAGTAGAATAATAATGTTAACAGGATATGGAAATATTCCAACTGCTGTCGCAGCAATAAAAGAGGGTGCAATCGATTATTTGGCTAAACCTGCAGATGCAGACGATGTTGAGAAAGCTCTTTTAGCTGATCCAGCTAAAAAAGCGGCTCCACCGGAAAATCCAATGTCAGCAGATAGAGTGAAATGGGAACATATACACAGAGTTTTTGAATTGTGTAACAGAAATGTATCAGAAACTGCAAGAAGACTAAAAATGCACCGAAGAACTCTTCAAAGAATTTTATCTAAAAGATCACCTAAATAAGTTTTCTAAATTTTAAAATTTTCTTAGCAATAAGCACCAGCAAAGCTATCTTAAATATTTCAGCTAATAGAAAAGGCTTAACACCTAAATCGAATATAGGTTTGTCCCACCCGATTAGTGTTCCTAACCATAAAATACCAAAAATATAGATTGTTGATACTGCAAGTATAAGTTTCGAGAAAATGATTAAAAAACTATCTTTTAATTTTACAAAAGAAGCTAAAAAACAAGCTGAAATAAATCCAATCAGATAGCCCATTGTTGGACCTGTAAAATAAGTTAAACCTACTCCTCTTTCTGGAGAATTTGAAAATACTGGCAGACCCGCAATCCCTTCAATTAAATATAAACTAATTGTCGCAACACCTATTTTATATCCAAAGCTTATTCCAATAAAAAGAACAACAAAAGTTTGCATTGTCATTGGAACTGGATAGAAAGGGATTTTAATTTTTGCTGAGATAGCAAGTAACACAGAACCAAAAAAAATTACAAGTATTGATTTAATTATTTGGGTTTGTGTATTTTGCTTTATAAGTTCCATAAAAAATAATACTCTTATTTCTGTCTATAATCTATATTAATTTCTAATGGGAAAAATTAAAAAAACAGATCATTTTTATTTAATTGATGGATCAGGTTACATTTTTAGAGCGTATTATGCGTTACCACCATTAACGCGTAAAAGTGATGGATTACCGACGGGTGCAGTGAGTGGTTTTTGCAGTATGCTTTTTAAACTTCTAGAGGATTCAAAGTCAAATCAAAATTTACAAAAACCAACACATTTTGCAGTTATATTTGACTCTGCTAGAAAAACTTTCAGAAACGAAATTTATAGTAATTACAAAGCTAATAGAGCTGAAGCACCTGATGATTTAGCTCCTCAATTTGATTATATCAGAAAATCAGTATTAGCTTTTAATTTACCTTCATTGGAATTGATAAATTATGAAGCTGATGACTTAATTGCAACGTACGTTGAAATGATTTTAAAAGAAGGTGCAAAAGCAACAATAGTGTCTTCAGATAAAGATTTAATGCAATTATATAGAAAAAACGTTCGAATTTACGATCCAATGAAAAATAAGTTTATTTCAGAAGAAGATATTAAAAATAAATTTGGTGTAGGCGCAAGCAAGGTAATTGATGTTCAGGCTTTAGCTGGTGATAGTAGTGATAATGTACCAGGAGTTCCTGGAATTGGTGTTAAAACAGCTGCAGAATTAATTAATAAATATGGAGACCTTGAAAAACTTTTAAAATCTGCTCATGAAATTAAACAAAACAAAAGAAGAGAAACACTCATTGAGAATAAAGATAAGGCTTTAATAAGTAAAAAACTAGTGACATTAAAAAGTGATGCTCCAGTAAATAAAAACTTAACTGAGCTTGAATTAAAAAATATTGATAAAGATAAACTCTATAAATTTTTGAGAGAGATGGAATTTAATAGATTGTTGAGTTCTGCTATCTCTGCCTATGGAGAACCAAATTTAACAAGTATTAAGAATGAGGTTAAAATTGAAAAAAATCAAAAAGCAATCAATAAAAAAGAATATTATTTAATTGAAAAGTTAGAACAAATCGACAACTGGATAACTGAAGCTGAGGAGTTAGGCGAAGTTGCAGTCGACACTGAAACAAATTCATTAGATCCTCATCAGGCAGATCTCGTTGGTGTTTCTTTAAGCTCAAAAATTGGAAAAGCTTGTTATGTTCCTATCGGTCATAAATCTGACAAATGTATTGAAAAAGATTTAGTTTTAAAAAAGTTAAAACCTTTACTTGAGGATCCTAGTATCAAAAAAATAGGTCAAAATATAAAATTTGATTTTATAGTTTTTTTCAAACACGGAATTAATATGACTTCAATGGAAGATACCATGCTAATGTCCTATGTTCTTGATGCAGGAAAAAATAGACATAATATGGATACATTATCAGAAATTCATTTAAACCATAAAACAATATCTTTTAAAGATTTAGTTGGGACAGGAAAAAAGGAAATTAATTTTAGTGAGGTAGATGTTGAAAAAGCCAAAGATTACGCAGCCGAAGATGCTGATATCACATTTAGATTATACAAAAAATTTCAAAAAAGTTTGAAGGATGAAAAAATGATAAATATTTATGAGATATTTGAAAAGCCTCTATTAAAAATTCTTGCCCATATGGAAATCGAGGGAGTTAAAATTGACAATAAGTTTTTAAAATCATTATCCACTAAATTTGAAAAAAAGATTGTTAAAATTGAAAATGAAGTTTTTAAAATATCTAAAAAAGAATTTAATATTGCATCACCAAAACAACTGGGAGAAATATTATACAATGATCTTAAAATTGCAGATTTAAAAAAAACAAAAAAAGGAAGTTTTGCAACAAGCGCTTCAGTTTTAGAAGATTTAGCATTTAAAGGTCATAAGTTTCCTCAATTAGTATTGGATTGGAGACAAGTATCTAAACTGAAAAATACCTACTCAGATTCCTTGCCGGAACATATAAATCCTAACACACAAAGAGTACATACCTCTTTTTTATTAGCAGCTACTACAACTGGCAGACTAGCCTCAAGTGATCCAAACTTACAAAATATTCCAATTAAATCTGAGGATGGAAAAGATATTCGTAAAGCATTTATAGCCAAAAAAGATCATGTTTTAATTTCTGCAGATTATAACCAAATTGAGATGAGAATTTTAGCTGATTTGGCTGACGTGAAAGGATTAAAAAAAGCTTTCAAAAACAACGAAGATATTCATTCACTCACAGCTAGTCAAATTTTTAATGTTGATATAAAAAAAGTAAATCAAGATCAGAGAAGAAAAGCTAAAGCTATAAATTTTGGAATTATATATGGGATTTCACAATATGGATTAGCAAAACAAATTAATGTCACAAATCATGAAGCTGAAGAATTCCTCAATGCTTATTTTTTGAAATTTCCTGAAATTAAAATTTATATGGACCGAACAATAAAGTTTTGTAGAAAAAGTGGATTTGTGAATAATATTTTTGGAAGACGATCACATTTTATTAATATCAATGATAAAAACTATAATATTAGAAATTTCCAAGAGCGTGCAGCGATTAATGCTCCAATTCAAGGTTCCGCGGCAGAAATAATGAGATTAGCCATGATAAGACTTGATAAAAAATTAAGTGATCAAAAAAATCAAAAAACAAAAATGTTGTTGCAAATCCATGATGAGTTAATTTTTGAAACTCCCAAAGAAGAAGTAAAAAGAATCAGTAAAATTATAATTGATGAAATGTCTAGTGTTGTTAAGAGTGACCAGCATTCTTTTTCCATTCCTTTAACAGTTGATCTAAATACCGGAGAAAATTGGGGTACACTTCATTAATTTAATTGCCCAAATTAGGACAATTTAGTATTTTTATAATTGAGTATGCAGAAACAAATAATTGCCCTTGTTGACGATGATAGAAATATTTTAACAAGTCTGAGTATAGCTTTAGAGAAAGAGGGATTTAAAGTTCAAACTTATATTGATGGTGAAAGCGCTTTAATTGGCTTAACTAGAACCCCGCCGGATCTAGCAATTGTTGATATTAAAATGCCAAAAATGGATGGAGAAGAACTACTTAAAAAGCTAAGAAAAAAAACTTCATTACCAGTTATTTTTTTGACCTCTAAAGATGATGAAATTGATGAATTGCTTGGGTTGAAATTAGGAGCAGATGATTTCATAAAAAAATCTGGAGGCTTTTCAATTAAAGTGTTGATTGAGAGAATAAGAGTGCAACTTAGAAAGAAAGATTCAAAAGAAATTCTAGAGGAAAACAAAAGTATAATATCTCACGGTAAGTTAAAACTAGATCCTTCACAATTAGAGTGTGAATGGAATGGCAAACAATTGCCAGATAAACTTACTACGACTGAATTTTTATTAGTTAAGGAATTAGCAAAAAGACCAGGTATAATCAAAGAAAGAGCTCAGTTGATGGATATAGCTTATAGAGAAGATACAGATATAGAGGACAGAACAATTGACAGTCATGTTAAAAGAATACGAAAAAAATTTAAAAAGGTTGACCCAGAATTTTCAGCTATAGAAACTAGATATGGAAGTGGATATAGGTGGAATGTTAGCTGATGTTAAGTAACTTTCTTAAAAACTTATCTATACTAAAAAAATTTTTATTTATTAATTTAATTTTTTTTACAATTATTGGAATTTTTCTTTTTATTTATTTGAAAAATGTTCAACCAAATTTGATAAAAAAAAAAACATCTAATCATATTGAAGTGATCAATAATACAATTGATAATTTAACAAGACTAAATGTTGAATTTGTAGAAGATGATATTAGGAAATTTCTTTTTTCTACAAGATTTCTTTTTCAGAATTTAGATAGAGTGATATTTTTTGATAATCAACTAAACTTACTTGGTGATACAGATACCTTAGATCTTGATCCGAGATCATTTTCACAAAGATTAGATATTGTAGAATTTGAAGTGTTAACTGAAAAAAAAACTAAAGAAATCACCGAGAAAAAAAATATTGATGTTGGAAATAATAACGTTGTTTCTCTTAATGATGTACTTTTAAATTATGCATCCTCTAAAAATTTCGGAACACCTTTTACTTTTACTCAAGAAGAGTTTAATAAATTTAAGTTGACAACAATTAAAAATGTAATGCAAAAGGGTAAAAACATTGGTTATTTAGCTATTACAGAAAATGCAAATGATGTTAAAGCAGCTATAGATGAAAGAAAGACATTTGTAATCAGAACAGCTTTAGCTATTGGTTTAGTAATATTAATTTTCTCCTTTGTTTTAAATAGATATTTTTTAAAACCAATTAAAAACTTAGTAACGTATACTGAAACAATCAGAAATAAAGATCCGGAAGTCACTAATCTTGATATTTTAAAAAAAAGAAATGATGAACTAGGATTACTCTCAAAATCGCTAGATGATATGACAAATGAATTAACTAAAAGGATTTCACATGCTGAAAATTTTTCAACAGATTTAGTTCATGAAATAAGAAATCCATTAGCTTCACTCAAGAGTGCATCTGAAATTTTACATGATACGACTGATGTTGAGCAAAGGATCAAATTAATTGATATTTTGAGTCATGATGTTCAAAGAATTGAAAGATTGATTACAGATTACTCACAAATGCTAAAAGATGAAGTTGCATTAAGTAAAGAAAAAATTAAAAAACTTGATATTGAGCCAATTATTAAATCGGTAGTAGATGATTTTAATAATATTTATAAATTAAAAAGAGGAATTAATATTTCTTATTCAAACGATGGAAAAAACAAATATTTGATAAATGGAATAGAAAATAGGATTGAACAAATAGTTGCTAATCTTTTGGATAATGCAATATCTTTTAGTGGTGATAATAAAGATGTAATTGTTAAGGTTTCAAAATTAGAAAATGATAATGTTTCAATCAATATTTTGGATGAAGGACAAGGATTTAAAGAAAAAGATACCAATAAAATATTTAAAAGATTTTATAGTAATAGACCTGATAAATTCGGACAACATTCAGGACTTGGTTTAAATATTGTTAAAAATTTAGTCGATTTACATAATGCTTCAATAAGGGCATCCAACAGATTAGACAGAAAAGGAGCAAGTATGGAAATTATATTTCCAAATGCTTAAAGAGTTCTATTGATTAATTAATTCTTTATTGTTAGAAGACGCATCATGGAAGATTTCAAAGTTAAAGATTTGACACAAGCAGAATTTGGAAGAAAAGAAATTTCAATAGCAGAAAGTGAAATGCCTGGCTTAATGGCTTTAAGAGAAGAATACTCTGGAAAGTCACCACTAAAAGGAGCGAAAATTATTGGATGTCTGCACATGACTATACAAACAGCTGTTTTAATTGAAACACTTGTTGCCTTAGGTGCAGAGGTAAGATGGTCATCATGTAACATTTTTTCAACTCAAGATCATGCAGCGGCTGCAATCGCAAAAGCTGGAGTTCCCGTATATGCTTGGAAGGGAGAAACTGAAGAGGAATATATTTGGTGTATTAAACAAACAATTGAAGGTAAAAAAGATTGGGCGCCTAACATGCTTTTAGATGATGGAGGAGATCTCACTGCAATAATGCATCAAGAGTACAAAGAATTACTTAAAAATGTGAAAGGTGTTTCAGAGGAGACAACAACAGGCATCAAAGCTCTTAATAAAATGGAAAAAGATAAAACTTTGTTAGTGCCTGCAATAAATGTAAATGATTCTGTCACCAAATCTAAATTTGACAATCTCTATGGATGTAGAGAAAGTTTAGTTGATGGTATAAGAAGAGCTACAGATGTTATGATGTCTGGAAAAATCGCTGTAGTAGCTGGATTTGGAGATGTTGGTAAAGGAAGTGCTGCATCTTTAAGACAAAGCGGTGCTAGAGTATTAGTTACAGAGGCTGATCCAATTTGTGCATTACAAGCAGCAATGGAGGGTTATGAAGTGGTTTTGATGGAAGAGGCAATTAGCAAAGCTGACATCGTCGTTACAGCAACTGGTAATAAAGATATTGTTACAGCTGATCATATGAGAGAAATGAAAGATAGAGCAATTTTGTGCAACATAGGGCACTTTGATAACGAAATTCAAGTTGAAGCTTTGAAAAATTATAAATGGACTGAAGTAAAACCTCAAGTTCACGAGATAGAATTACCAAGTAAAAAAAGAATTATTTTATTAGCAGAAGGTAGACTAGTTAATTTAGGTTGTGCCACAGGTCATCCAAGTTTTGTAATGAGCGCATCGTTTACTAATCAAGTGATTGCACAGATAGAGCTTTGGAATAATCATAAAAACTATGAGAACAAAGTTTATGTTTTACCAAAACATCTAGATGAGAAGGTTGCTACACTTCATCTTAAGAAAGTTGGAGCAAAATTAACCAAATTGTCAAAAGAACAGGCGGACTATATAAGTGTCGGAGTTGAAGGTCCTTTTAAACCTAATGCCTACCGCTATTAAAAGTGATAGAATAGATTTATCTTCAGAAAAAGAAACAGAGGAACTTGCTGGTGCATTTTTAAAAAAAATCAAGCCTGGAAGTACTATTTTTTTATATGGTGAAATCGGGGTAGGAAAAACTACTTTTATTAGATATCTTATTAACCAATTTCAAAAACTTAACAAATTAGAGATAACAGAAGTTACAAGTCCTACTTTTAATTTGTTAAATGAGTATCAAATAGATGATTTCAAGATAAATCATTATGATCTATTTAGATTAAAATCTGGCGAGGAAATTAAAAATTTAGATTTATTTGAGGATAATAAAAATATAATTACTTTAGTTGAATGGCCACAAATAATTCAAGAAAAACCAAAAAATTTGATAGAATTATTTTTCGAGTATGGAAAAGATCACAATACTAGATCTGTTCAAATTAAAGGTTTATAGTTTTTATTGCTGAATGCCAAAATTAATAAAAATAAAGGGAGATGCATCTTTTAGAAGTTTTTTTAGAAAGAAAGTAAATGGCAAATCCTCTATTGTTGTTTATGCTAAAAGGGAAAAATTTAAAAATTTACTTGTGTACGATGCAGTAAATAAAATTTTAAACAAGAATAATATTTTAGCACCAAAATTATATACTCAAAGATATGATAAAAATTTCATTGAAATAGAAGATCTTGGAAATGAATCCGTTTTCAAAATATTAAAAAAAAAGAGTAAAAATAAACTAAGCTATTTTAAAAAAATAATTGAATTGTTGATACAAATGCAGTCTATAAAAAATAGAAAAGTAAAAAATTTTAGAAATCAAAATTATACAATTCCAAAATATGATAAAAAGATTTTGATAAATGAGGCAAATTTATTTTGTGATTGGTATGTAAAGAATAATCTATCAAAATTAAGGAAAAAAAAATTTTGTAAAAATTTTAAAAAGATTATTAAAGAATTAACTTTGAAATTAAAATTAAAAGATAATATTTTCGTACATAGAGATTTTCATGTTTCAAATTTAATGTTAGTTAAAAACCAAATAGGTCTTATTGATAGTCAGGACGCATTAATTGGTAACAAAGCTTATGATTTAGCTTCTTTGATAGATGACGTAAGACTAAAAACTTCTAATTCATTTAAAGATAAAATCTTTAAACTTTATATAAAAAAACAAAAAAAATTGGATATTAAAAAATTCAAGAATGATTTTGAAATATTATCAGTTTTAAGAAATCTAAAAATTATTGGAATATTTACCCGCCTAGCACTCAGAGATAGAAAAAAAAATTACTTAAGATTAATTCCTTACACCTGGCAACTGATTAATATTCGTATTAATCAAAATCAGACATTCATTGATTTGAAAAATTTATTAATTCAAAATTTTAAAAAGATTAAATGAGAATTAAAACAGCTTTGATATTATGTGCAGGCTTCGGATCAAGGTTAAATCCACTTACTTTAAAGACACCTAAACCTCTTTTAAAATTAAATGATAAAACAATGTTAGAAGTTTGCATAAATCTAACTTTGAAATTGGGTGTTCAAAAAATTTTTATCAACACATTTCATTTAGGTGATCAAATCTCAAAATTTATTGAAAATAAAAAGTTTCCAATAAATATTCAAATAATCAAAGAGGAAAATGAGATACTTAATACAGGTGGAGGAATATTAAATTTGATCAATTATTCAGATGACAAAGATTTTATAATTTTTAACCCTGATACTTTATGGCACAAAAATTATCTTCATGAAATCACTCAAATGCAAAATTTTTATTTTTCTAATAAATTAAATAATCTTCTTCTGCTATCAAGTATAGAATTGAGTTTCGATAAAAATTTTTTAGGTGATTTTACATTGGAAAATAATTTGATAAAAAAAAATAAAAAAAATGATTTGATATATATTGGTTGTCAAATTCTTAACAAAAGTTTATTTAAAGAATATAGAGTCTCAAATTTTTCTATTACAAAAATATGGAATAATTTACGAAAAGAAAATAAATTAAATGGTTTTCAAAGTAAAAAAAAATTTTATCATTTAACAAATTTAGATGTCTTCAAAAAACTAAAAGATCTTTAGCTCTTTCCTTATCAAGATATTCACATTTCGCTATTGCAAAATTTTCTCTAAATTCTATCAACATCGGGTTTCCGGTGGGTATCTCTAAATTAGAAATTTGTTTATTATCTAAATTAAATAAATTCTTACATAGAGCCCTAATAGAGTTTCCGTGTGCAGATATTAAAACATTATTATTTTTTAAATTTTCTTTCACGTGTTCTTCAAAAAAATTTATAACCCTTTCATAAGTATCTTTTAAAGACTCAGTGCTAGGTAATAATTCCCTTGGAATTTTTTTATAAATATCAATATTAAGTGGATGATATGGACTTTCTTTTTTTAGTGGATCTGGTCGCAGATCCCATGATCTTCTAAACTCATGAATTTTATCTTCACCAATTTTTTTACTCATTTCAATTTTATTCAAACCAGTTAGTGCTCCGTAATGTCTCTCATTCAATTGCCAAGCTTTGGTAAAATTTTTTTTATCATCTAATTCTTGTTGAATTATTTTAAGAGTGTTATTTGCTCTTAATTGAAGAGAAGTGTAATAAAAATCAACTTTGATGTTTTTGTTTTTTAATAAGGATCCTGCTTTTTTTGCCTCCAATATACCTTTTTCGGTCAAATCAACATCCACCCAACCAGTAAATTTTTTCTCTAAATTCCAAGTACTTTGTCCATGCCTTACTAATATTAAAAAACTCATATAATTATCTTTAAATTAAATTTATAAATAAAACTATCAAATTAAATGATAAATTTTTTTGCAAAATTTAAAATATTTTTTTATGTAATTAATTTATTATTAATCATCTTATATTTATTCCCTGGAAGTCTATTGGGATGTATCTTTTTTGATAATTGTAAAATTCAACCAAAAATTACATCAGATTTTATAATATCATCTAACCATTTTTACGCCTTTGGATTTGTTACAATTTTAGGATTTTTGACTTTTTTAAATTCAGAAAAATTAAAACAAGTTTTATATTATCTTTTAGTAATTTCAGTTTTATTAGAAGTATTTCATATAGTAATTCCTGAAAGGAGTTTTCAGTGGTCAGACCTGTTTGGAAATTTATTAGGGGTGGTAGTTGTAATTTTTGTTAAGAATCTTATAAATAAATATGGGACTACTAAAAAATAAATTTATTATATTATTTATTTTTTTCTTAACAGGATGTTCATCAATTCCATCAAATACTGCAAATAGTTGTTCAATATTTAATGAACGGTATCTTTGGTATAAGTATGCAAAAAAAACAGAGCAAAAATGGGGTACTCCTATTTATATTCAATTAGCTATAATCAAAATGGAGTCAGATTTTGACTGGTTAGCTAAGCCAGCCAGACAAAAAATATTTAAAGTAATTCCTTATAAACGTCCATCAAGTTCATTTGGATATTCTCAGGCAGTCAAAGGGACTTGGGAACAATATAAAAAAGAAACAGGAAATAAGTTAGCAACAAGAGTTAGATTTAAAGATAGTGTTGATTTCATTGGTTGGTACACCAGCAAATCAGAAACTATTTTAAAAATTTCCAAACAAGATGCTTTTAAACAATATTTGGCTTATCATGAGGGCTGGGGAAATTTTAAGCATTATAAAAAAAATAAAAAAGTTATTGGATTAGCTAAAAAAGTAGAGAAACAATCTAATATTTATAAAAAACAATTATTAAGTTGCAGCAATTCTTTAAATAAAAATAAATATATTATTTTTTAGAAAGTTCTTTTTTTAACTCTAGGTCTATCACGTCAATCCTTTTAGTGTTTTTTGCTAAAGCTAAATACATTGATGGAGTAACGTATAATGTGAAAAAAGTTGAAATTATCATACCACCTAAAATAGTTGCTCCTACAGCTAATCTTGATCCCTCACCTGCACCTGGGCCGATATTTCCTATAACTAAAGGTATCATTGCGATCATTGTGCTCAATGATGTCATAATGATAGGTCTAAATCTTACTGCACAAGCCTCTTTCACAGCTAGTTCAATACTTTTTCCTGTAGTTCTTATTCGATTAGCATAATCAACAATCAAAATACTATTTTTAGTCGATATACCAATAAGTATTATCAAAGCGATTTGAGAAAAAATATTTATTGAACTATTTAAAAATAAAATAAATACTAACCCACCAAAAATTGCCAAAGGAACAGTCAAAACTATAATGAAAGGATGAATGAAAGAGTTAAATGTTGCTGCCATCACCAGGTAAGCTGTGAGTAATGCAAGAGCAAAAATTATAAATAATTCATTACTAGTCTCTTTAATTTCTTCTGATTTACCCTTCCAGGTAATTTGATTTTTTGGAGCTAAATCTGCCATGATATTCTCAAAGAATTTTATTGCCTCTGTTAAGGTGTACCCTTCACTAATATTTGCAGATATAGTGACAGCTCGTTGTCTATTGTATCTTGCAAGTTGTTTCGCTGAACCTTCCTCTTTAAAACTAACTAAATTTGACAAAGAGATTAGTTTCCCATTAGTTTCAGAACGAACAAAAATTTTAGAAACTCCTTCTTTATTTCTTCTATCAGATAAATATTGCTGAACTACAATTGGATATTCTTTACCTAATTTATTGAAAGTTGTAATTTTTTTTCCACCATAAAGAGTTTCAAGTGTTTCCCCTATTGCTTTTATTGAAACACCTAAATCTTTAGCTTTATTTTTATTAATAACTAATTTCACTTCAGGCTTGTTTCGATTATAATCGGACTCAATTCTTGACAGACTTTTATTTGATCTTAATTTTCTAATTACTCTTTTTTGAATCTCTTCAAGTTCATCATAGGTATTTCCATAAATAACCATTTGCACTGGCTTATTATAGTTAGACACCCTGATTGATTGTGGAGATATAGGAAATGCAAGAGCTTGAGGTAATGTAACAATTTTTCCAATAGCTTCTCTTAAAACGACTTGTTGTCCTTTTTTCCTATTTTTCCAGTCATCTAAAAGTGCAATTATGATAAAACTATTATATGAGTTCGCAGAATTACCAAAACCGGGGACTCTCATAATAAATCTTGAGTATGGACTATCTTCAGCTTGTAAAAGTGGGATTAATCTAGCTTCGACTTTTTGTGCTTGTTCTTGTGTGTACTCAAAAGAGCTCCCTTCATCTGTTGCACCAATAATTAAATAGGCACCACGATCTTCCATTGGTAATAATTCTTTCTTAGAAAAACTAAACAATAATATAGAGCAAATAACTATAAATATAATAAAAAAACCTACTGATTTTGTTTTGTGAGTAATAACATCTAAAGTTTCTCTGTAGAATTTTGAAAATCCTAAAAATATTTTTTCAAATTTTTTAATAAAAATTTTTTTTGAGGTCTTTTTGTTTAAAAATTTACTTGCAAGCATTGGCGACAAAGTAAGAGCAACAAATGATGAGACAACTATTGAAAATGATAATGCAATTGCTGTTTCTCTAAATAATGTTCCTGAAATTCCCTCTATGAATATAAGTGGTAAAAATACAGCTACTAGAATTAATGTTGTCGCTATAATTGCAAACGAAATTTGTTTAGACCCTTTATAGGCAGCAACTAGTGGGGTTTCTCCATTTTCTATTCTTCGATATATCGCATCAGTCATAATCACCGAGTCATCAGTAATTATTCCAATCGCTAAAATAAAACTTAAAAGAACAAATATATTTATGGACAATCCAAAAATATAAAGACCTAAAAAAGATGCTATTAAGCTTACTGGGAGAGCGATTGCTGGAACAACTACAGCTTTAAGATTCCCGAGAAATAAATAAATTATTAGTACTACTAATACAAAAGCAATTAAAAGGGTTTTATATACCTCTTCAATAGCAGCCTCCACGTAGTTTGCTCTATTAAACGAAACTCTTAAATCTAATTCATTTGGTAAAGATTTTTTAACTTCTACTATCTTTTTTTTGATTTCATTGGAAAGCTCGACTGTTGAGGCCCCACTTCTTGCGTAAATACCAATACCCACTGTCCTTAAATTAACCTGATCTTTTGTTTGGGCTTTAAAAAGTGTTTTTTCTGAAACAGGTCCAAATTCAATATCAGCAACGTCAGATAACAAAATGACTTTATTATTTGTTTTTTTTATTGGTAACTGTTTTATTGAATTTATATCGTTGTATGATTTATCTAAATTTAATGTTAGGTCAATGTTATCTGCCTCAAGAGTACCAGCTGGAAGACTTATATTTTCTCCGCGCATTGCGAGTTCGACTTCTTTAATAGTTAAATCATTTGCAGCAAGTTTAATTGGATCTATCCAAACTCTAATACTTAATTCTCTTAGACCACCAACAAGAATCCTTCCAACATTTTTAATACTAGAAAACTGATCTACTAAATATCTTTCTGCATAGTCTCCTAGCTCAAGATCACTCCAAGTTGCAGATGATAATGACAACCACATAGTTGTAGTAAAACCAGCTGCTCTTTTTAATATTTGAGGAGGATCAGACTCAGATGGTAAATTATCTACAACTCTCGCAACTCTCTCTCTTACATCATTCGCGGCATTATCTAAATCAATGCTAGTATCAAACTCTACATTAATTGTGCTTCTCCCATTCTCAGATTTTGAGTCTATGTTTTTTATACCTTCAGCACCTCCAATAACATCCTCAACGACTTGTGTGACTTCTTGATCCACAATTGATGCTGATGCAGATTTATAATCCACTTGAACCTGGACTACAGGTGGCTGTATTCCATTGGGTAATTCTCTAATAGGTAATTTCCAAAAGACAAATAAACCAAAAATAATTAGGATTAAAGACATTACCCAAGAAACAGCTGGTCTTTTTATACTTAGTTCAGTTATAAACATTTATTTTGTAATAGGTTTTATTTTTCCTCTAGGTCTTACTTTTTTTAATCCTTCAGCAACAATTATTTCCCCTTCACTTAATCCAGAAATTACCTCGATGTTTTTATTACTTCTTAGACCTGTTTGAACCTCAGTTTTATTTACAATATTCTCGCCATCTATTTTGTAAACATAGGATTTGTCCCCCTCAATCATCACACTTGTATCAGGCACACTTAATGCGTTTCTAAGATTAAATTTTACACTTACTTCTAATAAAGATCCCGAGATAAGTTCAAGATTACTATTTTCCACTTTAATTCTGGATAATATGCTTCTTGTATCTGCGTTTATTCTGCTTGATACAAAATCAACCTCACCTAAAAAAGTTTTGTCTTTAAAACTAGATAATTTTACGTCAACTGGGAGACCTTTCTTAATAGATGCAGAATAATTCTCTGGAATTTTAATGTCTGAATAGATAGTTGAGTTATCATCTAATGTTATAATGAATATATTGTTAGATATAAGAATATCTTCTGTAAGCCCAGTGTAACCAAGTACTCCACTGAATGGAGCTATAATATTTCCACTTTTTAACTTTATTAATACATCTCCTTTTTTGACAAAGTCTTTCAATTTTAAATCTTCAAAAAGATCATCTTTTTTTATTTTAAAAGTTTCAGATTTTTTTGAAATTGCAGTACCAAATGTCTCTATTGTTTCAGCAAATTCTTTTTTTACTACTTCGGTGACAATTATTCCTGGAGGGGGTGTCTTACTAAATTTTTTTTTAAAATGATTTCCAATCATCGTTCTACTAATAATCACTGCTGCAATGATTAGAAAAAAAATTAAAATAATTGATATAGTTTTAGTCGACCTTTTCATTTTTTTTAAATTAACCCGTATTCAGCCCAAGAGCCATCATAAATACAGGGTCGATATTTATCATTTATTAAAGAATAAGCTAGTGCCAAAACACACGCGGTTACCCCAGAGCCACACGAAAAAACAATATTTTTATCATTTAAGTTTTTTAAAGAAGATTGAAAAATTTTTTCAAGTTCTTTTTTTTTTTTAAAAGTTCTATCCTCATTAAGACAATAACCAAATGGTATGCATACAGAATTTTTAATACTTCCACTTTTTAATCCTTTTCTAGGTTCAGGAACCTTTCCTTCAAATCTTTCTTTGCTTCTCGCATCAACAACTCTAAAATTTTGGGTCATTATATTTTGATCAATTGAGTCTTTGTTTTTAACTAATTCTTGTTTTTCAAAACTTTTGTAGTTTGATTTCACAATTTTGGTTGAATTATTTGTTACTTTTCTTTTTTCTTTTAGCCATTTTTTTAAACCTCCATTTAAAACATAAACTAGTTTAGGATCATGACCATTATAGATAAAATTAAACCAACATCGACATGAACTTACAACATCAGAATTATCGTAAATAATAATAATATCATGATTTTTTATACCCATCTTTGAAACTATTTTTTCCCAATCATATTTATTTACTAACATATGAGGAAGACTTGTATTTTTGTCAGAATTATCATCTAGATCAAAAAAAATAGACTCTGGGATATGTTGAGTTTTATACTCTTCAAAACCGTTTCTTTTCGTTTGTGGCATGTGCCACGAGCAATCAATTATTTTTACTTTGTCTTTGTTATTTTCGAGCCAATCAGTTTCTACTAATGACATTATCTCTTTTCTAAATATTTTTGATGATATTCCTCAGCGATACAATAGTTTTTTAGTAGGGAAATTTTTGTTACTACTTTCCCTGATAACTTTTTATTGACCTGGTCTAGAACATCTTCTGCAATTTTTTTTTGATTGTCATTCAAATAAAAGATTTCACTTCTATATTGTGTACCAAAATCTGGTCCTTGAGAATTTAGTGTAGTTGGGTCATGAATTTCAAAAAAAATTTTTAAAATTTCCTCATAAGTAATTATCTTCTCATCAAAGTCAATTTTAACAACTTCAGCATGATTTGTACTCCCTGTGCAAACTTCTTTATAGGTGGTTTGTGAACTATTACCACCGCAATAGCCAACTTCAGTTTTGATAACACCATTAATTTTGCTGAATTTGATTTCAGGTCCCCAAAAACATCCAAGTGCTAAAACTGCTATTTCCATTGATTATGATTTAAATTAATTTACAAATTATTCGTATGCTTAGTAAAAATCAATTGGGATTTTTGTACATGTTTATGTCTGTTTGTGCTTTCTCACTAATGGATATAATTGTCAAGTGGTCAGTCGATTATCCAATTGGACAGGTTTTATTTTTTAGAGGGTTTTTTGGGATACTATTTTATTTTTTCATTATACCAAGAGATAGACTTCACAATTTTTATCAAACTAAAAGACCAGGCTTGCATGCCCTAAGGTGCTTGTCGGGTTTAATTGCTTTAGTAGCAATTTTTATTGCTTTAAGAAAATTACCCCTCGCAACTGTGGTAAGTATTTCTTTTGCTGCTCCAATTTTTACAACTATATTTTCAATTTTTTTATTGAGTGAAAAAGTTGGAATTTATAGATGGTTAGCTGTGATAGTTGGTTTTGTGGGAATATTGGTAATCACTGAACCAGGGATAAGTGAACTTAACATTTATTATATTTTTCCTATAATATTTTGTCTTGGTCTATCTTATGTAGCAATATCAATAAGACAGTTATCAACCACAGAACCAGTTTGGTTAATTTCATTCTATTTTTCCTTATCAATAACCTTATTGAGTTTTTTAACTATTCCACAAGGATGGGTTATGCCCAATTTACAGGATTTTATTTTATTATCTTTTATTGGTATTTTTGGAGGTGTTGCAAATTTATGGTTAGGTCAGTCATATAAATATTCAGAGGTTTCCTTGGTAACTCCTTTAAAATATTTAGCTCTTTTGTTTGCAATAATTTTTGGATATTTCATTTGGGATGAGGTTCCAACAATCAAAACTCTTCTTGGAGCCTCTTTGGTAATTATTTCAACATTAATTATTTTTAGAAGAGAAATTTACAATAAAAAAATGATTACTTCTAAAACAATCAATGACTAAAGTTCCAAAATATTGGAATAAAGCTAAAAGATATTTATCAAAAAGGGATAAAATAATGTCAAAATTAATTAAAAATTATCGAAGTCCCAATGAAACGATTCTTACCTCAAGAAAGGATATTTTTTTTTCATTGTGTAAAAGTATTATTGGCCAGCAAATAAGTGTTGTTGCAGCAAATTCAGTTTTTTTAAAATTTAAGAAAAAATGTAAAAATAAAATTAATCCTAAAACTGTATCTAAATTGACAACAACACAACTTAGAAATTGTGGATTAAGTAGGCAAAAAGTTTTGGGAATAAAAAGTTTAGCCAAACAAATTCTTAATAAATCCTTTAATCCTAAATTAATAAAGAATATGAGTGATGAGGAAGCTATAGTTTATTTATCTAATTTAAGACAAATAGGTAGATGGTCGGCTGAAATGATTTTACTTTTTACTTATAATAGATCTGACATTTGGCCTATACAAGATATTGGGCTTTTGAGAGCGATTTCTAAAAATTATAATAAAAAATATTTTCCACCGGAAAAATTTGTGTCTTTACTTCAAAAAAGATTTTCACCTTATTGTTCAGTAGCTACATGGTATTTGTGGAGAAGTATAGATCCTGAGCCTATTCAGTACTAAATCCCTCAACGATTTGCATGTGTCTTATAGTGGTCTTTTTGGCTAAATCCCAACCAGCCTGATATTTTTTAGATTGATGACATTTTAAAGCTTGCTCGAAATTTGGAAATTCCCAAACCACAGTTCTTAAAAAATCATCGCCATCGAAAGTTGTATGTTTGCCACCTCTAACTAAAGGTAAACCACCATAACTTTTAATGATTGGAGTTACTGTCTCCGCATACTTTTTTAAATTTTCTTGATCATCAACTTTAGTATACAAACTTATCCAATAGGCTTTCATGATTTCTCCTTTTTAATTATTTTTAATTATGATAATAAATTTCATGGCAGAGAAATTAATTATCAGTTTTGATGAATATACTCAAATAGTTGAAAAGTTAGCAATACAAATGCATGAAAAATATAAACCAACTGTATTAGTTGGCATCATGAGAGGGGCAGCCCCTATTATTGATATTTTATCAAGAATTTTGAAATTACCAATCGCTTATATTGTTATCCAAAGTTATTCAGGTAAAGGTTTAGAGGATCAACAGGGCCAATTGATGTTTGCTAGAGAAATAAGTTCTTTGGCAAATAACAAAGATTTTAATAAGGTTCTTCTAATAGATGATCTCTCCGATACTGGTTTAACGCTTAATAAAAGCATAGAGTGGTTGAAAAATTATGGCCCAACCAAAAATTATATAAAAGAAGTTAGAACTGCTTGTTTATGGAAAAAGAAGTCGTCAACTTTCGAACCTGATTTTTGTCCTATCAAGTTAGATTCAGATCCTTGGATTGTTCAACCAACTGAACATTATGAAGAATTGTCTATTGAGGAGATTGTGAGAAAAAATAAACAGGGCTAGTATTAATAACTAGCCCTGTTCAATTAATATTTAAGCAACTGCAAAACTTACAACACTCAAAATCGCTATTACCCATATAGCTGGTGAAGTAGTTGAAAATTTACCAGTAAATATCTTGATCAACGCATATGATACGAAAGCCAGAGCAATACCATTGCTGATACTATAAGTTAAAGGCATAGCGATCATCGCAAGAATTGCTGGGGCAGACTCTGAAACATCATTCCACTCTATGTCAGTAATATTTCTTATAAATAGAACTGAAACAAAAAGTAAAGCAGCACCATCAATTTGTTTTGGCAAACTAGTTGCTAAGGGCGCAAAAAATATACATGCTAAAAATAATATACCAATTACCAAAGAGGTCATTCCAGTTTTCCCACCAGCTTTTACTCCAGCACCAGACTCAACGTAACTAGTTACAGTTGTAGTTCCCATTACAGCTCCTGCAACAGTGCTTACGCTGTCTGATAGCATTGCTTTATTGATGTCTTTAACTTTTCCGTCTTTGCTCACTTTTCCAGCTACATTGGCAACTGAAGTTAAAGTTCCTGCAGTATCAAAAAAGTCTACAAACAATAGAGTAAAAATGACCGTAGACATTCCAGCTGTCATAGCTGCAGATAAATCAAATTCAAAAAGGTAAGTCATTGAGGGCGGAGCACTTGCGATACCATTAAATTTTGCAAGACCCGTAGCCCAAGCAATTATACTAAATACTAAAATACCAATAATGATATTGCCTTTGACGTTCATCTTATCCAAAACAATTATTGCAATAAAAGTTGCGCATCCTAATAAAACAAGTGGATCACTTAAATTTCCAAGCTGTACTAATGTTACAGGATTATCAACAACTACTTCCATTATCTGAAGACCAATAATTGCTAAGAACAAACCAATTCCTGCACCAATTCCTAACTTTAAACTCTTAGGGATAGAGTTGATAAGCCATGCTCTTATTGGTGTTAATGATATAATTAAAAATAATACACCAGCAACTAATACAGCACCCAAAGCTTGTTGCGGTGTATATCCCATACCTGCACAAACTCCAAAAGCTACAAAAGCATTAATCCCCATTCCTGGCGCAAGACCAATTGGCCAAGTTTTTCCATGAAATGCCATTATGAAACAAGCTAAAGCAGTTGCTAGAATAGTTGCAGTGTAAACTGCGCCGAAATCAAAGAATCCTTTTTCTGGTCCAGCAAATTCTCCTGATAAAATAAACGGATTTAAAAACATGATATAAGCCATGGTTAAAAAAGTAGTCGTTCCGGCTATTACTTCTGTTTTGAAATCTGTTTTGTGTTTTTTGTACTCAAAATATTTGTCTAACATTATTCCTCCTATCCTGACTAAATAGATGATTCTTTTGACAAATACTCAGCCAAATCTAATTTTATTAACATAATTCAACTAAGAAGTTTATATTTTGGTCATATTTAGAAGCTAGAATATGAAGATGAGAAATTTTAAATTAATCGTGTTGTTACTCAGTTGCCTCTTAACGGTCACTGCATGCCAGACCGTACAAGAAAAAACTGACAAAATTATCGAGCAAGAAAATAAAAGATTGGGTAAATACATAGGTCAATTATCCAGTGAACTTAAAATTGATCTAGGAAATCCTGATGAAGATTTTAAGAACGAAAAAGGAAATCAAGTTCTTGTATATAAAACAAAAAAATATGGTATTTCTTGTGAAAGAAAATTTGAGGTAGACACTAACTCAGTTGTGATTGGATTTTCGTCAAAAGGATGTTTTTAGTTTACTTGCGGAGCTAGTTACTCCGCAAGCAAGGCTTTAACTTATCTAATTTCGATTAGTTTTTTCTTCTTATGCTCTGGTACAATTCTCTCGCAAGATATTGTTAAAAGTCCATCTTTGAGCTCAGCACCATTTACTTTAACGTCATCAGCAATTGTAAATGATCTAGCAAATTGTCTTTGAGATATTCCCTTATGAATGATCTCTCCATCAGCATTTTTGTCCTCAGATTTATCAACTTGTTTTGTTCTTACAGTTAATAAATTATCTTCAAACTCAACCTCAACATCTTTTTTGTTGAATCCTGCTAAAGCAACTTCAATAGCGTAGTTATCTTTACCAGTCTTTCTGATGTTGTATGGTGGGTAATTAGATTGCATTGTCATTGCACCATTTCCCAACATATTCTCAAATTGATCAAACATATCGTCGAACCCAATCGAGAATGGTCTTAATGAGTTAAATATAGATAGATCCTTACTTGTCATATATCCTCCTTAGTTAAGCAAGTTTATTTATAAGCCCCATTAGGCGACCTACCTAATTTATGTAGGAACGATTAAAGTTTTTTCAAGATTGAGAAATTAAATTTTTTTTGAAATTTTTAGTGCAAAAGCATAGTCTAAAGCTATTTCTTCTATAGCACCATCTCTACCTGATTTTCCACCATGACCTGCATCCATTTCTGTTTTTAAAAGTAATAAATTATTATCGGTTTTTAAATCTCTTAGCTTGGCAGTAAATTTAGCAGGCTCATCAAACAATACTCTATTGTCACTTAAACTAGTGGTAATTAACATATGAGGGTAGTCCATTTTTTTTATATTATTATAAGGAGCATAAGAAAATATATAATCAAAGTGATCTTTGTTATCTTTGGCATTACCAAACTCATCAAATTCACCAACTGTTAATGGTAGAGAGTGATCAAGGTTAGTAGTTAAAGAGTCAACAAATGGAACCGCCATTATAATTCCTAAAAATAATTTTGGAGATTGGTTTACCACTGCTCCCATTAATAATCCACCTGCAGATCCACCCATACCAATGATCTTACCAGCAGAAGAATATTTCTTTTCAATTAAATATTTAGCTGCATAAATGTAATCCTCAAAAGTATTTTTTTTGTTTGTTAATTTTCCTTCTTTCCACCATTTCATACCTTTTTCCATTCCACCTCTAATATGAGCTGTAGCCCAGATGATATCTCTGTTGATCAAACTCAAACGTGTAGATGAAAAACTAGGGCTCATTGAATTTCCGTATGAACCATAACCGTACAACAAGACATTTGCAGTTCCATCAATCTTAGTTTTCTTATTTCTTGTTATTGTTAAAGGAACCATTCTTCCATCATGAGATTTATATTCAATTCTCTCTACGATATAATCTTCTGAATTATGGCCTGATGGAATTTCCTGTTCTTTAACTAATTTTTTAGATTTATCTGAAAGATTATATGAATAAACTCTTGAAGGAGTTTTCGGCGATGAATATCCAAGATAAATTTCGTCTGTGTTTCGATCTTTTTGTTTAAGAGAAATATTTGGTACGTATACTTTTTCATCTGAAAAAATTAATTCTTCCTCAAAATTTGTTGATATATTTCTAATGAATAACTTATCTAATGCATCAGAAGTTTCTGATCGAATTATCCAATTTTTTAAAAACACACAACCACCAATTAAAACCTCATTTTTTGAAGGCACAAAAGGTTTCCAAATTTGTTTCTCTAAGCTTGAAGAGATATCAATCTTAAAATCTTCAGCACTATTATTTGTATGATTGTAAAAATTATTAGCCCAAGAATTTATAGAGTATAAAATCCCCCTTTGTCTTTTAATGATTAATTTTGGTTTAGGAGTTATTTCATCAACGCCAAAGTAGTATTGCTCTGATGTGTTATGATCAGAAGTTGTTATTAGATAATATTTTTCATCAGAAGTTAAGCTTATTCCAACTGTAAAAGCTTCACTTTTTTCCTCAAAGACCAAATAATCCTTACCTAACTGGTCTCCAATTTTATGTCTATATATTTTTCGGGCACGATGATTTTCATCTAATTTTGAGTAAAAAATATATCTATCGTCAAGACTAAAAGTAATACTGCCAGATGTATCCATTATTTCTTTTGTGACCAACTTATTTGTTGAAATATCTCTTATGAATATTTTGTAATACTCTGATCCTTTGGTATCCAGAGAATATGCAAGCAACTTATCGTTATGGCTTACTTCTAAATCTCCCACTCCAAAATATTCTACGCCTAATTTTTCTTTTTCTTTATCTCCGTTCCAAATTTCTTCAACATTATTTGTATTAATTTTTTTTCGGAGTTTGATAGAATAATTTCCTTCTGTTGTAGTTTTAGTCCAATAATCATAAGTGTGATCTCTAAAAGGAAGAGACTCATCATCTAATTTTATTCTTCCCTTTATTTCATCAAAGAGTTTTTTCTGTAAGTCTTTTGTATCTTTAAGATGATAGTCAGTATGATTGTTTTCTTCAATTAAGTATTTTTTTACCTCTGGATTTAATTTATTTTTATCTTTTAAGACTTCAAGAATATCTTTTTGATGTATCCAGCTGTAATTATCTTCCCAACTTGTGTTGTGACAAGATTTTATTTCCAGTTTTTTTCTAAGTTGTGGTACCTTCATAAAAAAGAAGAACTATATGAATATCATAATTTATACATTAGTCATTTTGACTATTTTATACTTTCTATTGAAATTTATAGCTAAGATTTCCTCAAAAAAAATATCAAAAGGTTTAAGGATTTTATTAATACTTGGATTCATTATATCAGCAATTTTATTTGCCATCGGTGGGCGGTTTTTATTAACTTTGCCTTTCACATTAGCTAGTCTTGCATTATTAAAATTAAAAGGTCTATCTATTTTTCAATTAATATCGCTTTATAGATTAATTCAAACATTGAGAAGATCAGGAAGATTTTCTTTTAATAAATCGAACCTAAATAACTCATCTTCAATTTCAGTAACTGAAGCATATAAAATATTAAATTTAGATGTGAATAAAAAAATTACAAAAGAAGATGTAAATAAAGCTTATGTTAAAATACAAAAAAAAATTCATCCGGATATTTCACCGGAGACAGCTAGATTGTCCTCAATAGTGAATGAGGCAAAAGATATAGTTTTGAACGATATTTCTTAATTTAGAATCTCTAAAGCTTTATCAAATATTTTCTGTGGATTTATTCTATCTTTTCCAGAGGTATGATGCCTAACAGTTTCCTCACCATCTGGAATTACTGGGAACATTTTAGAGTTATAATTTCCATAAATAATTGGCGTATCAACCATCAAAGTTATCGTCTTAGTCCCCAATGCCGCAGATAAGTGACTAAAACTTGAGTCATTACAAATAGACAGATTGCAGTTTTTTATGATTGGCAAAATTTCTTTAATTGATAAATCATCTAAAGGTAAACATATGTCTTTAAATTTAGACTGAAGTATTTCATTAAGAATAATTTGCTCATCACTATTTTTACCAGTGGCAAGATAAAACTTACATTTTTTAATTTTTGAAATTTTTTCCATAAAATCAATAAATATTCTCGAGGGAACCCTTTTCGTAGGGCCTGAGCCACCAATTCCTAAGAGTATATTAATTTCATTTCTATCAATGTTAAATTTTTTAACTGATTGTGAAATAGATTCATTATCAATATGTATTTCAGGATCTTCAATTTCTTTAATATTTAATTTATCTTTTAAAAATTTTTTTGGCGTATTAATAATGTGCTGGTCAGTTTTACTAAATAATGGATACTGATAAATTTCTGCTATTCCAGATAATTTTGCTATTATATTAAATCTAAGAGAGGAATTAAAAACGAAAATTTTATCAAAATTTTGTTTTTTTAATTCTTTCATTAAATTTAAAGTTCCAAAAAAACCACCATGTTTATTACTTAATTTTTTATCTCTCTCTAAGATAAGAATTTTATCAATGTAATTAGTTTGATGTAAAAACTCTGCCGCTTTAGAATTTTCTCTTACTAGGAGACTTACTGGTGAATTGTATTTTTTTGATATTGCCTTAATAAAAGGTAAAAAGATTACTGTATCTCCAATACCCATTCTATTTTGGACAGCTAATATTTTCATATTCAATTTATAAACTTTACTAATTTTTATATTTATATAAATTTTTATTATGACAAAAATAAGTGGGATATATGCAGCTTCGATGTCAGTTCTGAACTCTGATTTGAGCCTAAATATTGAAAAGACCATATCACATGCAGAGAATTTAATTAATCAAGGTTGTCATGGCACTGCAATATTTGGAAGCACTGGCCAAGCACAATTAATTCCTATCGTTGAAAAGATTAAATTATTAAATCACCTTTCAGAAAGTAAATACAAAGAAAAACATTTAATCGGAACAGGATTAAATTCTTTAAACGAAACAATTAATTTGATGAAAATTTCAGTTTCTCTAAATTTTAAAAAATTTTTAATCATGCCACCAGCTTATTATAAATATCAAGACAAGGATGTAATAAACTTTTATACAAAAATCATTGATGCAATACCAGAATCTAAAATTATACTTTATAATTTTGAAAAATTGTGTGGATATAAATTTAGTATTGAATGTGTGGAAAAATTGGTTCACAAATTTCCTGATCAAATTGTAGGTGTGAAGGATAGTTCTTACAATTTATTTGAAAAGTTAAAATTGGAAAATTTTTCAGTTATGCCAGGTTCAGAATCAAAATTACTTAAAGGATTAGAAAATGGTTGTTCAGGTATTATTACTGCAACTTGCAATGCTACATCTCAATTAGCTCGAAAAGTTTACGATGATTTTAAAGAAAAGAAAGATCACTCTTTAAACCAAAAATTAATTAATGTTAGAAATACTTTTGAAAAATATAATTTAATTTCAGCTCTTCATACTTTATTTTCAAAAGAGAACAAAATTTATGGAAATCTATTACCACCTTTAAGTCTACTTAGCGAAGTTGATGAGAGAGATCTTTTGCAGAGTTTAAAAGATTTAAATTTTGAAACAAAATCACAATTGGCGGCTTGAGATGTATTTAGCGAGATTTCTTAATAAAGTATTTAAAAAAGGAGGGTTTATCCTGACTGATGCTGATACCAAGGATTATATTATTGGTCAGCCAACTGACGATCCTATCAAATTAAAAATTCTTAATAGGAAACTCCATTATAAATTACTATTTCATCCAGATCTTTATTTTGGGGAGGCATATACAAATGGAGATATAGTTATCGAAAATGGATCTCTTACAGATTTTTTAGATCTAGCATTGATGAATATTGGAAGAAACGAGTTAAACATTTTTAGTTATTTTTTAAATAAACTAAGAGGGTCATACCGATATCTTACCAATTTTAACTTTATCAAAAAATCTAAAATGAATGTTTCACATCATTATGATATCAAAGATGATCTCTATGATTTGTTTTTAGATCCTAAAAGACAATATTCATGTGCTTATTTTAAAAATGAAAATGATAGTCTTGAAACTGCACAGATTAATAAGATTCAACATATAATTAAAAAATTAAATATTAAACCTGACCAAAAAGTTTTAGACATAGGATGTGGCTGGGGATCATTAGCAATTGATATTGCCAAAAATGCGCAGTGTGAAGTTACAGGAATAACCCTATCAGAAAATCAACTAAACTATTGTAATCAAAAAGCAAAAGAAATGAATTTACAGAACCAAGTAAAATTTAAACTGATGGATTATAGAGAGCTAGACGAGAAATTTGATAGAATAGTAAGTGTTGGCATGTTTGAACACGTTGGAAGGAAATTTTATAAAAAGTTTTTTAAACACATTGAAAAATTGTTAAAAGATGATGGTGTTTCGTTAATTCACACTATTGGGTCTGTTAACCCGCCAAGAGATCCTCATCCCTGGATTACAAAATATATTTTTCCTGGTGGTTATACACCAAGCTTAAGTGAAGTAACGAATCCTATTGAAAAAGCTGGCTTAATTGTAACCGACATTGAAGTTTTAAGACTTCATTATGCTCATACTTTAAGACACTGGAAAGAAAACTGTTTAAAAAATAAAGATAAAATAATCCAAATGTTTGATGAAAAATTTTTTAGAATGTGGGAGTTTTATCTCGCTGGTTGTGAAATGGCATTTAAGTGGGGTGATCAAGTTGTTTATCAATTTCAACTCACTAAAAATTATAGATCAATCCCTGTGACTAGAGACTATATTTATCAATAAATTATTGATAGAATCATTTCTTCTCAGAAATGAAAAAAAAACAAAAAAAATCAAAAAAAAAAAGAAAAGTATTTAAAAAAGCAAAATCCTATAAGTTTCAAAGAAAAAGTAAAAAAACCAAAAGAATTGTTAAAAGATTCAAAAAAAAAAGAGTTATCAAAAAAAGGAAAAATAAGGTTAAAAAATTAAAAAAAACTAATTATTTAAAACTAATTAAAAAAACCCAAAACGAAAGTATAGTTTTAAGATTAGTAAAATTACAGCTATCGCTGAAACCAAAATTCAATTTTAAATTTAATTTTAGTTTAGAAAAACATATTCAAGGTTTTTTTGACAAAATTTCAGAGACAATTTCAAGTTATAAAGTTTTAAAACGTGATGAAAAAAGAAGAATTCAGATAGAAAAAATCGAAAGAGAGAGGGCAGAAAAAATTGAGTTGGCTAGACAAAAAGAGGAAGAACAAGCTCTCAGAGTCAAACTAAAAGAACAAACACTTAAAGAAGAAGCTAGATTAGAAAAACAACGAGTAAAAGATATAAAATTATTCCTAAGAAAAGAGCAAGCACTTTTGAGAATTGAGCAAGCTGAAAAACAAAAACAGTTTTTAAAACAATTAAGACTAGATAAACAAATTGAAAAATTCAGAATTAGAGAAGTCAAGGAACTAGAAAAACTTGAGAAAATTTCTTTAAAAGAAAAAAGAGAAGACTATGCAGGTTTACAAGAAAGAATTGATAAACTTAAGGAAAAATATCGATTACTTCGAGATCAAAAAATTAAAGAAAGGGTTGAAGCATTAGGGGTTAAACTTCAAGGTGATGAAGATAGAGAAACCTTATTAGAAAAAGAAAAAGAATATACTTTAGCAAGACAAAAAATTGAATTTGCATTAGAAAGTTTTTACAGAAGTGCAAGTAGCCTAGTATTTCAATTAAATAAAAGACATATCACCCGCGACATGTCTATTTTTCGTTGTATAGACAGAAGATTTGAAACTGGAGAAGTTTTTATTAAATGGGATGAGTCACAAGATGATGACTGGTTATTATTAATTTATATTAAAAATAATTCTCCAGATGAAGGAATTGTTATTGAAGATAAAACTAATCCTGAAAAAAATCTTTCTCATGAGTTTAGAAATGTAGATATTTTCAAAGCGTCAGATACAATGGTAGACTCTTTAACGCAACTCATTGCAAGGAAAAGAGCCAAAAATAACAATTAAACATTTATATTAAATTAGGTATTATCTGTAATGATTTTAGGATCTGCCTTTCTAATAATTTTATATTTAATTTTCAGATACATTATTGCGTGGATCACATATTTTAATAATTTGGACCCAAGACTTGGTGATAGTACATGGCGGTTTACGTATGATTATCCAGTAGTTGGTGAGAGAGATATCTCTGATTTGGATGATAAGGACTTTGTTAGATTAAGAAGAAAAAAGAATAAAATTATTTTATTAATGTACTCAATAGTCTTAGTGATGTTTGTATCTTCTATGTCTCTATTAAGTAAATTTTTATTATTTTTTACAAGTTAGATTTTTTAAGTTGCTTTTTATTTTTTAAGTAAAGAAAAAAAGCTACTATTTCATATACAATTGAAAATATATTAAAGATGATTGGTAACTTAAAAAATTTATAAAGAAATTTATATTTTGGCATTTTTTTCCATAATAATAAAAAAGCTTCCGCACCTCCAATAACTTTTTCACCATCTTTGACATGCAGTCTTCTCAAAAGTTGTTTACTATCTTTAGAGGTTTCTTGTTCTGCTAATTCATTATCTGTAATATCAACCCAATCAATTTCCTCTATTTCTTCCTTCTTATAGAGATCAATTTCTGCCTTACAAATTTTACAAGAATTATTAAAATAAACTTTCATAATTAGATGTTTTATTACTAATTTGTCCCATATATGTACATGCGTAAAATACTCTAGTTGAAAAATCTTTGAAACAATCTATTTAATGTCTTCTATGAGTAATTTCTTTGAAAAATCTGACCTATCAAGAAGTGAGGCTGAAAATATTATTTCGGATACTCTTCAAAAATGTGATGATGGTGAGTTGTACTTAGAAAATTCTAAATCTGAGTCAATTTTACTAGATGATAATAAGATAAAAAATTCTAGTTATAATTCAGATTTAGGATTTGGGTTTAGAGCTATCTCTGATGAAGTAGTTGCTTATTCTCACTCTAACGAAATTTCAAAAAACTCCTTAAAGCAATCTTCAGAAAATTTAAAATCGACACTTAAATCTGTCAAAGGTACCTATAATCATGAAATTCCTAAATCTAATAAGAAATATTATGAGAACATCAACCCTATTGAACAAAAATCTCTTAATGAAAAAATTAAAATACTTAATGAAGTAAATAATTATTTGCGTTCAAAAGATGACAACATTAAACAAGTTACTGCTAATTTTTTGGGAGAACAAAAATCGGTTGAAATAATTAGATCTGGTGGAGAAACTTTAACTGATGTTCGTCCTTTAATAAGATTCAATGTATCCGTTATGCTTGAGAAAAATGGGAGAAAAGAGACAGGTGTGTATGGTGTTGGGGGAAGACAATCTTATGACTCTTATTTAAAAGATGATAACTGGAAAAGCGTTTGTGATGAGGCTTTGAGAATAGCTTCGGTAAATTTAGAAAGTAAACCTGCACCAGCTGGTGAAATGAAAGTTGTGCTAGGACCTGGTTGGCCGGCAATATTAATTCATGAGGCTGTTGGTCATGGTTTAGAAGGGGATTTTAATAGAAAAAAAACCTCAGCTTTTCATAATTTAATGGGCCAAAAAGTTGCAAGTGAGGGAGTTACAATTGTTGATGATGGCACTATTGATAACAGAAGAGGTAGTCTTACGATTGATGATGAGGGAACCCCGACAGAAAAAACTGTTTTAATTGAGAATGGGATTTTAAAAAATTTTATGCAAGATCGTCTAAACGCTCGTTTAATGAAAACCAAATCTACTGGTAGTGGAAGAAGAGAAAACTATAGACATATTGTTCTTCCAAGAATGAGAAATACGATGATGCTGAGTGGTAATCAGACTCAAGATGAGATGATTAAAGCTGTCGACAAAGGTATTTTTGCTGTGAGTTTTGGTGGCGGACAGGTTGATATTACCTCTGGAAAATTTGTATTCAATTGTACTGAAGCTTATGAGATTGTTAATGGTAAAATTGGATCTCCAATTAAAGGCGCGACACTTATTGGAGATGGCCCTTCAATTTTAAAAGAAGTTTCTATGGTTGGGAATGACATGATGATGGATCCTGGTATTGGAACATGTGGAAAAGCTGGCCAAGGTGTTCCCGTAGGCGTTGCTCAACCATCTATACTAATTAATAAGATGACTGTTGGTGGCACAAAACTTTAAATGGTCAAAGATCAAGAATTTTTAGAAAAAAAAGCATCATATTGTTTAGGTTTAGCTAAGAAATTAGGCGCAACCGAGTCCAGTGTGATTGTTAATAACTCTGTATCTGAAACTGTTAATTTTAGAAATAAAAAACTAGACGAGTCTAATAGATCAGATGATCTTGGAATAAGCATTACCACTTACATTGGAAAAAAAAAGTCATCAATATCATCTTCTAATTTACTTGATGATAATCTAAACATTTTGATTGAAAAATGTGTTGAGACAACAAAAAATACTCCTGAAGATGAATTTAATTCATTACCAGATAAAGATTTATTGGCCAAAGAAGTTAAGGATTTAGATCTTTATGACGATACCCATATAGAAAACGATCAAAAAATAGATTATTTGAAAAAATTAGAATCTGCTGCTTCCAATGATAAAAAGATTGTTAATACAGAATCTAGTTTTACTCAAAATAAATCAAATTTTATTTTAGCCAATAGTGAAGGTTTTTGTGCTGGCTACAAAACATCTTCGTTTACAGCTTCGAGCGTCACAGTTGCCAAAGATGAAAAAAGTATGGAGAGAGATTATGAATATTCTAGTAAATGTTTTCTGAAAGACTTGGATGACGCAGGAGAATTAGGTAAACAAGCTGCTGATCAAACAATTAGAAAATTAAGCCCCAAAAAAATAGGTAGTGAAAAAATTGCAATAATTTTTGACAAAAGAATTGCTAAGGGAATGCTAAGTACTTTTGCAAGTGCGATTTCATCATCAGCGATATCAAGAGGAACCTCTTTTTTAAAAGATAAAGTTAACCAAAAAATTTTTTCTGATAAAATTAATGTCTTAGATAAACCGGATATAGTCAAAGGTTTAGGCTCAAGAAATTTTGATAGTGAGGGGGTTAAAACTGATACTCTTAAATTAGTAGACCAAGGAATTTTAAAACATTATTTGATTGATACTTACAATGGAAAAAAATTAAACCTTAAATCAAATGGAAGATGTGGAGGGACAAGCAATCTTTATTTTGAAAATGGAAATATTAGTTTTAAAGATTTATTGAATTCAAAATCAAAAAGTCTCTATATTACAGAAACTATAGGACACGGAAGTAATATTGTAACTGGTGATTATTCTGTAGGTGCAACAGGTTTTTTAGTGGAAAACGGAGAGTTTAAGTATCCTATAAATGAAATTACTATTGCAGGTAATTTTAAAGACATGTTTAAGAATATTACTCTCGCAAATGATTTAGAGTTTAAATATTCAACCAATTCACCAACCATGATGATTGAGGGAATGGTTGTTGCTGGTAAATGAGTGAATTTTGCGTAATCGGCTCAGGTATTTCCGGAGCTACAATTGCGAATCTTCTTAATAAAAAAAATTCAGTAATCCTATTTGATAAAGCGAGAGGTCCAGGAGGACGGGCATCTTTCAAAAGAATGAAAGGTAATTTAGGCTTTGATCATGGCACTCAATACTTTTCGCCAAAAACCCCAGAATTTAAAAAATTTACCAAAGATTTAATTAAAAAAAGAATTTTAAAGGTTTGGGGTGGTAAACACATTTTTCTTAACTCCAAAAAAAAAGAAAATAAAAAACATCTGAAAATTATAGGTAAAAATGGAAACAATGATATTAGCAAGTACTTATTAAAAAAAATTAAGTGCAACTATCAAAGCGAATTAAAAAAAATTCATTATAAAAACAAACTTTGGCATTTATCATTTGCTGATGGAAAATTGAGAACTTTTAAAAGTATTATTTTGACCTGTCCTTTTCCACAATTAAAAAAACTCTCTTCAAGATTCATAAATAATTCTTTTTTAAAAAAGACAATAAAAATGGATGCAAATATAACTACTATGATTGCTATAAAAAAAAACAAGAAATCAAATAGTAGCTATCTTTTCGAAGATCCAATTCTTGGTTGGGCGGGTAATGAAAACTCGAAAAAAAGATTTAAATCAAAATATGATTTATGGACCCTTCAAAGTACATTTAAGTGGGCAAATAAAAAGATCAATCAAAATAAAAATAATAAGAAAGAGAATTCAAAAATTATGATTGATAAGTTCTTTCAACTTTCAAATGTAAAAAAAACAAAAATTAATTTTTCTCTTAATCATGGTTGGAAATATTCTTCCAACTCAAAACCTTTCAAAATTAAAAGTTATTGGGATCCAAAGAAAAAAATAGGCGTTTGTGCTGATTGGTTTGTAGGACCAAGACTAGAGTCAGGGTGGATAAGTGCACGGGACTTATTTAAAAAAATTTCGAGATAAATTACTCAAAGTTTTTCAATCTGTATTCCCAATTTCCCATTCTTGAGTAAGACACTTTTAAAATTCTTAAATTTTGTTGATCGTACCAAATATCAAAGTCTAATCGTTTATCTTTTGGAATATTCATATCCCTAGATTTAAGTGTAAAATGATCAACATCATAAATTTTTCCATAAAGGTCAATTTTTTCTTTTCCTATAAAAGTAACTACCTGTTCTTTAATACTTCCTGATATTGGACTTATTTGAGATCCTGCTTGCAAAATTTTATGATTCCACCAATTTCCAATAACATTATTAGTTGTTGCTTCGCCATTGAATGAGGAGCCTTTGATATCATATTTTCTACTCTTTTTATTTAATTCTAAATTTACAAATTTTTCTTTGTCATTTTGAAGAGTTTTAGAATTATATGATATCAACTGATCTTTGATATATTTTTCTTCACCATATGACTCAACCTGAAAAATTGTAGTTCCCAATAGATCAACAGAAAATTTAAATTGATTTGTAATAATAGTTTCTTCACCATTTCTTTCAAAAAAATAATAATTGTATCCAATTAGTTCACCATTTCTAAAAATCTCCATTTCAATTTTGTTATATTTATTGTAGTGACCCATATGTGCCATGGAAATAACTGGAAAAATTACAATAAACAAAATGGCTATAAATTTTCTCATTTAGCAATTACATTAGTGGACTTTATCTATAATAGAAATAACTTACTAAAATGTTTTTAAAAATAAAGAAAATACCAAAAGTTAATTGGAGTTCTGACAAGCCATATAATTTTAAACCAAAATTTTCTACTTTCTTTTTTTTATGCTTTGGTCTAACGATGTTTGGTCTTGGTGAAGGGTTATTGATTGTTTCCTTTACAGGCGCTTCTCCATGGAGTGTTTTAGCTCAAGGTATTTCCTTAAATGTTAATTTAAGTATTGGAACAATTACTCTTTTAATAAGTATTGCTGTCTTAATTTTATGGATTCCTTTGGGTCAAAAACCAGGAATGGGCACAATATTTAATGCCTTAATTATAGCCTTTATGATTGATCTTTGTATTAAGTTTGTACCAACCCCATTAAATTATTTTAATCAATTAATCCTAGCGGTAATTTCTGTAATGATGGTTGGAATAGGTGGGGGGATTTATTTAGTTTCTAATCTTGGAGCAGGACCAAGAGATGGATTAATGATTGGTTTACAAAAAGTAACTAATTTACCAGTCGCAGCCGTTAGAGCTTTTTTAGAAATTTCTGTTGTAAGTATTGGCTGGTATTTAGGTGGAACAGTAGGGGTTGGAACTCTTTTATTCGCTTTTGGTATTGGTCCGTGCGTTGCTTTAGGTTTATTTTTAGTTGATAAAATTTTTGATTAGGCAGCAGCGCCTGATTTTTCACTTCTTTTTCTTTCATGAGGATCAAGAATAGCTTTTCTTAATCTACAAGACTCAGGAGTAATTTCTAAAGCCTCATCAGTATTTAACATACTTAGTTGTTCAGCAATCGACATTTTTCTTACAGGAGTTAAGACAACATTTTCATCAGTACCTTGCGTTCTCATATTGGTTAATTTTTTACCCTTCATAACATTAATAATCATATCTCCTGGCTTAGGTGATAGCCCCACAATCATTCCTGGATAAACAGGATCGTTATGAGTTACAAACATTTCTCCTCTAGCCTGTAAATTAAAGATTGCAAAAGCAACTGCCTTTCCTTGTTCCATAGAAATTAGAGCACCATTTCTTCTGCCCTCCATTTCCCCTTCAAATGGACCATATTCATGAAAAATTCTATTGATGACACCATTTCCTTTTGTCAGCGTTAAAAATCTACTTGTATATCCCATCAAACCTCTTGTTGGTGCATGAAATATAAGTCTCTTTTTATTTTTACCAGTGTCTTTTAATTCTATTAATTTACCTTTTCTTCTATTCATTGAATCAATTATTTTTGATGAATGTTCCTCATCAAGATCCATAGTAATTTCTTCTATTGGCTCAAGTTTATTTCCGTTTTCATCTTTTTTATAAAGAACTTTTGGAGGGCTCACTGTCATTTCAAAACCTTCTCTCCTCATTTGAGTAAGTAAAATTTCCAACATTAATTCACCACGTCCACTAACCACAAAAGAGTCATTTCCCTCATTTTCAGTGAATGTAATTCCTACGTTATTTTGTGCCTCTTGAACTAATCGATCTCTAATCTGTGTGCTTGTAAGTTTTTTACCTTCTGTACCAGCCAAAGGGGATGTATTTACAGTTATTGTAATTGACATAGTTGGAGGATCAATAGGAGTAGCTTCTATTGGTTCGTTAATTTCAAGATCACAAATAGTATCTGCAACATTAGCTTTTTCTAAACCCGCAACAACTACAATATCTCCAGCTTCACCAACCTCAATCGGAACTTTTTTGGTACCTTCGTATCTAAAAATTTTAGTTAATCTTCCTTCATCAACTTTCTCTCCTTTTAAGTTGATTGCCTTAATTGCTTGATTAGCTTTTGCTGTTCCTTGTGAAATTCGACCTACTAAACTTCTCCCTAAGAAACTATCAGCATAAAGAAGTGTAGAAAGCATAGCAAAAGGTTTTGATTTGTCTAATTTAGCTGGTTTAACATGGTCTACGATTTTATCTAAAAGTGGATTAAGATTTTCTCTTGGACCATCAACTTCATGATCAGCCCATCCAGATCTTCCACTGGCATATAAAACTGGGAAATCTAGTTGGTCTTCATTAGCATCTAAACTTACAAATAAATCGAATGTTTCATCTAGAACTTCATTAGCTCTTTGATCTGATTTATCTAATTTATTTATAACTACAATTGGCTTTAAACCTTGTTTTAAAGCTTTTGCTAAAACGAATTTTGTTTGAGGCATCACACCTTCAGCAGAGTCTATTAGTAATAATGCTCCATCAGCCATACTAAGTACTCTTTCAACTTCAGCAGCAAAATCTCTGTGGCCTGGGGTATCAATTATATTTATTCTAGAATCTTTCCAGTTAATCGAGGCAGGTTTAGCTAATATTGTAATTCCTCTTTCTTTTTCTAATTCTCCAGAGTCCATCAGCCTTTCATCAACAACCTCATTGTCTCTAAATGAGCCACTTTGTTTCATTAAGTTATCAATTAGGGTTGTTTTGCCATGATCAACATGGGCAATTATGGTGATATTTCTTATAGTATTATTCATAAATCTGGGTTCTTATACATATTTAAACACTTTTGAAAACTTAAAAAAAACTACACTAGGCTTGGATAAATTAAGAATTTTTTTTTAATTTTTATTTTTTTCGCTTTTCGCGTTTAAGTTTTCTTTTTTCTTTAAAACTTAATTTAGGTTTTTTTTTGACACTAAAGTCTTTAAACGATTTTCCACTATATCTTTTCGACATAATAATAACTCTATATTACAAATTTTTTTTAAAGCAAAAAAAAAAGGGCAGTAGAACTGCCCTTTTAGAATTTTGATTAGGAGTTATTGGGTTACATACCCATGCCGCCCATTCCTCCCATGCCGCCCATGCCGCCCATTCCTCCAGGCATTCCAGCAGGAGCTGCATCTTTTTCTTCTGGCTTATCAGCTATCATTGCTTCTGTTGTTACTAATAATCCAGAAATTGATGCTGCATCTTGAAGTGCAGTTCTAACAACTTTGACTGGATCAATAATACCCTTAGCAAACATGTCACAATATTCCTCATTTTGTGCATCATAGCCGTGAGTTTTTTTATTTTGTTCTAACAATTTACCAACTACAACTGAACCGTCTACTCCAGCATTTTTAGTAATTTGTCTTATGGGAGCCTCTAATGCTCTTCTAACTAAATCAACACCAGCTTTTTGATCCTCGCCTTTGGCTTTTACTTTTTCAAGCTCTTGAGCAGCATATAACAAAGCACATCCGCCACCTGTTACAATACCTTCTTCAACTGCAGCTCTTGTTGCATTAAGTGCATCTTCAACTCTGTCTTTTCTTTCTTTAACTTCGACTTCTGTAGCACCACCAACTTTAATTACAGCAACACCACCAGCTAGTTTAGCCAATCTCTCTTGAAGTTTTTCTTTATCGTAATCAGAAGTTGTTTCATCAATTTGTTGTTTGATTGAAGAACATCTAGCTTCGATATCAGATTTTTTACCGCTACCATTTACGATAGTACTATTATCTTTATCTACTTTAACCTTTTTACACGATCCAAGATCATCTAATTTAACGTTTTCAAGTTTAATTCCTAAATCTTCAGAAATTACACTTCCACCAGTTAAAATTGCAATATCTTCAAGCATGGCTTTTCTTCTGTCACCAAAACCTGGAGCTTTTACAGCTACTACTTTTAAACCTCCTCTTAACTTGTTTACAACTAACGTTGCTAAAGCTTCGCCTTCAACATCCTCAGATATAATCATTAATGGTCTACCAGCCTGTACCACTGCTTCTAAAAGTGGAACCATTGGTTGTAAATTTGTTAATTTTTTTTCATGTAAAAGAATAAAAGGATTGTCTAACTCTGTCGTCATCTTGTCACTGTTTGTAATAAAGTATGGTGATAAATATCCTCTATCAAACTGCATACCTTCAACGACATCAAGTTCTGTTTCAATTCCTTTATTTTCCTCAACTGTAATGACACCTTCATTACCGACTTTTTGCATTGCTTTAGAAATCATACTTCCGATTTCTTTATCGCCATTTGCCGAAATAGTTCCTACTTGAGCAATTTCATCACTATCTTTTACTTTTTTGGCTGAAGAAACTAAGTTTTGTTTTACAACATCTACTGCTGCATCAATACCTCTTTTTACATCCATTGGGTTCATTCCAGCTGTAACATATTTTACACCTTCTTTAACAATCGCTTGAGCTAAAATAGTTGCAGTTGTTGTTCCGTCCCCAGCTTCATCATTTGTTTTGCTAGCAACTTCCTTAACCATTTGAGCACCCATATTTTCAAACTTATCCTCAAGGTCAATTTCTTTTGCAACTGAAACACCATCTTTAGTAATTCTTGGAGCACCATAAGATTTATCCATCACAACGTTTCTGCCTTTAGGACCTAACGTTACCTTAACAGTATCAGCTAAGATATTTACCCCTCTTATCATTGCTGATCTTGCTTCAGCGTCAAATTTAACAACTTTTGCCATTATACTTTCTCCTTTAACTTATATTATTTACTTGAAATACCCATAATGTCTGACTCTTTCATTATGCTGTATTCTTTACCATCAATTTTGACTTCAGTTCCTGACCATTTGCCAAATAAAACTTTGTCTCCAACTTTAACATCCATTGGAATTTTTTTTCCATCTTCAGTTTTTGCACCACCACCAACCGCAACAACTTTTCCCTCCTGAGGCTTCTCTTGTGCAGTATCTGGTATGATTATTCCTCCAGCAGTTTTTTCGCTGCTATCTAAAACTTCTATTAAAACTCTGTCATGTAACGGTCTAAATTTCATATATTCTCCTATATAAATATGGAGTTCATATAGAGATTGGTAATACTATTTCAAGATATACTTAATATTTAGTTTATTAAAAAAGGTAGGAAATTGAGGATTTTTTGGGTTATAGATAATTTTCATGACTAAAAATTTAGACAAAGATGGTTTTTGCTCCATCGTTGATAATTATCAGCTTTTTTATATCGATTTATGGGGTGTTATTCATAATGGAATAAACCTTCACAAAGAAGCAGTCAACGTTTTAAAAGAAATCACAAAAAAAGGCAAAGAATACATTCTACTCACTAATGCTCCAAGACCTAATGATGTTGTTAAATCCTTTTTAAAAAAAATGGGCATGGAAAAAGAAATTAGAGATCATGTTTTTACATCTGGCCAAGCATCATTAAATTATCTTAAAAAAAATTTATCCACTAAAAAATTTTTTCATGTTGGACCACCACGTGATTTTGATTTGTTTAATGATTTTGCAAAAATGAAGTCAGACAAAATTGATGATGGAGAGTACATATTGTGCACAGGGTTATTTGAAAAATTTGATAAAGATTTGAATTATTATAAAGATTTATTTGAAAAAAATTTAGATAAAGAAATGGTTTGTACTAATCCTGACTTAATTGTGGATAGAGGTGACAAAAGAGAGCTTTGCGCAGGATCAGTTGCCATGGTTTTTGAAAAAATGGGTGGCAAGGTAGTATATTTTGGTAAGCCGTATCCTGAGGTTTATAATTTATCAATTAATAACAAAGGTAAAAAAATTCTTTCTGTTGGTGATAATTTAAATACTGATATTAAAGGCGCAAATCTTTTAAACTATGACTCGTTAATTATTTCAAATGGTATTCATAAAAATGAAATCAAAGAAAAAGGAATTGAAGCAACTGCGAAATCTTATGAAACAATCTGTAACTATATACAATCAGAGTTAAAATGGTAAAAATGAAATTATATAATAGTTTTAATATAAAAAAAAATCATAAAAATTCAATTATTTTAATTGGTAATTTTGATGGACTTCATCTTGGACATCAAAAATTATTTAGATTAGCAAAAAAATATAAAAAAAAATATTCACCAAAGATTGGCGTTTTAACTTTTGAGCCAATGCCAAAAATGTTTTTTAACTCCAATTTAAAAAATTTTCGATTATCAAATTTAAATCAAAAAATTGAAAATTTAAGTAAGCTTAATGTTGATTTTGTTATTACTAAAAAATTTGATCGTAAATTTTCAAAAACAAAATCAATTTTTTTTATAAAAGAAGTTTTAGGTAAAAAACTTAGCCCTAAATTTATTTTTGTGAGTAATAATTTTAAATTTGGAAACAAAAGAGAAGGGAATGTAAAACAATTAATTAATTACGAGAAATTATGTAATTATAAAATTGTAAAACCACAACCTTTATCAATCAAAAAAAAAATTATTTCATCATCATTATTAAGAAAATATTTGCAGAGCGGAAAACTTAATAAAGTTAATAAACTTTTAAATAGAAAATGGTCAATTGATGGAAAAGTTCAAAAAGGTAGACAACTAGGAAAAAAGATTGGTTTTCCAACAGCTAATATAGATATCAAAGATTATGTTCTGGCAAAACCAGGTGTTTATGCTGTTAAAGCTAAGAATATAAAAAGTTCAAAATATATTAAAGGAATAGCTAATTTAGGATATCGACCTACATTTAATGGAAAAAAAATATTATTAGAAGTTCATTTATTTAATTTTTCTGGAAATTTATATAATAAGTATTTAAGAGTAGAATTTTTAAAATTTATAAGAGCTGAAAAAAAATTCAAAAATATAGATCAATTAAAAAAACAAATTAAAATTGATTTAGTAACTGCAAAAAAAGCAAAATGAGTAAAAACCAAATTAATTTACCTAAAACAGCTTTTTCAATGAAAGCTAATTTACCAATTAGAGAGCCAGAAATTCTAAAACTTTGGAAAAAAATTGATCTTTATAAAGAGTTAAGGAATTCAAGAAAAGGAGAGGAAAAATTTGTTCTCCACGATGGTCCCCCATATGCAAATGGAAATATACATATGGGTACTGCGTTAAATAAAATATTAAAAGATATTATCGTAAAGTTTCATCAAATGGATGGTAAAGACTCTGTTTATGTTCCAGGTTGGGATTGTCATGGTTTACCTATCGAATGGAAAATTGAGGAACAATACAAAAAAAATAAAAAAAATAAGAATGATGTTCCGATTGTAGAATTTAGAAAAGAATGCCGAACTTTTGCTGAAAAATGGATAGAGGTTCACAAAGACCAATTTAAAAGATTAGGTGTTGTTGGTGATTGGGAAAACTATTATTCAACAATGAGTTATGATGCAGAAGCACAAATTGTAAGAGAACTTGGAAAATTTTTAAAAGAAGGAAGTCTCTACAGAGGATTTAAACCAGTTTTATGGTCAACTGTAGAAAAAACTGCCTTAGCTGATGCCGAGGTTGAATATCAAGACCATAAATCTGATACGATCTATGCTTGTTTTACAGTTAAATCATCAAAAATAAAAGAACTTAATGATTGTGATATTGTTATATGGACAACCACTCCTTGGACGATACCAGCAAACAAAGCTTTAGCATACAATGAAAGCTTAGATTACTCAATAATTCAAATTAATGATGACGGAAATTTTAAAAATAAAAAAATTGTTATCGCTGAGGCACTACTAGACTCTGTTTTAAAAGATTGTGAGATTAAAGAATTTGAAAACCTTAAGAAATTTAAAGGTAAAGATTTAAAAGATACTATCTGTAAGCATCCATTTTTTGATTTAGGGTATGATTACGATATTCCAATGTTAGAAGCACGTTTTGTAACCACTGAACAAGGAACAGGAATTGTTCATTGTGCACCAAGTCATGGACCTGACGATTTTAATCTTTGTTTAAATAACGGTATAAAGGCAATTGAGACAGTTGATGATGATGGAAAATATACAAATAATGTTTCTCTATTTGAAGGTTTACATATTTTTAAGGCTAACCCCATTGTGATCGAAAAATTGAGAGATCAAAATAAACTCCTTTCAAATGGTGTATTGGTTCATTCGTATCCTCATTCGTGGAGATCAAAAGCACCCTTAGTTCATAGAGCGACACCACAATGGTTTATTTCTATGGAAAGTCATAAACTGAGAAGCAAGGCTTTAAAAGCAATAGATGATACGACTTTTTATCCAAGTAAAGGTAAAGAAAGATTAAAATCAATGATCGAGACAAGGCCAGATTGGTGCGTATCAAGACAAAGAGTTTGGGGTGTACCACTTCCTATTTTTGTAAATAAAAAGTCTAATGAAATTTTAATAGACGATAAAGTATTCGAAAACATTGCTAATATTTATGAGAAAGAAGGTTCTGATTGTTGGTTTTCAGATGACCCTCAAAAATTTTTAGGTGACAAATATAAAGCTGAAGATTTTGAAAAGCTCAGCGATATTGTTGAAGTTTGGTTTGATAGTGGATCAACCCATTCTTTTGTATTGGAGAAGAGAAAAGACCTTAAATGGCCTGCATCAATGTATTTAGAGGGTTCTGATCAACATAGAGGTTGGTTTCATTCCTCTTTATTAGAGTCATGTGGAACACGAGGTAAGGCACCTTTCGAGTCTATATTATCTCATGGGTTTGTTGTGGATGGAAAAGGTTTTAAAATGTCAAAATCACTTGGAAATGTAATTGCACCTGAGGATATTTTGAAAAAATATGGTGCAGATATTTTAAGAATTTGGGTTGCTGCATCAAATTATGCTGAAGATTTAAGAATAGATTATTCTATTTTGGATCAGCATTCTGAGTCATATCGTAAAATTAGAAATACATTTAGATATTTATTAGGAAATATAAATGACAAATATGAGGATATTAATTTTGATAAAATTGACATTGAAAACTTACCGGAGCTAGAGAAATTTATGTTAAGTAAGGTTCATTCTCTTAACAACAAATTTGAAAATTATTTTAAAAAATATGATTTTCACAATCTTTATAAAGAATTGTTGAATTTTTGTACAACAGATTTGTCGGCATTCTATTTTGATATAAGAAAGGATACTTTATATTGTGATCCAATTAATTCTGAGAAAAGAAAATCTTGTGTTAGAATTTTGAATGTTTTATTAAAATCTTTACTCAGATGGTTCGCTCCAATATTGTCTTTTACAACTGAGGAAATACATCAACTGATATCAAAGAATAGTAAAAGCATCCATTTAGAAAAATTTCTTACTTTTCCAGATAAATTTAAAAATGAACAGCTTACTGAGAGATGGTCTCAATTAATAAAAATTAGAAATGTGTGTAACATAAGTATTGAGGAAAAAAGAGCTAGTAAAGCAATAGGTTCAAGTTTAGAAGCAGATCTTAATATTCAACTTAATGAAAAATATAAGGAAATAGTTGCAGATATGGATTTATCTGAATTATGTATTGTGTCGAAAACTGTTATTAATTTTGATAATCAGTCAGATATTTTAGTTGAGACAAAAAAAGCTTCTGGAAATAAATGCTCAGTTTGTTGGAAGATTAGAGAAGACCCATGTGAAAGACACCCTAAATGTCAAATTTCTTAAATAAAAATTTTGTAATAAATTTTTTTATTATTTTGAGCATTTTTGGTCTCGATAGATTTACCAAAGTCTATGTGATTTCTGAAAATGAAAAAAATTTATCATCTGAACTATTTGTATCAAAATTTTTGAATATTAATTTAATTTATAATGAGGGAATAGCATTTGGTTTATTATCATTTGATCAAAGTCATATGTACAACACTTTAACAATTTTAATTGCAGCTGTAATTTTAATTATTTTTTATATGACTTTAAAAAGTGATGGTCTTAAAAAATATTCACTTTTAATGATATTTGGTGGAGCTCTAGGTAATTTATATGATCGAATTTTTTTTAAGGCGGTGCCAGACTTTATTGATTTTCATATCGGAAATTTTCATTGGTTTATTTTTAATGTATCAGATATATTTATTTCATTAGGAGTATTATTTTTGATTATTTTAGAAATAATTGATAACCAAAACAATAAAATTGATGAAAAAAATATTTAAACTAACAACAATTATAATTTCAATTTTAGCTTTAAATTCATGTGGAACTATTAAAGAAGGTTTTAGTTCACAGAAAAAAAATAGCATAGATGAATTTTTGGTTGAAAAGAAATCACCTTTAGTTATGCCTCCAGACTTCAATGAATTACCATTACCACAGCAAACTAATCAAGCAAGTGAGAATGAAAAAAAAACTGATATCAAATCATTACTGACTGACAACAAGGATTCAGATTTAGATAATCAAAACACTGATCAAAACAAAAATTTTGAAAATTCCATTATAGAAAAAATTAGAAATAATTAATGATAACATCAGGAATTCTTTTTAAAAATTTTAAGGGTAGTAAACAAAATTCTAAAATAAAAAAAAATCTTAAAAAATTAATTAAAGAAAATAGTCAAATCTTTCAATCTTTTAGTAAAAATTATAAAGACCAATTTAAGATCAAAAATTTAGAAATTTTTAAAAGACTCAACGATATCCGTATAATTGGAATTGGTGGTTCGTCATTGGGTACGAAGACTATTTATAGCTTTCTTAAAGATAAAATTAAAAAGAATGTATTATTTTATGATAATTTATCACCTCTCAACAAAAAACCTGGAAATAAAAAACATTTAAATTTAATCATCTCTAAATCAGGTAATACTTTAGAGACAATAGTTAATTCTAATATTCTTATCAAAAAAAGTGATAAAAATATTTTTATCACAGAAAATAAAAAAAATTATTTATATTCATTAGCACATAAACTAAAGTCAGAGATTGTTCATCACAATAATTTTATAGGTGGTCGATACTCAGTTTTATCAGAAGTTGGAATGTTGCCTGCCGAATTAATGGGTCTTAATTCAAAAAGTTTTAGGCAATTTAATAATTTAATTAAAAATCCAAAATATTTAAATGCGCTCATATCTAATGTGGGATCTACAATAAATTTAATTAAAAAAAGAAAATTTAATTCAATTATCATAAATTATGATGAAAAATCTCAAAATTTTTTTTCGTGGTATCAACAACTAGTAGCTGAAAGTTTGGGTAAAAAGGGGAAAGGTTTATTGCCAGTAGTATCTAACATGCCTAGAGATAATCATAGCGTTATGCAGCTTTATTTGGATGGTTTTAAAAATAATTTTTATACGTTTTTTTATGTCGATGAAAATAATACCTCCAAAATAGATAATAAATTTATTTTGCCCTCACAAAATTTTCTTAAAAACAAAAATATTCAAAATATTACTTATGCTCAAAAAAAAGCTACGGAAAATGTTTTTTCAAAAAAAAATATACCTTTTAGAAGCTTTGAAATAAAAAAAAGGGACGAAAAAACTTTAGGTGAGTTATTTTGCTTTTTTATGTTGGAGACTATTTTAATTGGAAAAGCTTTGAAAATAAACCCTTACGATCAACCTGCTGTTGAGTTAATTAAAAAAGAGACTAAAAAAATTTTAGTTTAAATTACCAAATATAATTTTCGATATTCCATATTTTTTCTCATCTAGAATTCTAAATTTTTTTGAAAACTCATCATTTTCTTTTTTATGCCTATGCACAATAATCACCCCATCTTTATTGAGAATTTTTTCTTGAAAAATATTATCAATAATATTTGACAATCTTTTTTCTTTATAGGGAGGATCCAAAAATATGATATTGAATTTAAGCTGAATTTTTTTCAAAAAGTAATTAGATAGTAAGTCTTCCTCAATAATCTCATATTTTTCTCTCATATTCAAATTTTTTAGATTACTTTTTAAAATTGGTAAAACACCATTATACTTTTCTACAAAAGTAACATGTTTAGCTCCTCTTGAGAGACACTCTAAACCAAATGAGCCAACACCTGCAAATAGATCTAAAATTATTGAATTTTCAATATTAATCTTAAATTTATTTGAGTGATTAATAATATTAAAAATAGATTCTTTTGCTAAGTCCTTTAAGGGTCTTGTTTCTTTATCTTTTGGTTGTAAAATTTTTTTTCCTTTAAATTTTCCACCAATTATTCTCATTTTTTTATTACTTTATAACCAATATCTTTTCTAAAAAAACCATCTGACCAATTCAGATTGTTAAGAAGTTTATGAATCCTATTTCTTGATTTTTCAAAACTATTTGATAATGAAACAAAATTTAAAACCCGTCCACCCACCGCCAAAACAACATCATCTTTTTTAATAGTGCCAGCATGAAATAAGTGGTCATCAGTGTTTAATTGAATTTTATCGATATTTTTGATTTCAACATTTTTTTTGTAGGTCTCGGGGTAGCCTTTTGAACACAAGACAACACATAAACTTTTCTTATTATTCCAATTAATTTTTTTTTCATTTAATTTTCCATTACAGCATGAGTCAATAATTTCACCGAAATCTGTATTTAGTTTAGGAAGAATAGTTTGACATTCTGGATCACCCATTCTCACATTATACTCAATCAAATAAGGTTCATTATTTTTTATCATGAGCCCTGCATATAAAAATCCTTTATATGATGATTTGAAATCTTTAAGTGCTCTTAAGGTTGGATCAATTATATTATTTAAAATCTTTTTTTCGAGCTCTTCATTTATTAATCTTGATGGTGAATAAGCACCCATACCACCAGTATTTTTTCCTTTATCACCTTCCTGAACTCTTTTATGATCTTGAGCTGTACCAAAATTTTTGTAGGTAATACCATCACTTAAAATGAAAAAGCTCATTTCTTCACCTTCTAAAAATTCTTCAATAAGAACATTTTCAGCAGCACCAAACTTTCCATCAAATATTTCCTTAACTGCTTGATAAGACTCTTCTTTATTTTCACAAATATAAACACCTTTCCCTGCAGCCAAATTATCTGCTTTAATGACTATTGGAAAATTGGAATTATCTAGAAAATTTTTAGCTTGATTAATATCATTAAATACACCGAAATTCGCAGTTGGAATATTATATTTTTTACAGACGTTTTTTGTAAATATTTTAGACCCCTCTAATTGTGAAGCGACTTTACTAGGTCCAAAAACTTTGATATCAAAACTTTCCAAGTAATCTGTTAGTCCATCAACCAAAGGTTTTTCTGGTCCTATCACAACTAATTTTATTTTTTTTGATAGAATGAAATTTTTTAATTCCTCAAATTTATTTATATCTAAATTAATATTATCAGCTATTGCATCTGTGCCAGCGTTACCAGGAAAACAATAAATTTTATCAATTTTTTTTGACTTATTTAATGCATGACAAATGGCATGCTCTCTTCCCCCGCTTCCTATAATCCCTACAATCATGTATAAACATATAAACTATAAATGAATAAAAAATTAGCAAAAGTAAAATATTTACCAAATAATTTTCAAGTGATTGAAAAAGGTGACCATGTAATTTGTGCAGTTTCGGGTAAAGCAATCAGTCTTGAAAATTTGACTTACTGGAACGTTGAACTTCAAGAACCGTATTATTCATATGTTGAGGCTTCTAAAAAAAAAGAGGAATTAGACAATAAATAGCATTATTTCCAGCGGTTATGGGACCATATCCAGTTATCAGGATTAGTGAGTATCATTTTTTCAAGAATTTTATTTAATTCGTTTGTAATATTTTCAATAGTATCTTCGTTTGAAAAGTAAATTGGTTTAAAAACTTTCATTCTAAATTTAATTCCCTCATATCTCTCTATAAAGATAGGCACAACAGGCATATTAAATTTTTTAATCAATTGTGCTGGAATTGTGGTGGTAAACGCTTTCTCATTAAAAAAATTTGATTTAATACCCTGAGAAACTCTTTGATCTATCATAAGTGCTGTTGAAAAACCTTTGTTATTAAGTTTTATTAATTCTTTTAATCCGCCGATTCCTTTTTTAATTTGATTGTTACAGATATATTTTTTTCTTATTCGCTCCATGAATTTATTTAAAAAAATATTGTTTAGTGGTCTATAGATTGCTCCAATTTTAATACCTATTTTGTCTATCTGCATTGCCATAAGCTCAAAGTTACTGAAATGCCCAGATATAAATACGACTTTTTGATTTTGATCTTTAATATTTAAAAGGACATCTTCACCTTCTATAGAAATATTTTTACTAAGATTACCATTTCTAAAATTTTTCATATAAAGATATTCTGCAAAAACTCTCCCATAATTATTCCACATTGAAGATTTAATTTTATTAAGTTCTTTAGAATTATAATCTGGGAAAGCTTTTTTTATATTATTATTGACTATTTTTTTTGATCTAAAAATTGGACCAATAATTTCAAATAATTTTCCACTTAGAAAAGACGAGAGTTTAACTCCAATAATTTTGAATATCACATAAAAAACGCAAATTATGATAAATTGTATAAAATATTTAATTATTTTCATAAACCTTTGAAATATCATTAATAAAAGTTTTTTGGTTTAAAATCTTTAATTCTGATTTAATATAAAAAATTTTATCGTTGTTGTTTAGTTTCACGTAATCTTTTTCGGTTGTTATTATTTTACAATTTAATTTTTCTGAAATTGAAATGATTTCATCAATTTCTTTTTGCAAGTATTTATAATGATCAGGAAATTCTATTTCCTTAACAATGTTTATGTTATTTTTTCTTAACATTGATATAAAAGTCTTATGATTTCCAATACCTGAAAAAACTACATATTTTTCGCTTTTATCAAACACATTGATATTCAGCGGAACATATTCTCCTTGATAAATTTTTATATTAGGATCTAAATTGTGGATAAATTTTATAATATTATCAATATTTTCATTATTTCCGTTTAAAAAAACATTTTTATATTTTTTTAAATTTTTAATATTTTCTCTTAGTGGTCCAGCTGGAATAGTAAAACCATTTCCAATCCAATTATCAATATTAAAACAAGCAATCCTATAATCATAATCTATTGATGGATCTTGCAAACCATCATCAAAAATTGCAAGTTCAAAATTTTCGTCGATTGCTTGTTTAATAGCAGAAGATCTATCTTTGGACTTTAACAATTTTCCGTGATTTGATAATATTTTTTGCTCATCAATTTGGTCTGAATAATATTTTTTAATAAAACAAGTTTTTATTTTATCTTTTAAAATTTCATTAATTTTCAAGCTTAAAGAGGTTTTGCCTGTTCCTCCTAGATAAATATTTCCCACACAAATAGTTTTAATTTTTGAATATTTCTTTTTTTTTGTAGTCAAGTTTTTGAGAGTTTTAAGAATTGTGAGTAATAATGATACAGGGAAAAATAAATAAGAAAGAATGTTAGGTTTGTTGTAATCCCAAAATTTGGGTTTTTTAAATTTCATTATGAATTGATTTATCTAACTCATTTAAGGTTTTTTTAAGTATTGTTGTACCAAGATATTTCATTTTTTTTACTTTTTTCATGTTTTTTTTAAAAATTATTGAATTAGCACATTGTTGAGGAGAATTGATTGAAGATGATATTTTTAATTGATTTAAATATTTGTAAACATCTCTAAAGTTATCAATATTGGGTCCGTGTAATATTTTTGCACCGAATCGAGCAGGTTCTAACGGATTTTGCCCACCCTTTTTAATAATTGACCCACCTAAAAAAACAGTTGTAGCAAATTTGTAAAATTTTTTAGACTCTCCGAAGGTATCAACTAAGTAAATATCAATATTATCTAATTTTTTTTTATTGGATCTACGAGATATTGCATTTAACCCAAGTTCATTAATTTGTGAAATAATCTGGTCAATACGATTAATATGTCTTGGTATTATAATTGTAATGATATTCTTTATTTTTTTTTTTAATAAAATATGTGTTTTTGCTGCAAATAATTCCTCGGTGTTATGTGTACTTGCTGCGACAAAAGTTTTATATTTTCTAAATTGCGAGAATAATTTCTTATCTGCTTGATTAATCTCAAAACTATCGTGTTCGATAAATTTTAAATTTCCAATAGAGGTTATTTTTTTTACTTTTAATTTTTTCAAAAAATAATTTGTCTCAGTGTTTTGAGAGTAGGCTTTATCTATTAAACTAAAAGTTGAGTGAGAAAATTTTTTAATTATTGACCACCGATTGAAAGATTTTTTAGTAATTCTAGCATTTAGCAAAATTAAATGTACACCTCTTTTTTTGATAGATCGAAACATACTTGGCCAGATTTCTGACTCTAAAAAAATTGCTATATCTGGTTTCCAATGATCCAAAAATTTTTTTGAAAATAATATGTGATCAATAGGATAAAATTGGTGAATAGTTTTTTTGAATTTGATTTTTTCTAATATTTTTGATGAGCTTAATGTACTAGATGTTATTAATATTCTACTTATAGATTTGTCATTGTCATATCTTTTAATTATTGGGATAGCACTTAATATTTCACCAACACTAGATCCATGAAACCAGATTAGCTTTCCAGCTCTTCTTTTTTTTGAAATAAAACAAAATTTTTCTTTAAATCTATATTTATCCTCTTTGTTTTTTAAAATTCTAAAGATAATTATGAATGGGGAAAACAATATTATGATTGAAAGTAAAAATTGGTAAATAAAAAAAATCATTACCTCTGAAATTGTTTATCATGAAAATTTTTATAAATTTTTGAATTAATTAACAAATCTTCATGTTTACCACTATCAATTATCTTTCCAGAATCTATTATATATATTTTGTTTGAGTTTAATATAGTCGAAAGTCTATGAGCAATAACAATAGTAGTTCTGTCTTTTGTTAAAATTTTTAATGCATCTTGTATTTTTGTTTCAGTCTCAGAATCTAAAGATGATGTGGCTTCGTCCAAAAGTATTATAGAGCTTTTTTTCAACATAGCTCTAGCTATTGAAATCCTTTGTTTTTCACCACCAGATAATCTAACACCATCCTCACCAATCAAAGTTTCATATTTTTCTGGAAGATTATTTATAAATTCATCACAATGTGATAACTTTGCTGCTCTAAGTATTTCGTCATCACTTGCATCTAAATTTGCATATTTTATGTTATTTTTAATCGTGTCATCAAAAAGAGTTGTCTCTTGACTGACTAAGGAAATATTTTTTCTTAATGAATGTAGTGTGACATCATATATAGATTGGTCATCGACAGAAATATCGCCTGATCCGCAATCATAAAATCTGGGTATTAAATTTAAAATGGTTGATTTACCTGAGCCACTATGACCAACCAAAGAAGTCATCTGGCCTCCCTCAAATTCAAGATTTATATTTTTAAGAACTTCATCGTCAGATTTATTATAACTAAACATCACATCCTTAAATTTGATGTTTGCTTTTTCTACATTAATTTCCTTCGCATTTTCTTGATTTTTTATTAATTTTTTGGTGTCAATTACAGATAAAATTCTTGAGGCTGCTGAAAGGCCTTGATTAAGAATTACATTTAATGTTGATAAAGACCTCACTGGTTGATAGGCCAACATCATTGCTGCAAGAAATGAAAAAAAATTATTTACACTTAACTCTCCTACGGCAATTAATTTTCCTGAGTAAAAAATCAGAATAGCAATCATTACGCCGGTTAATACTTCCATTACTGGAGAAATTCTAACTATCACATGCCCAATTTTTTTATTTTTTTCATTAAGTTGATTTAAATAGTTGTTTGCTCTATTTGACTCGTACTTTTCTTTCTGAAAAATCTTTGTAAGTCGGTGGTTTTTAAATAACTCAACCAAATACTTAGTTAAAAAACTAGATTTTTCTTGAGCCTGGGTTGTCACTTTACCCATTCTTTTGCCCAAACTTCTTGCTGCAGAGCTTGCTATTGGAATTAAAATAATTGCAATTAATGAGAGTTTCCAATTCTGCAAAAACATTACCGTAAGCAATCCTATGAGTGTTAAAGTATCTTTAAAAAGGTTTAAAATACCATTACTAAGAAGATTTGTAATATGCAATACATCATATGTAAGGTTTGAAATAAATTTTCCAGTGTGCTTTTCATCTATGGATTGAGTGTCAGCACTTATTAAAGTATTTAACATATCAAATTGAAGTTTCTTTTTAATATCTTCTCCAACGTTGATCATTATTACTTTTGCCAGATAAAGAGAAACCCCCTTAGTAGTAAAAGCAATAACTATTAAAAATGGTATTATTATCAATAATGATTGATCTTTCTGTATAAAGATTTTGTCAATTGCTGGATCTAGTAGCCAAGCAATTGATGAAGTACTTGCAGCAACTAAAAGAGAAAAAAACACTGCTATCGCAATTTTTTTTAAATATTTCTTTGTATATTCATTAAAGAGTCTTTTTAATGTTGCTGATTTTTCCATTATAAGACTTTTCCTATTAAAATATTCATTAAAACTAAAAGACCAAATAAATTGTTACTTTTAAAAACTTTTAAACATATGCTTGGAGTATTTATATCAAAAGTCTTTATTTGATATAAAAATAATTGTGTAAATGGAATTAGTAAAAATAAAAAATAATACAAACTAAAATCCATTAGATAACCCCCTACTATCAAAGAAAAAATTAAAATAGAGTAACATATAATTAAAAAAATTTTTGCAGTTCCTTTAAATTTAATTGACGTTGATTTTAGTCCTATTATTTCATCATCTTTTATATCTTGGTATCCATAAATTGTGTCGTATCCTAGTGTCCAAAATATGGCTCCAATATAAAATATTAATGGAACAAGATTTAAACTTCCTGAAATTGACGTCCAAGCAAGTACTAAGCCATAGTTAAATGTTACTCCTAGAAATAGTTGTGGCCAATAAGTATATCTTTTCATTAATGGATAAGTAAAAGCTAATGGCATTGAGCCTAAAGCTAATAAGATTGTAAAAATGTTAAAGTTTATTAAAACAATAAATGCTAATAAGCATAGTATAGCTGCATAAAATAAACTTAATTTTATTGAAATTTTTCCTGATGCTATGGGCCTATCCTTTGTCCTAACAACTAATTTATCAAATTTTCTATCCAATACATCATTTACAATACACCCCGCAGATCTCATCAATACTGCGCCAAGAAAAAATAAAATTAAGTAGTAAAAATAAATATTTTTATTTTGTGAGAAATCATAAACAAGTGTTAAGCCCCATATACAAGGCCAAAATAGTAACATGTAACCAATTGGTTTTTTAAGCCTAGTTAGTTCAATAAATAAGTTTAATTGGTTCATAAAATTTTACTTGTAAATAACAAAGCCAAGATTGATAATCAAATTGATTCGTATGAACATAGATTACACAGTTACCGCATTAATGTTTCCAGCAATCCCACTGATAATGGGAGTGTATTCTAATAGGTTTCATACTTTGAGTTCTTTAATTAGAAAAATACACGATGAGTATGTATTTGAAAAACACACCCCACCTGAATGGAAAGACCAATTGATAAATTTAGAGAAAAGAATTGGTGTTTTAAAATTAAGTATTTTATTTGCTGCTTTTGGATTTTTGTTCAATATGCTAACTGTTTTTGGTCTTTATTTACAAGAACTTTTTATTGCGAGAATAATCTTTGGCTCATGTTGTTTGTCAATGATGATTTCAATCATATTTTTTATTATTGAAATTCAGATCTCAACTAAAGCTCTCAGACTTCATCTTTCTGATATGGATATTCAATTTAAGGAATGATTACTGCTGGACCAGTTAATAATCTTGCCTCTAAATCTTTGTGAGCTTGATCAGCATCTTTTAAATAATATTTTTTTGAAATTTCTACCTTAAATTTGTTAGATAAAATTGCATCAAAAACTTTTTTTGCTGACTCAACTAATTCTTCTCTTTTGATTGTATAATGTGCAATTGATGGTCGAGTAAAAAACAATCCTTTTGCATTAATATCTTTTTTAACATCAATCGTATCAACGTACCCAGATGCATTTCCAAATGCTACCATCATTCCTCTTATTTTTAATGTTTCAATTGAGCCTTTAAATGTTTTTATTCCAACACCATCATAAACAACATCAATGCCATTTTTTCCTACAATTTTTTCAACTTCTTCTGGGAAATTTTTTTCAGAATAATTAATTACATGGTGACAACCATTTTTTTTGGCAATTTCCTCTTTAGCTTTTGAACCAACTGTTCCAATTATTTCTGCACCTAAAGAATTAGCCCAAGGACATAGTATTTGACCGAGAGCTCCAGCTGCAGCATGATAAAGCACTTTATCACCTTTTTTTAATGGATAAGCTCTGTGTAATAAATATTCTGCAGTGATACCTTTTAGAGTTATACAAGATGCCACTTCATCAGAAATACCATCTGGAACAGAAATCAATTTTTCTTCAGGCATAATTTGTTTTTCTGAATATGCTCCAATTGGCATTGATGCATGCGTAACTCGATCGCCAACTTTAAATAATTTTACTTCAGATCCTATTTCCTCAATTACACCACTTGCTTCAAGACCAATACCACTTGGTAATGGAATAGGGTAGAGACCTGTCCTGTGATACACATCAATAAAATTAAGGCCTATTGATTTATTTTTAATCAAGACTTCTTTTGGACCTGGTTTTCCAATATCCATATCCTTAATAACCAAAACCTCTGGTCCACCAAATTTTTCTATTTGTATAGATTTCATTTTTTATTTTACAAACGTACCATTATGATAATCTTGGACGGCTTGTAATATTTCTGCTTTAGTATTCATTACAAAAGGACCACCTCTTGCAATTTCCTCATTTATAGGTTTTCCAGAAATAATTAAAAATTTTGATTTTGATTTTGCTTTTACTTGCAAATTTTCACCTTTTGTAAGTAATATTAAAGTACTATCTTTGATATTGTCATGTTTTTGCTCGCCTATCTCTATTTCACCATCTATTAAATAAATAAAACTATTATGTGTAGATGGGAGAAGATAAGTGAAATTCTTATCTTTATTTAATTCGACATCAAAATAAACTGGCTCAACGTTGTGCCCTTTAACTGGACCCTCTGCTTTTTCAAACTTACCAGCTATAACTTTTACTTTTTTGTCGTTATCTTCATGTACGCTCATTTTATCTGCATCAATATAAATATACTCTGGTTTACTCATCTTTAATTTTGCAGGCATATTGATCCACAATTGAAATCCATGAAGCTTTCCCTCTTTCATTGCGGGCATCTCTGAGTGGATAATACCACTTCCAGTTTTCATCCACTGAACATCCCCAGCAGTCATTTTACCTTCACCACCTGTACTATCTTTATGTTGAAAATCACCAGCAAGCATGTAAGTCACTGTCTCAATTCCTCGGTGAGGATGAGGGGGAAAACCAGCTACATAGTCATCACTATTTTCAGAGCCGAATTCATCTAACATCAAAAAGGGATCAAAGTAATTGGGTTCAACTCCAATACTTCTTTTTAATTTTACTCCAGCTCCATCTGAAGCCGGGATTGGATCAATAATTTGTTTTACTTCAATATTTTTCATTCGCATTAATTAACGAATTAATTATTAATTTCAAGATCACTTTTTATCTAAACAAAAACCTTTAGCACCATTAACTACCAAGAATAAAAAACCACCAGCTAAAGCAATGTTTTTAAGAAAAGCAGTAAGCTGTACCTGATCAGAAAAATCATTGTGAAAAATAATAGCTGTGGCAAAACAAAATAAACTTAAAGCTGCAGCAGCAATTTTAGTTTGATAGCCAATTATAATTAGTATAGGTCCAATAATTTCAAGACCAATTGCAGGTATAATCAAAATACCTGGCAGACCAAAACTTTCCATCCAACCTATAGTTCCCTCATAATTATTTATTTTAAAAATTCCATTTAAAAAAAATAATGCTGATATTAAAACTCTTCCAAATAAATCTAATGCTTTGATCATGATAAACTAATTTTTGTAAATACAATGTCGGATTGTACCATTGTTTGCAAGCACAAAAAAAAATATTTTGTCACCTCTGTTCTTTATTTAAAAATATTAAATCAATTGAATTAGTTTGTTTAGATCTGTGATTTGATATTTTGGTTTAAAATCTAAGTTATCAAAAATGGTATTATTTCGATTAACCCAAATAGATTGGTAACCATAATTTCCACCACCAGAAACATCCCAAGTATTAGCACTTAAAAATGCAACTTCACTTTTATTAATATTATATTTTTTTATAGGCATATCGTAAACTCTAGAACTTGGTTTATATACGCCAACTTGTTCTATAGAAAATATATCATCAAATAAGTTTTCCAAATGATTACTTTTAACTAATTCATCCAGTAGTGATGGAGTGCCATTAGATAAAATAGCTAATTTAAATTTTTTCTCTTTGAGGGTTTTTAAAGCTTCTGGAACTTCTTTATAAGGTGATAAGATTTTATATAAATCAAGTAATTCATTTCTCATTGACGGGTCAATGTTAAAAGTTCTCATTGATTTATCTAAACTATCTTCTGTAACTTGCCAAAAATCTTTGTGTCGATCCATTAAACTTCTAAGCCAAGTATATTCTAATTGAGTGGTTCTCCAAAAATTTGCAAATCCCTCCCATTTATCTCCAATTTTATCTTTGCATTTTTCTGCAGCTGAATTGACATCAAACAATGTTCCATATGCATCAAAAATTATTGCTTTAACATTTTCCATAAACTAATTTAACACAAATGAACAATATTAGATTATTTTTCTCAAGAACATTATCTACAGATATGACCGATATATTAGATAAGTCCCAATCACATTATTTGACTAAAGTTATGCGAATTAAAGAAAGTGAAGTTTTTTCAATATTCAATCAAAATGGAGAATGGGAAGCAAAAATTTTAAAGATATCAAAAGATATTGTTGAATTTAAAACAATTAAACAATTAAGAAAAAAAGAAAGTTCAAAAGAATTGTGGCTAGCATTTTCACCGATTAAATCAAACTATCAAAATTTTATGATTCAAAAAGCAACTGAACTAGGAGTAACTAAATTCTTACCAATTATTTTTGACAGAACAATTGTGAGAAAAATTAATAATGAGCGTTTAGAAAAAATAGTTATTGAAGCAAGTGAACAATGTAATCGACTAAATGTTCCTGAAATTGAGAAAGCTCAAAACTTGAAAAAATTTTTAAACTCAAATTCAATAGACTTAATTTTCACTGATTTAAATTCTAATAATAAAAAAATTGAAAAAACAAAGTTTTCAAATAAACCAATTTGCATAATTATAGGTCCTGAGGGAGATTTCTCAGAACACGAAAGGCAAGAGATTCTATCTTTTAAAGGAGTACAGGCACTTAAAATTAATGATAATATTTTAAGATCAGAAACCGCGCTGATATCTGCAATTTCGATCATAAATTATGTGATTAATTGATAAATTGTCGCGAAAACTAAAGTGTAATTTTTAAAAAAGGGCTTTATATAGCTTATAAAAATGAAAAAAATTTTATTTATATTTTCAAGTATTTTTATCTCTCAAAATGCTTTTGCAAACCAACCTGTTGATTGGCAATTAGGTTTCCAAAAAGCAGCATCTGAGTCGATGAGAGATATTGTAGCCTTTCACGATAACTTGTTATTACCTATAATAATAGCAATAAGTGTGTTTGTTTTATTTTTAATGCTTTATGCTTGTGTAAAATTTAGAGCATCAGCCAATCCTAATCCTTCTAAGAGAACACACAATGTGACTGTTGAAGTTTTATGGACTTTAATTCCTTGCTTAATTTTAATTGTTATGGCGGTTCCATCATTTAAAATTTTATATAAGCAAGACACGATTCCAAAAGCAGATTTAACAATCAAAGCAATTGGCTATCAGTGGTACTGGGGTTATGAATATCCTGATGAAAATTTAGAATTCGACTCTTACATGATTGAAGAAAAAGATTTAAAAGCAAATCAACCAAGATTATTAGCTGTTGATAATGAAGTTGTTGTTCCAGTTGGTAAAGTAGTTAAAGTTTTAATCACTGCAAATGATGTTTTACACGCATGGGCTTTACCCTCATTTGGAGTAAAAAGGGATGCAGTGCCTGGAAGAATTAATGAAACATGGTTTAAAGCTGAAAAAGTCGGGACTTATTATGGTCAATGTTCAGAACTTTGTGGTATAAAGCATGCGTTTATGCCTATTGCAGTAAAAGTAGTTAGCGAGAATGAATATCAAGAATGGTTATCTGAGGCGCGAGTAAAATTTGCAAAAGAAGAAATTGAAAATGATAAACTTAAATTAGCGAGTAAATAAATTATGTATACACAAACAGCATCAAACGACCATCATACCCCAACCGGTTGGAAACGTTGGGCATATTCTACTAACCATAAAGATATTGGAACAATGTATTTAATTTTTGCAATTGTTGCAGGAGTAATAGGCACTGCTTTTTCAGTTTTAATGAGAATGGAATTAATGCATCCTGGTGATGGCATTTTAGGTGGTAACTATCACTTATATAATGTGTTGGTCACTGGCCATGGTTTGATAATGATTTTTTTCATGGTAATGCCGGCAATGATCGGTGGTTTTGGTAATTGGTTTGTACCAATTATGATTGGAGCTCCTGACATGGCATTTCCGAGAATGAACAATATTTCTTTTTGGTTATTACCTGTTTCTTTAACTTTATTAATTTTATCAATTTTTGCAGACGGGCCCCCAGGTCAAACCGGTGTAGGTGGTGGATGGACAATTTATCCTCCATTGTCCTCAAAAGCTGGACAACCTGGACCAGCGATGGATCTGGCTATCTTAAGTTTGCACTTAGCGGGCGCCTCATCAATTTTAGGAGCAGTTAATTTTATCACCACTATTTTAAATATGAGAACTCCAGGAATGACACTACATAAAATGCCTTTATTTGCGTGGTCTATACTAGTAACAGCATTTTTATTATTATTATCTTTACCAGTATTAGCTGGGGCAATAACAATGTTATTAACGGATAGAAATTTTGGCACCGCTTTCTTTGAAGCCCAAACAGGAGGTGATCCAGTATTATTCCAACACTTGTTTTGGTTTTTTGGTCATCCAGAAGTCTACATTTTAATCCTTCCAGGTTTTGGAATGATTAGTCATATTGTTTCTACATTCTCAAGAAAACCTGTTTTTGGATATTTAGGTATGGCTTATGCGATGGTTGCAATAGGAATAGTTGGTTTTGTTGTATGGGCTCACCACATGTACACAGTTGGATTGAGCACAGATACCAAAGCATATTTTTTAGCTGCAACGATGATTATTGCAGTTCCAACAGGGATAAAAATTTTCTCATGGATCGCAACAATGTGGGGTGGTTCAATATCTTTTAAAACACCAATGATGTGGGCATTAGGATTTATTTTTATGTTCACAGTTGGTGGAGTCACTGGAGTGGTTTTAGCTAACGCAGGTGTTGATACTGCAATGCATGACACTTATTATGTAGTTGCTCATTTTCACTATGTACTTTCTCTAGGAGCTGTTTTCGCAATTTTTGCAGGCTTTTATTATTGGTTCTCAAAAATGAGTGGTTATGAGTATTCTGAGTGGATGGGTCAGTTACATTTCTGGTTAACATTTATTGGAGTTAACTTGATTTTCTTCCCGCAGCACTTTTTAGGTTTAGCTGGGATGCCAAGAAGATATGCTGATTATCCAGATGCATTTGCCGGGTGGAATTATATATCTTCAATAGGGTCTTACGTGGCTGTAGCTGGACTTGCTGTATTTTTTATGAATCTGATTTACGCATTTGCAAAAAAGAAAGCAGCTGCACAAAATCCATGGGGCGAGGGAGCAACAACGTTAGAGTGGACTGTGCCATCTCCACCAAATTTCCATACTTTTGAGGAATTGCCAAAATTTGAAGATGGTCAGGGTACACAAAAATCACACGGCTAATAAAATAAGAGCATTAAAAACCAATGGATAATTCAAGGCTAAAAAAAAGAAGTTTAAGCCAAGAAGATTTATTTAATCTTTCAGAATTATTTAAATTGATGAAGCCAAGAGTTATGTCATTGGTAATTTTTACCTGTGCTGTAGGTTTATTAACAGCACCTAACATTGTTTCAACTAAAGATGCAATTATTGGAATTCTTCTCGTTTCATTAGGTGCAGGAGCGGCTGGTGCTTTAAATATGTGGTATGAGTCTGATCTTGATGCTTTAATGACCAGAACCTGTTTAAGACCAATCCCAACAGGGAAAGTCAACAGAAATCAGGCTTTGATATTTGGTGTTACATTATCAATAGTTTCGGTTGTAGCTTTAGATTATTTTACAAACAGAGTTTCTGCTGCAATATTGTTACTAACAATATTGTTTTATGTGTTTGTTTATACAATCTGGTTAAAAAGAAGAACTCCACAAAATATTGTTATTGGTGGAGCAGCTGGTGCCTTTCCTCCAGTTATAGGATGGACTATTGCTACAGACTCTATATCACTTGAACCATTAACATTTTTCTTGATCATATTTTTTTGGACACCCTCTCATTTTTGGGCGCTTAGTTTATACAAGTCCGATGATTACAAGAAAGCCAAAATACCAATGCTGCCACTAACCAATGGAATAGAAAGTACCAAAATCAATATATTCATTTATTCTTTATTGATGATACCAGTAATTATTTTTCCATATTTAATTAACTTCGTTGGCTTAACATTTTTAATTCCATCATTGCTATTAACTTTCTATTACAATTTTTTATGTTATGAATTATTGGATTATAAAAAAAACAGATTTAACTCTAAGAAAGCAAAAGCTATCTTTGGATATTCAATATTGTATTTATTCTTAGTTTTTGTTCTGTTTTTGATTGATAAAATAATATGATTACACCAGATAAAAAAACAAAAAGAAAAAATATTATTACGGCATTAGCTATTATTGCGTTCATGATTTTTCTTTTCTTTTTCACCTTATATAACACAGGGGTATTTGATAGGTCGATATGATAGAAAAAAAGAAATTAACACCATTAGTTTTAGCTGGAATTTTTGTTTTGATGTTAGGTTTGTCATACGCATCAGTGCCTCTGTATGAGATTTTTTGTAGAGTTACTGGTTTTGGAGGAACTACTCAAGTAGCAGACAAAGCTCCAAAAATTGTTTTAGATAAAGTAGTTAGTGTAAGATTTGACACCAATGTTAATAATTTACCATGGGATTTTAAAGCAAAATCAAATGTGATGGATGTTAAAGTGGGTCAAGTAAACAAAATTGAGTTTGAGGTGACCAATTATAGTAATGAACCAACTGCAGGTGTAGCAAGTTTTAATGTTTCGCCCTCAAGTTTTGGAAAATACTATAGTAAACTTGGCTGTTTTTGCTTTGAAAAACAAGAATTAAAAGCTGGTGAAACTGCTACCTATGTGATGACTTTTTATTTAGACCCAGAAATGGTCAATGATGCAACAGTAAAAAATTTACAGGATGTAACTATGTCGTATACTTTTTTCTCGACAGATTACTATAAACAATCATAATCCAAAAAAATGTCAGCTGAAAAAAAACACGATTATCATTTAGTAGACCCAAGTCCTTGGCCTATCTATGTTTCATTTTCATGTTTAGTTTTAGCTGTTGGCGCTGTTTACTACATGCATTATGAGGTTTCATGGGGAATGTACCTTGGATTTGCTTTGTTAATTTATGGAGCATACATGTGGTTCAGAGATGTAGTTATTGAGGCAGAGCATCAAGGACATCATACACCTGTGGTTCAAATACATCATCGTTACGGAATGACTTTATTCATTGCCTCAGAAGTAATGTTTTTTGTTGCTTGGTTCTGGGCATACTTTGATGTAAGTCTTTTCCCAAATGACTTTGTTGGAAATGTATGGCCACCAAAAGATATAGAAACTTTTGATCCTTGGGATATACCATTAATAAATACACTGGTTCTTTTGTTGTCTGGAACAACTGTGACTTGGTCTCATCATGCTCTTTTAGAGGATGATAGAAAAGGATTTATTCAAGGATTAGTTTTAACAGTTATATTAGGAGTTTGTTTTACTGCTTTACAAGCTTATGAATATCATCATGCAACATTTGCTTTTTCAGATCACATATATGGTTCAGTATTTTACATGGCAACAGGATTTCATGGTTTCCATGTGATCGTAGGTACAATTTTCTTGGCGGTTTGTTTGTGGAGAGGAAAGTTAGGTCATTTTAACAAAGATCATCACTTTGGTTTTGAGGCGGCAGCATGGTACTGGCACTTTGTTGACGTAGTTTGGCTATTCTTATTTGCTGCGATCTATATTTGGGGAAGCTAATTTGAACCTTGAGACATAAGTTTTTATTTTCAGTTTTTATCATATTTTTTATCTTTGTTTTTATTGCTTTAGGCACTTGGCAGATAATTCGTTTGAATTGGAAGAACAATCTCATATTAGAAATTGAAAACTCATTGAAAAATCCTCCAGTCCAACTTTCACAATCTAATCAACAAAATTTTCTCAAAATCAAAACATCTGGTCGCGTTGATTTTGAGAAACAAATTTATTTATATAATTTGAATGATTCTGGAACACCTGGGTTTGAAGTTTTAAATCCAATTTTAATAGACGGTGAAAATTATTTACTCAATAGAGGATGGATACCATTTGAAAAAAAAGATACACCAGAGATAAATATATTGGATCAAAATAATATAGAAGGCACTCTTAAAACACAGGGAAGAAAAAATATATTTAAACCAGATAATGATATTAAAGAAAACTACTGGTTTAGTTTGAATAGAGAAGATATCTCAAAATTTACTGGTAAAGAATTTTCTAAGTACATAATATATTTAGATGGTAATTATCAGTTTCCTAGACCAAAAAAAATTACTGCTAATATTTCTAACAATCATAAAAAATATGCAATGACATGGTTTTCATTAGCGATTTCAATTCTTTTGCTATATCTATATTTTAGAAAAAAGAATTATTAGATGAATTATATTAGTACAAGAAATAATCAGAAAAACTTTACTTTTAAAGATGTTTTCCTCAAAGGTTTGGCAGATGATGGGGGACTATTTGTTCCAAAATCAATTAAACCCTTTAAAAAGGAAGAATTAGATAATCTAAAAAACCTTAGTTACAATGATTTAGCGGCTGAAATAATTTATCCATTTATAGGAGATTTCATGTCTAAAGATGATCTAATCTCTTTGATTTCAAAATCATATTCAAATTTCAGATCCGACGATGTTGTTAAAATATCAGATCTAGGAGATTTAAAAGTATTAGAATTATTTCATGGACCTACACTTGCATTTAAAGATATCGCAATGCAACTAATAGGTAATTTTTATCAATATCATTTAGGCCGTGATCAAAAAAAAATTAATATAATAGTAGCAACCTCAGGTGATACGGGTGCTGCTGCCATAGACGCTTTAAAGGGAAAAAATAATCTAAATGTTTTTGTATTACACCCCAACAATAAAATTTCGCCAGTGCAAAGAAGACTAATGACAATACATGAAGAGAGTAATGTATTTAACATTGCGGTTGAGGGTAATTTTGACGATTGCCAAAATTTAGTAAAAGCAATGTTTAATGACGAAAAATTTTCAAAAGCAATTAATATGTCAGGCGTAAATTCAATTAATTGGGCAAGAATTATTGCTCAATCGGTATATTATTTTTACGCTTACTTTAAAATTGGAAGCGGCCAACCACTATCTTTCTCTGTTCCAACAGGAAACTTCGGTGATATTTACGCTGGCTATTTAGCCAAAAAACTAGGTCTTCCAATTGACAAACTAATCGTAGCTACAAATAAAAATGACATACTGCACAGAGCTATATCTGGTGGTGATTACAGTCAAAAGAAAGTTGAGGAAACAAATACTCCAAGTATGGATATACAAATAGCAAGTAATTTCGAAAGGCTTTTATACGACGTCAAAGATTGTAACTCAGAAGTTACAAAAGATGTAATGGGTGAAATAAAAAATAATACTTATAAAATTGATAAAAACGACTTAGATAAAATTAAAAAGGATTTTATATCTGAAATGCTTGATGAAAACGAAACTGTTGAAATGATAAAAACAATCAATGATGAGCATCAGATGGTAGTTGACCCGCATACTGCAGTAGGTATTGGTGCTGTGAGAAAACTAGGATTGGAAAAAAATTGCGTTGTATTATCAACTGCACACCCATGTAAATTTCCAAAAGCAATAGAAGATGCAATATCAAAAGCTGAAAATTTACCAGATAGTCTTAAATACGTTAATGACAGAAAAGAAAAATTTGAACTTCTCTCAAATGATATTGAAAAAGTTAAAAAATATGTAATGAATTCGATATGAAAATTAAAATAAAAGATCAACTTCCAGATACAGAGATTTTTCAACTTGTTGATGGAGAGCCTCAAAAAAGCAAATTAAGGGAGACTATTGGTGATGGTAAAGTTGTTTTGTTTGGTTTACCTGGGGCATTTACATCAACTTGCTCCAAACTTCACTTACCAGGTTTTGTAGCAAATGCAGATAAAATCAAAGCGAAAGGAATAGAAAATATATTTTGTTTATCAGTAAATGATCCTTACGTAATGAATGGCTGGGGTGAGATTAATAATACTGGAGATAAAATTAAAATGTTATCTGACCCATATTTATTATTTACGAAAGCAATTGGGGCAGAAGTTGATCGTAATGCAAAAGGTATGGGAATTAGATCAAATCGTTATTTAATGGTGATTGAAAATTTCACAGTCGTTAATATCCATGTTGAAAAAGAAACTAAAGAATGTGGTTTAACTTCAGCAGAAAACTTATTAAATAATCTAATTTAAGTAGGGCAGCTATGTTGCCAGGTGCCCTGACTATAAGTTAGCAGCATCTTTAGCGAGTAAATCTACTTCATTATTTAATTCATCATTTGAATGGGCTTTTACCCAGTTCCAACTTATTTCAAACTCATTATTTAGTAGATCTAATTCTGTCCAAAGTGCTTTATTACTTACCTCTTTTTTGTTTGCAGTTTTCCATCCATTTTTTTTCCAATTGTGTATCCACTCTGTTATTCCAGACTTTACATATTTAGAGTCAGTAAAAATTTGAACTTTGCTTCCTTTTGGAATTTTTTTAAGCGCCTCTATAGGTGCCAATAATTCCATTTGATTATTTGTCGTATCTTTTTTACTTCCTTTCAGTTCAGTTTTTTCTCCGTCATTTAATATTATTGCTGCCCAACCACCATTACCAGGATTGCCAAGACATGAACCATCGGTATAAATTTTAATCATTAAACTAAATAATCCCTGTAGCTTTTTAAATTATTGTGAATTATCAGTTTTTGATAATATTCTCTTGGATCTTTAATTTTTATCAAAGCAGTTTTTGGAGTATTTGTATAGTCGTAAAGTCTTGTTAGAAAATATCTCATTGCAGCAGCACGGCATAAAATATTCAATGATTTTTTCTCAATACCAGAGATCTTTTTAATACCCTCATATCCCCTGATTAAATTTTTTACCTTTTTCTTATTTAATTTAAATTGTGATTTTTTTTTATCAAAACAAAGAGCGTTGATACATATCGCTATTTCATACATAAAATAATCATTTGCGGCAAAATAAAAATCAATAATTCCAGAGATCTTATTTTTTTTAAAAAATATATTATCGATAAAAAGATCACCATGTATTATTCCATTTGGCAATTTTTTTGGCCATTTATTTTTAATTTCTCTAAAATTACTTTTGAGAAATTTTTCTAAATTAATGAATTTTTTTGATTTAAATTTAATACTTTTTAATAATGGATTTAAATTTTTTATATTCATTGAGTTTTTTCTAAACAATCTTATTTTTTTCGAGGAAGAGTGCATTTGAGCAACAGTTTTTCCAATATCATAACAATTCTTCAAATTAAGATTTTTTTTGTCTTTTCCATCAAGAAACGAAACAACACAAGCAACCTTATTCTTTATTTTAAACAGATATTTTCCATCACGATTTTTCAATGGTTTTGGACATCTTATCTTTAAATCATTTAGTTGATCCATTAATTTCATAAAAAAAGGTATTTCTTTTTTTTGAACTCTTTTTTCGAATATAGTTAATATAAATTTATTATTTTTCGATTTTAATAAATAATTAGTATTTTCAATTCCTTGTTTGATACCTTTAAAACTTAAAAATTTTTGATTTTTAAATTTTTTATTAATAGACGAAATATCTTTCTTATTTATCTTTGTGTAAACAGCCATTTAATTTAATTTTTTTGGAACACGAAAAACAACGTTTTCTTTTATAATTTCAACTTCTTCTATAGTGACTGTAAATTTATTTTTCAATTCTTTAATGAAATTTTCGACAAGTATTTCAGGGGCAGACGCACCAGATGAAATTCCAATTACATTTGAATTTTCAATTAAGTTGAATGGAATTTCGCTTTGTGAGTGGATCAGTATTGAGTTTTCACACCCCGATTTTTTAGCAACTTCAACAAGTCTTACTGAGTTAGATGAATTTCGACTACCAATAACAAAAAATAGATCACACTTTTTTGCAATGTTTTTAACAGCCATTTGTCTATTAGTTGTTGCATAACAAATATCTTCTTTTGCAGGCTCTCTGATATTTGAAAATTTTTTTTTAAGTATTGATATTATTTCTTTTGTATCATCTACTGATAGGGTTGTTTGGGTAACATAGGCAATTTTTTCAAAATTTTTTGTATCATAATTATTGGCTTCGTCCTCATTTTGGATAAGGTCGATAGACCCTATAGGCAGTTGTCCCATTGTTCCAATTACCTCAGGATGATTTTCATGCCCTATTAAGATTAAATGGTATCCAGCCTTATGAAGATTTTCAGCCTCTCTATGAACTTTAGAAACCAAGGGGCATGTTGCATCAACATAAGTCATATTATAATTTTTTGCATCTTGTGGAATTTTTTTTGGAACACCATGTGCAGAAAAAATAACTGGTCTTGTTTTGTCTTCAATTTCTTCAAGCTCCTCCACAAATATTGCACCTTTATTTCTTAGGTCATCAACAACAAATTTATTGTGTACTATTTCATGTCTAACGTATACTGGAGAACCATACTTTTGAATTGATTTTTCAACAATTTCAATTGCTCGTTCAACACCGGCACAAAATCCTCGCGGTGCAGATAACAATATTTTAAGTTCCTTGTTTTTCATTTTTATCTAAAAGATACTCAAGTAATATATGTGGAAATGTTAAAGACGCCAAACCTATAAAAATGACTTTAATAATCGAGTTATCAAAATCATATTTAAAATTGAGCAAATAAATACCAACTAAACAAATAATAGCAGTTAATATAGTAAGTGGCATAGCTTTTTTAATAAAAATCAATAACCCATTTTTAATATTATTGTTATCTAATTCGTAAATTAATGTGATGCTGTGTCTTACAGAATGTAAAAAGCAAAAATAAGCCGTAAATGCTACTAAAGGAGAAAGATAGTAATTTAAAATCAATATAGAAAAATAATCAAAAAAAATAGAAAAATTCTTTAAATTAAATTTTTTAATAAACAAAATAATACTCGAAATAGAACTTAAGATTATCCCTAAATCTATTAATTTATTATTCTCAATAAAACTTAAACTTGAATAAAAATTTTCATTATCAATTAATAACAATTTAAATATTGCTATAGTTTCATCAAAATGAAAATACAATGGTGCCCAAATAACAAGTGATCCCTTTAGGAAATATAGTATCCCCATAAAGTGTGAGTTATAGTCATGCAAAAATTGTGTATCCTCTTTGCCAAAATGATATGAGGCAACCAGTAAAAATATTATTAATAAGATAGATGGTATAAAAATCCAAAGTGTTACAACCATTACAGCTAATAAGATATATGAAATATAAAATAGAGATATATTTTCAATTTTAAAAATCTTTAGAAGCTTACCACCTTTGACATGATCTAAAGACCCATGAGATACACCAATAATTAAAATTAAAAATAAGCAAAATAATGGTGACAATATAAAGTGACTAAATTTAAATAGTATTAAAGAAAAAATATTACAGAATAAAAAAAAAATAAAAGAATGATTAAGATTTATTTTTTTTATATTCATATTCATTTAGGTTTAATCAAATAAAGCTTTGATAAAAATCCATTTTGGCATTTTTAAAATTATAGTCAAATCCTCAAGAAAATTACTCTTATTGGAAAGAAATTTGATAATTGTTTTGGGTGAACTTTGAAACATTTTAAAAAAAATTTCCGACATTTTTTTTGGATGTTTTTCAAGAACACGTAAAAATATTTCATCCAAAAATTGATACTTTTTACCGATTTCAAATTTTTTAGTACTATGAATATTTTCAATATTTTTTCTTATAAATTTACTATGTTCTTGTATATTCAAAAAGGTATATCCTGTGCTTAATCTTGTCATACCACCAGCAGTTCCAATATTAATTTTATTTTTTTCACTTTTAAATGATGGGTAAAAAAGTGGAATTGCGCCTATCTCTTTATAAGTAATTTTATAATTTTTTAAATTTAATTTCTTTTCGATATATTCTTTAATTTGTTGATCATAATCTTTTTGAGAGTCATCGTTCATTTTTGAAAGCCAAGTACTCTCAATCAATGCCTTTTTTTTTGAGAAGGGAAGTGTGTAAAAAAAATGGACACTTTCCCTTTGATCACAATCAAAATCCATAAGATTAAAAATGTTTTCATCGAAATAATTATTCTCTGTCTCTATTTCAACTCCACAAAAGTGTTGCCATAAATTTCTAAAGTCTTTTTTGATAGTAGGAACACTATTGAATATAAATGAATTTTTGATGTTGATGTCTTTCAGTTCCTTTAAAAAAAAGATATTTTTATTTAACTTTAATGAATTATTTATTTTCTCATAAAACAAACCACTATCGATGCTTTGATATGGATAATTTTCACATTCAAGAAAATTCGTTTTATTAGGTGCATTAACTGAAAAATTTTTCCAATTTTTTATGACACAATCATCAAAATTATGCTCAGATACTCTCCAAAAAGACCAGGTCTTATCTCTTTTGTATTCATCTCGAGGCTCGATTATTGCTAAGGTTTTATTTTCTAATTTATTATGGATCTCTAATTCATAGGCTAGAGATAAACCAGCACAACCACCACCGATAATTATGTAATCAAATTCTTTCATCAAGATTAATTTCTTTATTAATCAATAAATGATCATGTTCAATTTGATCATCATTTTTATTTAATAAAGAAAGTATAATTAGATCATAAATTGATAAAATCGTCTCCAAAACTTTTTCAAAGTTTGAAACGAAAATCTTTCCAGATTTACTATAATTTTCAAAGGTTTTCTTTTTTAAAATTTTATATCCAATTTTTCTGTATATTCGTCTAGCAACTAAGATACTAAATCTAAAGCTTAGTGGAATTTCTCTTATTGAATAAAATGAATTTTTATAAAATGTATCTGCAAGTTTAATAGTTGAGTTAATTTCCTCAAAATTTCCATTTATATAAGATCTATTTTTTTTTGAGTCCTCAATCACATCTCTTGATATATTAGTGAGTTGCATTGCTATACCAAGATCGATTGCAGATTTAAGCGACTGTTTTTTACTCACTTTTAAAATTTTTGCCATCATCAGTCCGACTGTTCCAGCTACTCTATAACAGTAGATTAAAAGATCTTTTCTAGTATCTATTTTTACATTTTGTTTTATATCCGACTCTATCCCGTCAAATAAATCATAAATTATCTCCAGAGAAATATTGAATTCATTAACAATATTCCACATATTTTGAATAACAGGATTCTCAAAATTTTTTTGTCTAAAATCACTTACAAATTTTTGGAATTTCATTTTTTTTATTTCTATTTCATCCTCGTCATCTGCAATATCGTCTATAACTCTACAAAAATCGTATAAATAAGAACAATTTTTATAGGTTTTTTTTGGTAAAAAAAAACCAGCCCAACTAAATGATTTTGCGTAAATAGATAAATAGTTTTTAGAGGACATTATAAAATTTTATCTAAAACCTTTGCTGAGGAAAGCACCCCAGGCACACCTGCCCCAGGATGAGTTCCCGCACCAACAAAATATAAATTGTTATAAATTTCAGATTTGTTATGAAATCTAAAGTAAGCAGATTGCGAGAATTTTGGTTGTATAGAAAAACCAGAACCATATTTTGTATTGAGATCTTTTTCAAAATAGTCAGGTGTCAAATAAAAATCTTCAACAATATTTTCTTTTAAGTTTGGCATTAAGTCTTTCTCCATTTTCTCTACTACTAAATTTTTCATTTTTTCACCTTCTAACGACCAATCAATTTTTGATTGGTTATTGGGGACAGGAACTAGAACATAGAAACAATCATGTCCATCTGGTGCCATGGATTTATCAGTGGCAGTGGGTCTATGTAGATAATAACTTATATCATTGTTTAATTTTTTATGATTAAAAATGTCATCTAGGTGCTCTTTATATTTATTGCCAAATTTAATGGTGTGATGTTCAACGTTATCGTAAATTTTCTTAGTTCCGAAATAATAAACAAATAAACCCATTGAATATTCCATTCTATTTTTTTTCCACTTAAACATAAAAGAATTATTACTCTGGCCATTTAACATTTTCTCATAAACACCCGGTGGATCTGCGTTACAAACAACTTTGTTAGCGCTTATTTTTTTTGAATTGTCTAATTGAACACCTGTAATCTCATTTTGGTTTGAAATTATTTGAGTCACCTCAGAACCTTTTATTACCTCGATACCTTCTTCATTCATTAATTTTTCAAAACCACTTATAATATTTCCTGTTCCACCCATAGAATAGTGAATGCCCCATTTTTTTTCTAAGTATAAAATCAATCCATATATTGAAGTTGTGGTAAATGGATTTCCACCAACTAAAAGAGGATGCATGCTCAACATTCTTCTTAATTTTTCATTTTTAATATAAGATGATACTAGTGAATATACTGACTTATAGCTTTTGAGTTTGAGTAATGCGGGTAATTGTTTCATCATCACTGAAGGCTTGTCAAAGGGTACATCAGCTAGTTCTGTAAAACCTTTATCAAAAATTTTTTTGGTGAAATTAACAAGTTTTTCATATCCTTGAGCATCCTCTTTATTAATAAGCTCAATCTGTCTTTTCATTTCATTTTCGTCACCAGAGTAATTGAACTTTGATTTATCCTCAAAAATAAATTGGTACCAAACTTTAAGAGGTGTTAATTTAATATAATCATTTGGATTTTTTTGAAATAATTCAAATAATTCATTTATTAAGTATGGAGCTGTAATTACTGTTGGACCACCATCATAAATGAACCCATTCTTTTTAAAAACTCTTGCTCTACCACCTAGGTCTTTGTGTTTTTCAATTAATGTAACATTGTGACCCTTAGCTTTAAGGCGAAGAGCAGCTGCTATACCACCAAAACCAGAACCTATAACTACAGAATTCATCATGATAACTTATATTTTTTTGGATAAATTGTAAAAAGTATTATGAGTTAATTTTTTTTAACTCTTCTTTAGTTTCTTCTAAATTTTTCTGAAACAGTGTATCAAGTTTAGATTTATCAACTGAGGTTGTTATTATTTTTTTTACAGAGTCTATAGCTATTTTAACAGATGCATCTTTAATCTCTTTAATTGCTACTTCTCTCATTTGATTAATTTTATTTTTAGCCAAATTTTTCTTAATTTCTGAAGATTTATGAAATTTGTCATTAAGCTCAATGATTAATTTATCAGCATCTTTCTTTGCCTGATCAAGTATTTCCTTACTTTCAGATTGCGCAGTGTCTAATTTTTTCTGAGCATTATCTAATAATATCTTTGCTTCACTTCTCAGTTTCTCACTTTCATCAATCTCATTTTTAATGTCTGAGATTAATTTATTAAGAATAGTATTAATTTTTTGAGGTACTTTTAAATATATCAGACCCCCGAAAAATATTACAAAAGAAACTGCGACCCAAAAAGTTGAATCAATGACCATAATATCTATCTCCGTTTTTTTTTACTAGATCATCAACAATCGCAGAGATACTGCTATTATTAACTTCTGCTCCAATTAATTTTTTTAAAATTTCAGTAGATGTTACAACTGCAATTTTATTAATTTTTTCTGGAGCACTTTGTCTTAAAGTATCTATTTCTATTTCAGCTTTTTTAATTTCATCATCAATTTGTTTATCTAAAATCTCTTTTTTAGAATTAATATTTTTGATTACTTTTTCTCTAGCATCTTTAAAAATGTTCTTTGCTTCAATTTTACTCTTAAGAATAATCCCATCAAATTCTTTTAGTTTAGCTTCACTACTTTCCCTTTGTTTTTCAGCTGCCTCAATATTTTCTTGGATTTGTGATTTTCTTAATTCTAAGTTTGCACTTATTTTGGGTAGTATAAGTTTGGATAAAACAATGTACAATACTCCAAACGTGAGTACGAGCCAGAAGATTTGTGAAATCCAAAACTCTGGATTTAATTGAGGCATTCCTCCACTCTCCGCTGCAAAAGTCTTTTTTGTAAAAAAGAAATTTGCAATTAATGAATATAAAAATATTTTTTTAAACATTAATTAAAATGCGAAAAGTATAATCAATGCAACAACTAATCCAAATAATCCTGTTGCTTCTGCAAGAGCAAATCCTAAAAGCAAATTAGGAAATTGTTTTTGGGCTGCAGATGGATTTCTCATTGCACCAGATAAATAATTTCCAAAAATTATTCCGATACCTACTCCAGCTCCAGCCAAAGCTATTGCTGCAAGTCCTGCTCCAATCATTTTTGCTGCTTCTAATTCCATTATATCCTCCTTATAAGTTAATGGTGTAAATTTAATGCATCATTTAAATAAATGCATGTTAAAATTGCAAAAACATAAGCTTGAAGAAAAGCAACTAGTATCTCCAAACCAGTTAAAGCAACTGAAAAACTCAGTGGAAGCCATCCACCAACAATTCCGAGGCTTACAACAAAGCCCCCGAAAACCTTCATCATAGTGTGTCCAGCCATCATGTTAGCAAACAATCTTACCGATAAGCTGATAGGTCTACTTAGATATGAAATAATTTCAATGACCACAATTAATGGTAAAAGTACGATAGGAACACCACCTGGAACAAATAGTTTTAAGTAACCAAAGCCATGTTTTATAAAACCAATAACTGTAACTCCAATAAAAATAAAAGCTGCTAATATGAAAGTCACAATGATATGACTAGTCACTGTAAAAGTGTAAGGTATCATGCCGAACATGTTACAAAACAAAACAAACATAAATAATGAAAAGATAAATGAAAAATATGGTTTAGCTTTTGAACCAGCAGTATCACTGATCATTTTTGAGACAAATGAATAGCTTAATTCAGCTAAGAGCTGGATCTTATTCGGCAGTATTGAATTTTTCTTTGAACCAAGGTTAAATATTATTAAAATCGCAAGAGAACTAATGACCATGAATAAACTAGCGTTAGTAAAAGAAATATCAAAAGCGCCTACTTTTATTTCTGGACCAATCCTATAAACTTCGAATTGTGTCATTGGGTTAGCTGCCATAAATCCTTATCTATTTTTGCATTTTTTTTGCGGATCTAATTACATTAATAATCCCTGCAACTACCCCTACAAAAAAAAATATTAAAATTAACCAGGGTTTAGTACCAAAGGTCTTGTCCAAAAGAAACCCAATAATTGTCCCTACGGCGACTGCTGAAACTAGCTCAGTACTTAGCTTAAAAGCAGTGCCAATTGGAGATTGATTATCTTTTTTATTTTCTAGATCTCTTTTTGAAACCTTTTTCTTTGCAATCTCTAAGCGAGTTTTGAATGGATCTTTTGACATTTTAATTAATTACTTAAGCAACCATGCTTTCTGCTTTTTGTAAATCAACAGCCACAAGCTGACTAATTCCTTTTTCAGGCATGGTGACACCATAAAGTCTATTCATTTTTGACATTGTCAAAGCATGGTGAGTAACAATGATGAATTTGGTATTTGTAATTTTAATTAGTTCTTCAAGCAAGCCACAAAATCTTGTTACGTTGGCATCATCTAAAGGTGCATCAACCTCGTCCAAAACACATATAGGCGAGGGGTTAGTTAAAAAAACTGCAAAAATTAAAGATAGTGCAGTCAAAGCCTGCTCACCACCTGACAATAAAGTTATCGACTGGAGTCTTTTTCCAGGAGGACTTACTAACATTTCCAAACCAGCTTCTAAAGGGTCATCAGAGTCAACCAATTCAAGCTTAGCATTTCCACCATTAAATAATTTTGTATATACCTCATTAAATTTTCTATTTACCTTATCAAATGCCTCAATGAGTCTTTCCCTTCCTTTTTGATTTAATTCATTAATACTATCTTTAAGTTTTATAATTGCTGTAACTAAGTCTGCTCTATCTTGTTCCATTTTCTTAATTTCTGTTTCGTATTTTACAGTCTCTTCATCAGCCTTTAGGTTAACCGAGCCTAATTTTTCTCTCTCTTGTTTTTTTTTATCTAATAAGTCTTCTTGATTAACAGCATCTGGCAGTTCTTCTACACCAAATAAATTTGAATTTTCTAAAATGTTTTCTTCTGTAAGATTTAGCTCAGAGATAATTCTATCTACTAAATCATTTTTTCTTTTTTTAAGTCCTTCAATTGTTGCCCCTGAACTTGCTTTTCGTTCTCTTATCTGAATAGATTGTTCTTGTATCTCATTTAATTGATTTCTAAGAGTGTCAATTTTTTCATCTGTGGTATTGATAATTTGCTCATTCTCATTTTTTTCATTTTCAGAAATTCTCAAATTTTCTGAAATTTGCCCTTTTTTTTCTGCCTGAAATTTTGGTTGATTATCAAGTTTATCTCGTTGCACATTAAGTTTATTTTTTCTATCACTTAATTCTGCAACCATTTTTTCCGAATTAGATAAAAGATTTTTCCAACTCTCAATTTCCTTATCAATTATTGCAATTCTCTCATTTCTTTTGACAGACTCTCTTTTGATATTTTGATTTTTACTATAACTATCTGCGTATTCTTCGATGACAAATTGGCAATCATCAAGTGATTTAATTGCATCATCATTTTTTTGTGAATTAATTAATTGTTTAATTTTATCGATTTCTGATTTTAACTTATTCTTGCTGTTTTCCAAATCTTCGTTCGATTGTTTCTCTGTTTGATAATATTTTGAGTCGATTTCAATAAGCTCACTTTTTTCTTCTTTCAGTCTTTTTTCATTTGAGTTTGCATCAATCACTATTCCTCTTTCCCTACTAATATCATCATCTATTGTTTGTAGAGATTTTTTTACGTTTTCTATTTCGTCTTGAATTCTACTATTTTCCTCATCTAGACTTTTTAGCTCTAAGTTTAGCCTTTGTATCTTCGATAAATTTTCAATATTTTTTTCTCGTAGAGGAGTTATTTTATCAACCTCAGTTTTAATCAGTTTCTCTAATTCGTTAATTTTATTATTAAAACCACTGACTTCAGTTTCTGCTTCTGTATTAATTTCATTTTCTATTTTAATTTCTTTATCGATCTCTAGTAATTTTAGATAATATAGTCCTGCTTCAATTTTTTTTATTTCATCAGAAATATTTTTGTATTTTGTAGCCTCTTCAGCCTGTTTTTGTAAATTTGCTAGTTGCCTTTCCTGTTGCCTTCTTAATTCATCAGCTCTCTTTAGATTATTTTCTGCAGCGCTCAACCTTAGTTCAGCTTCATGTCTTCTAACATGTAATCCAGAAATTCCTGCAGCTTCCTCTAAAATTGCTCTTCTATCAGTAGGTTTTGCAGTAACAAGGGCACCAATTCTGCCCTGACTAATCATTGATGGAGAGTGAGCTCCAGTTGATAAATCTGCGAAAAACATTTGAGCATCCCTTGCTCTAACTTCTCTATCATTAATATAAAACTTCGAACCTTTATCTTTTTCTATTTTTCTTCTAACATTTATTTCATCTAGCTCTCTAAATTGCACTGGACCCTCGTTATTTTCATTGGCAACAGTTACCGAAACTTCAGCAATATTTTTAGAAGGTTTGTTTGATGTTCCTGAAAATATGACATCTTCCATGCCCGATCCTCGCATGCTTTTTGCAGATGTTTCACCCATTACCCATCTTAAAGATTCAACAATATTTGATTTTCCGCAACCATTTGGGCCAACAATACCTGTTAAACCATTTTCAATTAAGAAATTAGTTTTGTCTGCAAATGACTTAAATCCATTGAGTTGGATTTTTTTAAACTCCATGGATTAACTTATATCAGTTTTTCCAATGTTTTTTTTAAATTTTTATAATTAAGAGATTTTTCGAACTTTTCGTTATTAATTATTATCGTAGGAGTAGAATTAACTTTAAAATTTTTTGTCCCCTCGATTCGATCATTTAAAACATAATCCTCTATTTCTTTGTTGTTAATACATTTTTCAAAATCAATATCAAACCCAGATTTTTTTAGAAATTTTTTCAAATTATTATTTACTTCTTCTATTCCCTTACCTTTTATCCAAGCTTGTTGATTAGAGTAGAGTTTTTCCAAAATCTCTAGGCTTTGATCTTGTTTACACAGAGAAATTTTTGAGGCATTTAAAGCAGCAATATCTAAAGGAAAGTGTCGAAATTCTATTTTGACTAGTCCTGTATCTATGAAATCTTTTTTAAGAGAGGGGTAAACATCTTTATGAAAATTTGCACAATGGCTACATGTCAGAGACTCGTAAGCAATTATTGTAATCTTTGCATTTTGATTTCCTGAAACTATTCTCTTTATTTCTGCGTAAGCACTAGTACTTAATCCAAAAATTAATATTAAAAATAGAAATAATTTATTCATTTTTCTTTAAAAACTTTAGTTAATTCAATTAAAGAATTTTTGATTTCATCATTTTTAACATCATTAAGTTTATTTTTATATTTATTGTTTGTCACAGGTTTATTCTGAATTATCTTCTGATTATCTATTTTATTTTCATCGTTAAAACTTGTAAATTTAATCCGTTTTACAACTTCATCTTTAAAAAAAGCATTCATTCTATCCATAATTTCTTTTTTCGAATATTCTAACTCAACTTCATGACCTCTTTGCACCATTATTAAGAGTGTGCTTACACTGAACTTGTTAGTATTCTTAAAAGATTTTGGGTAACAAACTTTAAATAATTTTTCACCAGCAATGAATTTCCAATTATTGAGTGTTTCGGAATAAATATGACCTCTTTTATTAATAAACTTTTTAATATTTTTTGGCAAAGTGTCATTGAAAGACCTTAATCCTTGAATGCCACCAGTTCTCTGCTTAATATATTTTTTATATTGCATATGAAAGATCAATTTGTAACAAAAAAAATTCTTAATTGGTACGATTTAAATAAAAGATCATTACCATGGCGAAAAAATGTTTCACCCTCTAAAAAACAATATTTTACATTAGTAAGTGAATTTATGTTACAACAAACTCAGGTTGTAACAGTTATTCCTTATTTTAATCGCTTCATTAAAAACATTCCAAATCTCAGTTCACTTGCCAAAACTAGTGATAAAAAACTATATAAGCTCTGGGAAGGTCTTGGATATTATTCTAGAGTAAAAAATTTAAGAAGAACTGCTCAAGTTGTTAAAAAAAATTTTCAAGGGAAATTGCCAGATACTTTTGATGATTTAATTTCTTTACCAGGAATTGGAAATTATACCGCAAGTGCAATTTTGGCGATCGCATTTAATAAGTCTTTTATACCGCTAGATGGAAATGTTGAGAGAGTTTTAAAAAGATATCTTTTTCTCAAAAAAGAAAAAGAAATTACCAAGGAAAATCTTCACAAAAAAAAATCAATATTAGGAACATCTCCAAGGTCTAGCGATTATGCCCAGGCTTTAATGGAATTAGGGGCTTTGATTTGTAAACCTACAAATCCCAACTGTTTAAAATGTCCAATTTCAAAGAAATGTAAATCATTTCGTAAAAAAGATTTCAAACTTGTAAAGAATAGTAAAAAAAATATAGATAAGTACTTTATTTTAAATGTTTATAAAAAAGATAAAAAATATTTATTGGTTAAAAATACAAAATTTAAATTTCTCAAAAACTTAAGAATATTTCCAATGCAGGAATTATCTAAACCCAAAAGATTTAATAAAACTATAAATTTTAAAATGTCCAACATGAATATGAATATTAAAATTCAATATCCAAAAAATGTTAGAGAAATATCCTCTTCTTATTGGGTTGATCAAAAAAAAATTGGTAATTCTATGTTGCCAACATTTACAAAAAAAGTTGTTAAATATTTAGAGGGCAACTTATGAAAAAAATAGCCATTATCGGAGCCGGTATTTCAGGATTATTTATTGCTAATTTGTTCAAGAAAAACTCAGATTATCAAGTGGTAATTTATGAGAAAAATAATTCGATTAATCTTGAGGAAGGTTATGGAATTCAATTATCCGTAAATAGTGTGAAGCTCTTAAATGAAATTGAATTTAATAAATTTGAAAATGCAAGAAAGTTTAATCCAAAAAAGATTATTTTTTTTTCATCTAAAAACTTCAAAAAGATATGTGATTTGAATATCTCTGATTTCAATTCAGAGAATTGTCAGTACACTACTTTGAAAAGATCTGATTTAATAAATTTTTTGAAAAAGGATATAGAAAATTTAATTAAATTTAATCATAATGTTTCGAGTATAAATAAAGAAAATCAGAAAATTCAACTTACTTTTGAAAACAATGAAATTTTCGAATGTGATTATTTAATCATTTCAGATGGAGTTTTTTCAAAAAGTAGAAGTTTGATTTCCAACAATAAAAGTCAACCAAAATACAGCAACACACTAGCGATTAGAGGAAAGATAACAAATTCTTGCGAAATCGATAATGAAAATATTTCATTATTTTTAGGCTCTGATTTTCATCAGGTAATTTATCCAGTAAATCAAAATGGAGACTTAAATTTTATAGCAATTATGAAGTATGGACTTACTTTAGAACAACAAAAAAATTATTCTTTATTCAAAGAAAATTCCTTCATTAGAAAAGTTTTAGAAAAGGTTCCAAAAGAAAATAAAGAGTTTTTTGATAAAATTAAGGATTTAAAAATATTCCCAGTATTTGTTAGTAAAGACTTTTTTAAAACAAATAATGATAACATTAATTTTATAGGTGATGCTTTTTTTGCTTTTCCTCCTTCATTTGCTCAGGGGGCATCTCAGTCCATAGAAGGTGCTTATGAATTATATAAAAGTATAGAAAATAACTCAGAAGGGAATTTCTTTAAAAATAGAGTTATTAAAACTAAAATGGTTAATAAAAGATCTAAACTAAATCAATTCGCATTTCATTTATCTAATCCTGTAGCTGTTTTTTTTAGAAATATTTTTTTGAAAAAATTTATTAAAAACAAAAAGTTTTTAGACTCTTATTTAGGTAAAATTTATAATAATTAATTTTTTGAAATTAATCTTTGTCTTAAATTATCTATAGGTACTATTTGCCCATTAAGATTATAATGCCAATAAGTCCAACCATTACAACTTTCTGCTCCCAATATTGATGCGGCTACCTTGTGAATAGAGCCTTCTTTTTTGGCATGTTTTATACTTCCATCAGCCATAATTTTTGCACTTATTTTCTTTTTATCATCAAAAATAGTGGTGCCTGGTTTAATTATTCCTAATTCAACCAATGACCCAAAAGGTATTCTTGGCTTAGATCTACCATTTTGCAAAGTATCTAAATAATCATCTTCTATAGGTTTTGTATTTTTTAGTCGTTGTTCAGCTGCCTTATAATAGGTTTTTTCTTTTTCAATTCCGTAATAATTTCTACCCAATTTTTTTGCAACTGTTGCTGTTGTTCCTGATCCTAAAAAAGGATCTAAAACTAAATCATTTTTATTTGAGGTTGCTAATAAAATTCTGTGAAGTAGAGCCTCAGGTTTTTGAGTAGAATGCACTTTTTTACCATTCTTTTTAAGTCTTTCAGAACCATTACAAATCGGCAACTCCCAGTTCGATCTCATTTGAAGATCATCATTTAAACATTTTAAAGATTGATAATTAAAAGTATATTTTGATTTCTCTGATTTTGATGCCCAAATCAACGTTTCATGTGCATTAGTAAAACGTGTCCCTCTGAAATTTGGCATAGGATTTTTTTTATTCCAGATGACGTCATTTAAAATCCAAAAACCTAAATTTTGGATAGCGGTGCCAACTCTAAAAATGTTATGGTAACTGCCAATCACCCAAATAGCTCCATTTTTTTTTAAAATTCTTTTACATTCTGTTAACCACGAGTAAGTAAATTCATCATACTTTTTAAAATTTTCAAATTGATCCCATTTATCATTGACTGCATTTACCTTAGACCTATCGGGTCTTATAAGCTCATTTCTTAATTGTAAGTTGTAAGGAGGGTCAGCAAAAATTAAATCAAAAGTCTCACTAGGGATTTTTTTAAGTTCCCTTAAACTATCTCTATTTATTAATTTATTTTTTAAATCTAAATTCATTTTATAAAAAATAAATTAGACTCCAAAAAGATTCTTGGGTCAACCTAGGATTGAATTATTTGGATTCCATTTGTATGATAGTGGTTCACAACAACTACATCTGGTGTTTCTACGTGAAACCTATTTTAACTTGCTGATCGGTGAAAAGGTTTTTCTATGGTGAGAAGTAATCCCAAATTTTTTTATAGCTTTAAGATGTTGTTTAGTTCCATATCCATAATTTTTACTCCAGTAATAATTTTTAAATTTCTTACCTAACCTAGAGATCATTTTATCACGTGTAACTTTTGCTATGATTGATGCTGCAGAAATTGATGGTATTTTTTGATCACCTTTAATGACTGATTGAAGTTTATAATTTTTTAAATTTGGTGTTTTATTTCCATCGACTAAAATCAGTTTTGGTTTTTTTTTGAGTTTTTTAATCGCTCTTTCCATAGCTAATAGGCTTGCATGAAGAATATTTATTTTTTCAATTTCTGAGACAGAAGCTTTACCTGTAGCCCAAATAGAGTTTTTTTTTATGTATTTAGCTAAAAATTCTCGTTTATTTTTTTTCAAACTTTTTGAGTCTTTCAATAACTTCTTATTGATGGTCTTGTTCAATATTACGGCTGCTGCATAAACAGGTCCAATTAAGCTACCCCTGCCAACTTCATCAACTCCAGCAATAGTTTTCATTAAATCCTAATATTTAAATCTTGAATTTTTTGTTTAATTTTTTTTAGATCTTCCCATGAAAATTTTTTATTTTCTGGAAATCTAATTAGATAGGAGGGGCTAAAAGAAATCATGATAGGAATAGTTTTGTTCTTTAAAATTATTTCTTTCCACTTACCTCTTTCATTAGATATTTTGCTTAATCCTGTAATTGCCTCCATTGCTGTGCTACCCATTAAAATTAAAATTTTTGGATCTATTATCGCAATGTGCTCTTTTAAAAATATTGCATACCGTTTTATCTCCTGTCCGGTGGGTTTTCTATCTTCTGGTGGTCTGAAATTAATTGAGTAGGTAGTGTAAATATTTTCTCTTTTTATATCGATTGCTAGTAACATTTTGTTCAAGAGATTGCCCACTTCTCCTTGAAAGCATAAACCTGTTTCATCCTCTATTTCGCCTGGAGTTTCTCCAATTAACATCACATCAGCATTAATGTTACCTTCGCCCAAGACCAAATTCTTAGAATTATTTTTCAAATTACAATTTTCAATTGAATTAATCTTCGTTTTAAGATCATTCAGCAATTTATTTTTATTTATTGAGGTGTTTTTATTTTTAGCTGAGTTGACTTTAAATCTATTAATTGGTTTATCGCTAAAAATAAAATCAGTTTCAATTGTTTTCATAAATTCTTGAGCATATTTAGCATTTTGATTTAAAGTCTTTTTAATCATACAATGTAGTAATGGTTCTTAAAAATATAAAATTTATACTTATTATATTATTATTTTATCAGAACACTTTGTTTACGAAAAGTAATTCTTTTGAAAAAATTGATTCTAAAAATTTATCAAAATATTTTTCAGGTATAGTTGCTTTTGGTAATAAAAAAAATTCTGAAGCTTTAGATTTTTTTAATTCATCTAAAATTTTGATTAATGCTCATGATCCATTTTTAAAAAGATATGTATCCTCGTTAGTATTGGAGAATAAAGTATTGCAAGCGATTCAAATTATTAAACAAAATTATGAAAATGAAAATATAGATTTTTTCGACTCTTATTTATTATTAATAATTGATAGTTTAAAAAAAAATGAGTTAGATATTGCCTATGAATATATTTCTATTGCAAATAATTTTGCAGAAGAGGATAGGTTTAATTTAGCAATTCTAGAAAGCTTAAAACAATATGTTTATCTCTTTAAAGAAAAAAAATTTTTAGACGATAAGAAAAACTTTGGAAGACTATCTTATATCTCAGAAACATTTCAAAAGTGTTATTTAGATGATCCTAATACAGGGAGATATTTCTCAAAATTGATAAATGATCCTGAGTCGGATTTTACTAGATATATTTATTTTTATATAAGTTATCTAGTTGAAAACGATAACTTAAATGAAGCAAAAGTAATTACTGATGAAATAGAATTTTTAAATTCAACATTGCTACTATCACAAGGTAAAAGTTGGATCGACAATGGAAACTTACAAAAATTTAAAGAGGTCTTTTCATGTAAAAATCATAATGATTTAATTGCTGAATTTTTGTTTTTAATATCAAATCTGTATTCTGCACAAGACAATTACGAAATGTCAAATTTTTACTTAAATTTATCAAATTTTCTTAATCCAAGATTTGTGTTTAATTTATCACTAGTTGCAGAAAATCATTATTTTAACAAAGATTATGAAAAGGCAAAAAAGGTTCTTAAAAAATTTAAAAAGGATGATGATTTTTACTATTGGTTTAGATTAAAAAAAGAAGCGCAAATAATTTCAGCGCAAAGAAATAATCAAGAGTCTCTTAACTTTATTAAATTTAATTTTGACAAAATTGAAAATCCAAATGAAAAAATATTATTTGATGTTGCTAATTTTTATAAAAAAGCAAAAAATTACGAAGAAGCAATAAGTTATTACTCTAAAATTATTGAAAATTTAGATGATAATTCGGATATCAAGTCAGATATTCTTTATCGAAGAGGAGGCACATATGAACGAATTAAAAATTATGCAAAAGCCGATAAAGATTTAATTGATGCACTTCAAATTACACCTGACGATGCTTATATACTAAATTACCTTGCTTATTCATGGCTTGAGAGGGATTATAAAATAAATGAAGCGATTAAAATGCTTGAAACAGCCTACGAACTTGAGAGTGATGATCCATATATAATAGACTCTATTGGTTGGGCTTATTATTTAACTGATGATTATCCAAGAGCTGAAAAATTTTTGAAAAGAGCCGTAGAATTGATGCCGGATGATCCGATAGTGAATGACCATTACGGCGATATTTTGTGGAAGCTCAATAGAAAAATCCAGGCTAGATATTTTTGGACCAATGTATTGAAAATGAAAGATACTGAAAAAGAATTAATTGAAAAAATTAATATTAAGATGATCGAAGGTCTCAAAAGCTCTTAATGCCTTTTTCCAGAATAAAATCACACGCGAAATTAAATTTGGCATTAAATGTTATAAGCAAAAGTAAATCTTTGCACAATATAGAGAGCATAATAAGCTTCGTAGATTTGCACGACATAATTTTGATAAAAGAAATCAAATCAAAAAAACATTTAATTTCATTCAATGGAAAATTTTCTCGAAGGATAGGTAAGAAAAATACTGTTTCTAAATTATTTGAAATCTTAGAAAAAAAAAAATTTTTGAAAAACCAAAGATTTCAAATTAAAATCAAAAAATCTATACCTGATAAAGCTGGTCTTGGCGGTGGCTCAATGAATGCAGCAAGTATACTAAGATATTTGGCTCATAAGAGAATAATCAATATCAAAAATAAGGAAATGTTAAAAATTTCTAAGTTAATTGGTTCAGATGTGATGTTAGGCTTAAATCATAAAAGTAAGATTTTAAATTCAAGAAATAAAATAAAGTATTTCAATAATGTAAAAAAAATTTACCCATTAATCGTAAAACCAAATTTTGGTTGTTCGACTAAGTATATTTATTCAAAGGTTAGAAAGTTTGATAAAGCAAAATTTGGTAAGGGAGCCAAAAAAATGTTTGATATCAATTTTTTAAAAGATATGAAAAATTCCTTAGAAACAATAGCTTTTTTAAAATACCCAAGATTAAAAAATATGAAACTTTATTTAGAGAATTCTCTAAACCCAGTTTTTGTAAGAATGACAGGATCGGGATCAGCTTTAGTTGCATATTTTCAAACAAAAAAAAGATGTGAACGTGCGAAAAAAAGGTTTATTCAAAAATACAAAAATATCTGGTGTATAGCCTCAAAAACTATATAAATTTGATTTTTTTGTGTTATACGAACTTAATATTGGGGCGTAGCCAAGCGGTAAGGCACGGGTTTTTGGTACCTGCATCCTAGGTTCGAATCCTAGCGCCCCAGCCAAGTATGAAAAATTTTTTAGATATAATTTTTTTTAGATCAAATAATTTAAATTATATAAGTCAAAATATTCGAGATTTAACAAAAAATACTCCAGCAAATAAAATATTTAAAGCCATAAATTCTTATTCATCAGATAGTGAAGTAAGATTTGTAGGAGGTTGCATAAGAAAAATCATTAATAAAGAAATAGTAAATGATATTGATATGGCTACAAATCTTGATCCTCAAAAGGTTTGTGAAGTTTTGAAAGAAAATAAAATTGATTATTACGAGACTGGTATTGAACATGGAACAATTACAGCACTTATAGAAGGGTACAAATTTGAGATTACCTCATTGAGAGAAGATATTTTAACAGATGGAAGACATGCAAAAGTGAAATTTTCAAAAAATTGGAAAGAGGATGCATTAAGAAGGGATTTTACCATCAATTCCATTTACGCGGATGAAGATGGAAACTTGTTCGATCCTTTTGAGGGTAAAAAAGATTTAGAAAACGGTTTCGTAAATTTTATAGGAGATGCTGATAAAAGAATTAAAGAAGATTATTTGAGAATTTTAAGATATTTAAGATTTTTCGCCCATTACTCAAAGCATCCGCATAATCCAGAATTAATCAGAAAACTTAAAATTAATATCGGTGGTATCTCAAAATTATCTAAAGAGAGACTATTAGATGAGCTAAAAAAAATAACTCACTTAGAAATATTAGAAAAATTAGCTGATGATAAATTGAGCTCAGAATTATTTTTAATTGTTTTTCCTGAATTAAATAATTTAAAAACTTTTTCAAAATTAAACTCAAAAAAAAAACAAATAATTAATAAGGCTGATTTTGTCTTTCTATTATCTTTAATGATTATTGATGAGACAGATAATGCAGATTATTTTATGTACAAATTTAATATTTCTAAAAAAGATCAAAAAAGAATTAAAATTATTGATAATTTTTTTAAGGAAAAAATTGGACCAAAAACTTTTAGAGAGGAAAACTTTAATGGTATTTTTTATTATAATGGAAAACAAGCTGTAACTGATATTCTCAATTATTATTTAATAAAATCAAAAAAAAATTCTGAAAATATTCAAAGATTAATTGATTTCTACAAAGATAAAACAGTACCAAAAATGCCTGTGGGTGCAGAATTTTTAATGGAAAAATTCAATATTCCTGAGGGTAAACAATTGGGTGCAAAATTAAAAATAATTGAGGAAGAATGGGTGAAAAATAATTTTCAAATTTCAGATAAACAAGTAAGTCAAATTGTTAACAATTAGATATATTTTACGTCTTTAATTTCAAAATTTTTGACCCCGGCAGGAGTTTTTATTTCAACTAAATCATTTTTATTTTTTCCTATTAAACCTTTGCCTATAGGCGATTGAAAATAAATTAATTTTTGTTTGAGATCAGCTTCATCTTTTCCTACAATCTTATAATTTATTTTTTCTCCAGTATCTAAATTTTCTAAAAACACAGTCGAGCCAAAGATAACTTTTCCATCATTATTTAATTTCGTAACATCAATGACATTTGCTCTAGCAATGATATCATTAATTTCAGTAATCCTTCCCTCATTATGAGACTGCTCTTCTTTTGCAGCGTGGTACTCTGCATTTTCTTTTAGATCACCATGTGACCTCGCTTCAGCAATCGCCGCTACAATCTCAGGTCTTTTTTTTTCTTTTAAAAAGATTAATTCATCTTTAAGTTTATTTAGGCCATTTAAAGTAATTGGTTCTTTGTCCATGTTATTTCCATTTTGCTAACGGAGGTAATGACATTAAAATACCTTCAACGTTTCCACCAGTTTGCAAACCAAATTTTGTTCCTCGGTCATAGAGTAAGTTAAATTCTGTATAACGACCTCTTTTTATGAATTGTAATTCTTTATGTTTTTTAGTCCACTTTTTCTTCATTTTTTTTCTAATGATTTTTTCAAAAATAAATTGAAAAGTGATCCCCACATCTCTTACAAATTTAAAATCTTTCTCAAAATTATCTTTTTTATAATCAAAAAAAATTCCACCAATACCCCTTGGCTCTTTTCTATGAGGTAAATAAAAATATTCATCACACCATTTTTTATATTTTGTGTAATATTTCTTATTGTGTTGATCACACATTTTTTTTAGGGTTTTATGAAATTCTTTTTTTTCCTTATCATCTTTTATTGATGGGGTTACATCCATACCACCACCAAACCAGTCCTGAGTTGTGCAGATATATCTTGTATTAAAATGCATGGCAGGGATCATGGGATTTTTCATATGCATCACAACGGAAATACCAGAAGCCCAAAAACTGGGATTTTTTTTTGCACCTAAAATATTTTTTTGAAATTGTTTTGGGAATTTTCCATGAACTTTAGAAAAATTTACTCCGACTTTATCAAATATTTTTCCATTTTCTAAAATTCTAAATTCTCCACCTCCTTCATCTCTTTTTTTACTTCTGTTCCAAACAGTGGTTTTGATATCCGCATCTTTTCTTTCAAGGTTAGTTATAGTATGCCAAATAGCTTCTTGTAGCATTTTGAACCAGTTACTTGTGATGTCTTTTTTAATTTCTAAATCCATATTAGATTAATTTAGTTTGTTTTAAACTTTCTGCCAATATGATTGCAACAGAAGATGCAATATTAAGTGAGCGCTTATTGTTTTTCATAGGAATTTTGAGTCTATCTTTAATTTTTTTGTGAACCTCATTTGGAACTCCGGCACTTTCTCTACCAAAAAGAATAGTGTCATTTTTATTAAACTTAAATTTTGTGTAAGAAACAGAGGCTTTTGTGGTCATTAGAACTATTCTTTGATCTTTTTTCGATTTAAAAAAATCGTCTGAGCTTTGATGGAATTTTATGTCTTTTTCATTCATATAATCCATAACGACTCGCTTAAATCTTCTGTCATTTAGCATAAACCCGCAAGGCTCTATTATTTCAAGTTTTGCACCTAGGCACGCACAGGTTCTTATTATTGCTGCTGTATTTTGAGGTATGTCTGGTTCAAATAAAGCAATTTTTGGGCCATGATTTATCAAATTCTGTGTCATTCTTTCAGTAGTAAATTTATCATTTTATATTATATGAAATCATATATTTAAGTAGAAAAAAGCATTATTGAGTATATTTAACTATTATTGATGTCAGAAAAAAAAACTAATAGACGAGATTTCTTATTCACAGCAACTTATGCAGTTGGTGCGGTTGGTGTTGGTGCAACGATATGGCCAATGATTGATCAGATGAACCCAGACGCATCAGTCAAAGCTTTGGCGAGCACTGAGGTTGATGTAAGTGCGGTTAATCCAGGTAAAACAATTACAGTTTTATGGAGAGGTAAACCAGTTTTTATTCGTAGAAGAACACAAGATGAGATAGCTGAAGCAAGATCTGTAAATTTAGAAGATTTAAAACATCCAGAAAAAGATGAGGATCGTGCAGCGAACCCCGAGTGGTTAGTCATGCTTGGAGTGTGCACTCACTTAGGCTGTGTTCCTTTAGATCAAAAAGGCGAATACAATGGATGGTTTTGTCCTTGTCATGGTTCGCACTATGATATCTCTGGAAGAATTAGAAAGGGACCAGCTCCGACTAATATGGAGATCCCTAAATACGAATTTGTTAATGCTAATACAATTAAAATTGGATAATTATTATGAGTGATCACGAATACACACCGAAATCAAAATTTGGAAAATGGTTTAACGATCGTTTACCATTATTAACTCTTGCAAATCACTTAACTGATTATCCCACACCTAAAAATTTAAATTATTGGTGGACGTTTGGTGGAATATTAACTTTTTGTTTGATTACTCAAATTGTAACGGGTTTAGTTCTTGCAATGCATTATATTGCTCATGCTGATATGGCTTTTGATAGTGTCGAGCATATTATGAGAGATGTTAACTATGGTTGGTTAATTAGATACATTCATGCAAATGGTGCTTCAATGTTTTTTTTGGCTGTTTATATTCATATATTTAGATCACTATTTTATGGTTCTTACAAAGCTCCTAGGGAAATAATTTGGATAATAGGTATCATCATTTATTTATTAATGATGGCAGCTGCATTTTTGGGTTATGTACTTCCATGGGGCCAAATGAGTTTCTGGGGTGCAACTGTAATTACAAATCTATTTAGTGCAATTCCTTTAGTAGGCGAGGGTATTGTTACTTGGTTATGGGGAGGTTACTCAGTTGATAATCCTACTTTAACAAGATTTTTTACACTTCACTATTTAATACCTTTTTTAATTTTAGGTTTAGTTGTTCTTCACATATGGGCACTTCATGTTCCTGGAAATAATAATCCAGTTGGAATTGACATTAAAAAACCTTCAAAAGATACAGTACCATTCCATCCATACATTGTAATAAAAGATGGTTTTGCTTTACTAATGTTTATGATTGTTTTTGCATTTTTTGTTTTTTATACGCCAAATATTTTAGGTCATGCAGATAATTATATTGAAGCTAATCCGTTAGTTACGCCGGCACATATTGTTCCGGAGTGGTATTTATTACCATTCTATGCAATTTTAAGATCGGTCCCAGATAAACTTTTAGGAGTAGTTGCAATGTTATCTGCTATTTTAATTTTAGCAGCTCTTCCATGGCTCGATACCTCAAAAATTAGATCAGCAGTATTTAGACCTTTATACAGACAATTTTATTGGATCCTTGTCGCTGATGTTTTGATCCTGGGATATGTTGGTGCTATGCCAGCAGAGGGATTATATCTGTTAGTTGCTAGAGTAGCTACAGCATACTATTTCTTACATTTTTTAGTAATACTTCCAGTTTTAGGTTGGAAAGAAAAAACTCTTCCAATTCCATTAAGTATTACCGAACCGATACTAGGTGGTTCACCTAATTTAGCCACAGCAAAGAACAAGGAAAGTTTAAATAAATAAGTGAAAAATTTTTTTAAAATATTTTCATTTATTATCTTATTTTCTGGACTTTCATTGAGCACTCAAGCTGCAGAAAAAGTTGAATATTTAAAAACCGATTGGAGCTTCAAAGGACTCTTTGGAAAGTTTGATCGAGCTGCACTTCAAAGAGGTTATCAAGTCTACACAGAGGTGTGCTCTTCTTGTCATTCAATGAAATATTTAAGTTATAGAAACTTAGCTGAGAAAGGGGGACCAGAATTTTCTATAGAGCAAGCAAAAGCTATTGCTGCATCTTTTGAAGTCAAGGATGGACCTAATTCAGACGGTGATATGTTTACTCGTCCGGGCAGATTATCAGATAAGTTTGTAATGCCCTATGATAACGTTCAAGCTGCTCAAGCTGCAAATGGAGGTGCTTATCCACCAGACATGTCTGTGCTAGTTAAAGCAAGAGGGGGTGGGGTAGATTATATTTACTCATTGCTTCAAGGATATGAAGACCCACCAGCTGGAGTTACTTTAGATGATGGTGTGTATTATAATAAATATATGTATGGGAATAAAATTAAAATGGCTAATCAGTTATCAGATGGATTAGTAGAATACTCTGATGGTACAATAGCTTCTGTTGAGCAAATGTCAAAAGATGTAACAACATTCTTGATGTGGTCAGCTGAACCTCATTTAGAATCAAGACATCAAATGGGTTTTAAAGCTATCGTGTATTTAATTATTTTAACTATCCTAGTTTATTTTAGTATGAAAAGAATATGGTCACGTATTGAAACGGAAGTTTAAAACGTCTCCATCTTTAACTATATAATCTTTCCCTTCTAATCTCATTTTTCCATTATTTTTTGAATTTACCCAACCATCATTGGATATGAAATCATCGTAAGAAATAGTTTCAGCCCGAATAAATCCTTTTTCAAAATCAGTATGAATTTCGCCTGCAGCTTTTGGAGCAGTGCAATTTTTTTCAATTGTCCATGCTCGAGTTTCTTCGGGTCCAGATGTAAAGTATGTATCTAGGTCAAGAATTTTGTAACCTTTATTAATTAATTTATTCAATCCTGTTTCCTTTAATCCAATCATTTCCATATAATTTTTTTTCTCATTACTATCCAATTCATTTATTTGATTTTCTATGTCTGCAGAGACGATTAAAGTATTATTGTTTCCATACTTATTAATAAATGATTGAGTGTAATTATTTCCACTTTGAACACTTTGTTCATCTACGTTACAAACAAAAATTTTAGGTTTAAGTGATAATAATCCAGATTGATTAAGTTGTTTTTTATTAAATTGGGTTCTTAAATCATCAAAACTTTTATTATTATTTATACAATCCATAGCTATTTCAAGAATTTTGATTTGATCCTCATCAATATTTTTTTTATTATTTTTTTCTAACCTTTTTTGAATAGATTCAAGATCTGCAAGCATCATCTCTGTTTCTATAATTTCTATATCTCTAACCGGGTCAACAGAAGGGTTTACATTTTGAATATCATTAGAGTCAAAGCACCTTATCATGTGAATAATTGCATCGACTTCTCTAATATGAGAAAGAAATTTATTACCCAAACCTTCACCTTTAGATGCGCCTTTTACCAATCCAGCAATATCAACAAAAGAGATAGTGGTATTGATTATTTTTTTTGATTTTGAAATTTTAGCTAAATTGTCTAATCTTTCATCAGGAACTATTACAACTCCAATATTTGGATCTATTGTACAAAAAGGAAAATTAGCTGCCTGTGCCTTGCTTGAATTTGTTAGTGCATTGAAAAGAGTTGATTTACCAACATTAGGTAATCCAACGATCCCACATTTAAAACTCATTATTTATTATTAACTGTGCTTGAAAATAAATCTAATTTTTTTTCTACAAGTATCGAAAGTGACTCAGTTATATTTTTGGATATTTTTTCTACACCCATAATTTCTTCATCATCAAAATTTTGCAAAACATAATCAGATACTTCAATAGGTCCTTTTGGTTTTCCTATACCAATTCTTACTCTTGAGTAATCTTTTCCAATAAATTTATCAATAGAGGATATTCCATTGTGGCCGGCACTTGATCCACCAAATTTCGCTTTTATTTTTCCAAATTCAACATCAAGATCATCGTGAAAAACAATTACATTTTCAGGTTCAATTTTAAAATATTCAATTAGTTCTCTAATACATATTCCAGAGTTATTCATGAAAGTTAAGGGCTTGATGGCATAAACTTTTTTACTATCAATATTACCAGTTGTTAACAAACCTTTGAATTTTGGTTTTTGTTTCGTAAGCCCAAACTTTTTATTGATGGAATCTATAATTTTAAAACCAACATTATGTCTATTATTTTCACTATCTGGAGTTGGATTACCTAAACCTACAAATAAAAGCATAGACTGTTAAAATTAGTTTTTCAAATTTAGTGGATTATTTTTTTTCTTCTGGAGCTTTTTTGTCTGCAGGTTTTTTATCGTCACCCTCTTTTTTATCGCCCTCCGCAGCTGGTTTATCTCCTTCAGCTGCAGCTGCCTCTGCTCCCTCAGCACCCTCTTCACCCTCTGCGGCTTCTGCTTCTGCTGGTTTTTCTGGTTCTTTCATTACCGTCGGTGCTGCTAAGGTTGCAATTACGAAATCTCTTCCTTGAATAGTTGGTGTGACTTCTGCATCTAGTTTTACTGAGGAAATTTTAAAACTTGACCCGATATCGATACCATCTAAATCTAAAGTAATACTTTCTGGTATTTTTTCACTTGGGCATTTTAATTCAACTTTTCTTCTTACAATGTTAAGTACTCCACCTCTTTTTAAACCTGGAGATTTTTCATGATTAATAAAGTTAACTGGAACTTCAATCTTAATTTTTACTCCAGGAAGAACTCTTAGAAAATCTACATGAGTAGGTTCATCACTTATGATGTGATATTTTACTTCTCTAGGTAATACATTTTGAGATTTTCCATCTACATTTAAAGTAATGATATTTGATAAAAAGTTTTCTTTCTCAATCAAGGTTTTTAATAATTTCTTAGATATTGAAACTTTTTGATTTTGGTCTTTACCTCCATAGATAACCCCTGGAACACCACCATCATTCCTGATGGCATTAAGTTGACCTTTAGTTTTGTTATCCCTGATCTTTGCTTCTAAAGAATTCATAAAACAGAGGTTTTTAACCCATGTTCATAAATAATCAAGGTAATTATTTGAATAAATCTGAAACTGATGTTGAATTAGAAATTCTTTTTATAGCTTCTCCCATAAGGGCGGAAATAGGTAAAACTTCTATGTTTTTAACATTTTTTGTTTTTTCGCTGTTATCTATCGTGTCTGTAATAACTAAATTTTTAATAACCGAATTTTTAATTTTTTTAACCGCGTCCCCACTTAATACTCCATGAGTAATATAAACATAAACCTCTTTTGCACCTCTTTGTTTTAATGCCTTAGCGGCATTGACGATAGTACCACCAGAGTCAATTATATCATCAACCAAGATACATGTTTTACCTTTTACATCTCCAATAATATTCATTACTTGTGATTGTCCAGGCTTTGGTCTTCTTTTATCTACAATAGCTAAACCAATGTTTAAAATTTTACCAAGTGCTCTCGCTCTTTCTGTACCACCAACATCTGGGGCAACACAGATTATATTTTTACTTTTAATCTTTTTTTTAATGTGTCGTGCAAAGATTGGAGTTGCAAAAAGGTTATCGACAGGAATATCAAAAAAACCTTGAATTTGACCAGCGTGTAGATCTACTGTCACAACTCTGTCTGCACCTGCTTGAGTTATTAAATTTGAAACAAGCTTTGCTGATATAGATGTTCTTGGTACAACTTTTCTATCTTGCCTCGCATAACCAAAAT